>JAVHPF010000001.1:0-6102 GCA_036170435.1 Patescibacteria group bacterium
AAATATTATTTTTTATTCTCGTTTCTAATCCCCCGGCTCGTTCCTCGCCACCCCCTTTGGGAAAGGGGGATTTAGTTGTTGTTCTTTTTCCAATCTCCCTTTTCCAAAGGGAGTACCCGAAGGGGGAGGGATTATTTACGTATTATTTAAAAGAATCCCTAATCTTTTCTAAACCATTTTCTATATCATCATATATTTCTTCATTTCTTATTCTTAAAACTTTGTATCAAAGATTTTTAAGTAAAGATTCTTTATGTTTATCCAAATTATAAATTTCCTCTAAGTCGTGAATATTTCAATCAACTTCAATTATAATTTTTCTTTCAAAACATAGGAAATCAGCAATTATAAATCTATCTAATCAATTGTTTTCAGTATAAACATAAACTGGTTTTTGTCTTAGAAATTTTTCTCATAATTTTCCATTTTTTAAATAATTCCACAATATAACTTCTGCTTTTGTTGAATTATTTCTTAAATTATTTGCAGCCAGTTTAATAGATTCAGGTATTCTCATATATTCCTAAATATTAAAATCTGTAAAATTACTTGTTAGTTCTTTTGCTCTATAATAGGCAATTTCAGAATAAGGGTCTAGTATTTCATTTCTAGATAACATTTGTTCAAATTCTTCAATACTTGGAAATGTGCTTTCTATTTCTTCTCATTCGTGAGTATTTAAACTATGATTATTGTAACAATTAAAAGCGAAATATAATTCATTATCTCAATTTATATATCAATTTTGCATTGTTTTTCATAGATATACTATTTTCTCATCTGTTGTATAGCCGCTTTCTTCTTGAAGTTCATTTTTTACATTTTCTTCTCAACTTAATCATTTTTCTATAAATCAAGATGGGAAATTATAGATAAAATCATCAGGTCAAAATTTGTACTCTTTATTCAAGATAATTTTTCTATCTTTTGTTAAAGCTAATACAAAAGATCAATTTCAGCTTTTTGTCGATTTCATTGTAATTACATTTCATTTCCTATCTTGAGAATCTATGAAATCTTTTTGAAATACTAGCCAATATTTATTTTGAGCAGCAATAATTTCGTTTGTAAAAATTGGTTTTTGCATATTTATTTTCTAATAACTTACTAAACTATTAACTTTATGTCATTCTAACTTAGCAATTCAGTTTAATTCATCGAGAATTATTACAAAATTTAGACTATCAACAATTCAGCCAGATTTTTCTATTAGGTCGATTGCAGCTTTTGCTGTTCATCCTGTTGCAAGTAGATCATCAACTATTGCTATTTTTTCACCAGATTCGATTGAATCAGTGTGCATAGAAAATGAATCTGAACCGTATTCTAGGTCGTAGCTTATGTCTATAGTTTTGTAGGGAAGTTTTCCCTTTTTTCTGATTAGAATAAGTGGTTTTCCTAATTTATAAGATACAGCTCGAGCGAAGATGAATCATCTAGCATCAAGCCCAACAATTTTGTCAGCATCTTTTACTAGTTCTGCTAACATGTCTACAGATGCGGCAAAAGCTTCAGGATGAGCGAGTAGAGTAGTAATATCTTTGAACATTATTCCAGGTTTTGGAAAATCGGGAATATCTCTTATATAGTCAGATAAGTTCATATATATATTATAAAATTATAAAATTTCCTTTTATTCCCTCTCCTGTGAGGAGAGGGTTAGGGTGAGGTCTTTATTTTTTAAATTCTTCTACTAATTCTTTGAAAGCTTCTTTGTATTCATTTTCTCTAAGTTCTGTATATAGAGTAGCTTCATTTAGTACTTCATACATTTCATCCATTTCTTTTTCAGGAATATTTTCTGAATATATTGCTTCTAGAATCAAATCTATATCATCAAATTTATCATTATCTATTGTTGCTTCAAGCTTATTTAAATAAAGCTCATATAATTCTTTCTTTTTCATAAGTATTATTTATTATTAAGTAAATTTAAAAGTTCATTTGTACTATATTTTCAATTCCTATGACTTTCAGCCAGAGTGTGTGAAAAATGTTCATTATCTAAAAGCAATTCAATTTTTCTTACATTTTCTAATACTAATTGTAATTCTTTTTTATCATTGGATTGTTCTTTTATATATCATTCAAGTATACATTCTATTTTAACAATATTTCGTCATATATAATTTGCTATATAATGCCTTACTCATTTTTCTCTTTCTTTTGAATCAAAGTTTTTTACAAAATCCTTTAATTCATTCAATTTTTTCTTCATTAATTTTTTTAAAAATAAAAAAGCATAAAAATATCGTTTGATATTTTTATGCTTTTGGCTTTGCTTGAAGCAAAGAGTTACCACCTAAAGCTTGTACTTAATTTTAATTTTGATAACGAAGAATTTTACTTCGAGAGGTTCTAATAAATTTTTGCAAATTTTTCTTCCTCCAGCTTCGTCTGTTGATAGCAGACTCAAATGCTTTTTTGATTTCGCTTATTATATAGAATATACTTATATTTTCAAGTTTTTTTATAATCTTGATTTAGCTAGATAAAAAGCTGTAATTGTTAGTGGACATTTAACTGCTCAAATTTGTATTAATTTTTCAAAATCTTCAATTATAGACTCAATTACTTCTATTTGTTCAGGTTCTTCTAATTCTTGATTTCAAGCTTTTTTTACATTTTTTGCTAGAAAATATTTCAATTTTCATCAGCTATAATTTCAAACTATAGTTTCTCATAAATATTCAAATTTTTCAGCCACACATCAAGTTTCTTCTTTTAATTCTTTTGCTATATTTTCTTCACTAGTTAATTCTGGCTCTTGTTTTCAAACAGGGAAATTATAGATAAATTCATCTGGTCAATATCTATATTCTCTAAGATAAAGGATATTTCAGTTATCTAATATTGGTACAAGCATTGTTCAAGAATCACTTTTATCTCCCCCATATATCAAAACATTGAATACTTTTGAATTAAGAGAATAAAAATTTTGAAATATTTTTTTATATCAATTATTTATTATTAGTTTAGATTCTTCTAGCTTTGCTCTAGTGAATTCTTTGTGATTTACGAGTTTCCCATCTAAAAATTGAAATTCAAATTCTATTTTCTCTCAAGCAATTACTTTTGGTAACCAAATTTTATCATCTTCCCACATCATGTCGTATGGAATTTCAGAGATATTGAACCATTTTGGAAGCATTTCTTCTGTTTCAATTGGCTCATTTTGCCAACTATTTATTTTGAAAACATTTACATCTTGATTCCAATCAGCTTTATCTAAAAATCTAAATTGTAATACTCAAAGAGTTTCCATAGAATCTAAATTAGTTTTTAAACCTGTTTCTTCCTCGAGTTCTCTTATCATTGCTTCTTCAATAGTCTCTCACTTTTCTAATTTTCATCCTGCTCAGTTCCAAAATCATTCACCAAAACCTCTTTTTTTCATACAAAGAAGTATTTTTTCATCTTTTATTATTACAGCTAGAGTTGTTTGTTTCATAGTTTTTAGATAGGAAATATATTAGTTAATCTATTTGATATATCTGATGTTATAGCAACTAAAGCTAAAGGAATATTTTCTGTATTATTAATTTCTAATTCAAGTTCTCTTCAATAATTAAGTGAGTTCATTAAATATTCATCAACTTTCTCATCGTCTCATGCGAAAAGTTTTTCAGCATATTCAACTGTTCCTCAAGCAAATCATTCAGCTCAAACATATTTTGCTATTCTTTGTTCTATAGTTTTTTTATCAGGTAATCATCACATGATAATTTTTTCACTTCTTTCTTTTATCATTATTTGATTTATGTCTAGTGCTTCAATTCATGATCATTTATCATCTTTTTTATTTATAGATTCTAATGGAGGAAGTCAGTGTAATGCTCTTTGTTTATTTATTTCTTCATCTGAAAATAAATCTTTTATATCACAATCTATTAAGCACATAAAAAACTAAGTTAAGTATTAAACTATATTAAAAGTATTATAAATCTCCTTTAAAATATCATTTGTATTTATAGGACATTCTCCATAAATACATTTTCTTTTGGAAATATCTTCCATTATAGATAGTAAAAGAAAGGTTTTTTCCTTTGAAAAATTAGCTTTTTCAAAAAAATAAGAGTTTATTATACTGAAAATTTCTAATTGTCTAGTTTTTAGCATTTTTTTCATATCACTATTTTCACAATATCAGTTTTGGTTGATTATAGAGAATACATTTTTGTTTTTAGCGGGGAATTCTATGAATTCTTTTATAAAATTTTTAGCATCTCAGCCACTTATTTTTTTTATAAATGTCTTATAATTTTCAAAAGAAAAATCAATTAATGCTTCAATCAAAGTCTCTTTTGATGAAAAATAATAATAAAGAGAAGCTTTTTTGATTTCTAAATGTTTAGCAATAGTATCCAGACTTATTTCTTTGAAAGTTTTTTCATAAAATAACTCTTCTATTTTCGCAAGTAATTCTTCTTTTTTCATAATTAATTTATTAGCTAACAATTGCGCGAGTATTATAATAATTAATTATTTTATACAAAATTTTTGTATAAAATAATTAATTATGTTAGAATGAATTTACACAAAAGATAAAAAGGGAGGTGTGTAATGGCACATTTTGACGGTCGATTAGAAGATTCCACAGGTAATATGGTAAATATTAGAGTTCCTTCTTTGCAAGGCGGTACAGATAGAAATATCTATAAAAATGGTGATGCTACAGGTTACCGTTTGGGAGATGGAAATAACGAAATTTACACTGAGTCTGGACGACATGTTTCAGAATTGTCGCTCAAGGATTTTGTTAAACAGGTTCTTTGAGTTTAATTGCTAGCTTAGGCTAGCTTTATTTTTTTGCTAAAAAATAAATTTGAAAAAAATAAATTCTCATATATAATGAATTTGTTAAAACCAGTGCTAGAGTTTGGAAGCTCAGAAAATAGTATGGTTTTTAGAAAAAAAGAGCTAGGCTTGCCTAGAACTTGGGTGGAACCGTCCAAATATGTCAAAAATATGAAGGACCCCAAGGAATATTTCTTTACTAAAAAAGATATTCCTTAGGGGTCTTTTTCAGTAATTATATTTCTTAATTTTTTTGTTTATGAAAGTAACAATGAAAGATATCGTTGAACTATCAAAAGTTAGATGATTTGTTTATGCTGGATCTGAAATTTATGGATGATTAGCTAATTCTTGGGATTATGGTCCTTATGGTTCTTTATTAAAAGAAAATATTAAGAATCTTTGGATAAAAGAATTTGTTCAAAAAAAAGATGATATGATGCTTCTTGATTCTTCAATTTTATTAAACCCAAAAGTTTGGGTTGCATCAGGACATGTTGGAGGATTTTCTGATCCACTAATTGATGATAAAAATACAAATGAAAGATTTAGAGCTGATAAATTGCTTGAAGATTTAATAGAAAAATTAGGAGATAATGCACTTTCTCATTTACAATCTACATATTGAGTAAATAATTTAATTCCAGAATCTTGGCCACTTGAAAAACAAACTGAAGTTATGAAAGGGGAAAAAGTAAAAAATCCAAACAATGGTTTAGCTTGAGATTGGACTGATGCTAAAAAATTTAATCTTATGTTTAAAACTTTTCAATGAGTTACAGAAGATTCTACAGCAACAGTTTATATGAGACCAGAAACTGCTCAATGAATATTTGTTGATTTTCCAAATGTACTTAGAACTTCAAGAAGAAAAATACCTTTTGGGGTTGCTCAAGTTGGTAAAGCATTTAGAAATGAAATTACTCCAGGTAACTTCATATTCAGAACTAGAGAATTTGAACAAATGGAAATAGAATATTTCTGTGAACCAGGAAAAGATTTGGAAACTCATGCTGCTTGGAAAGCTGATTGTATGAATTTCTTACAATCTACACTTTCTTTAAATCCAGAAAATTTGAGATTTAGAGATCATGAAGCTGATGAATTAAGTCATTATTCAAATGCTACAACAGATATTGAATATAAATTTCCTTTTGGTTGGTGAGAACTTTGGTGAGTTGCTGATAGAACAGATTTTGATTTAAAAGCTCATATGGCAGAATCAAAACAAGATATGAGTTATTTTGATCCAATAAATAATAGAAAATATGTTCCTTATGTTATTGAACCATCAGTTGGTTTAAA
>JAVHPF010000002.1:0-18268 GCA_036170435.1 Patescibacteria group bacterium
TTTTATCTGATTTCCAAAATAAATCTTGAGATAAATATCAAATTTTAAGTCCTGGGGCTATGTCTATTATTCAATCTAAGTTTTCTCACCCCAGGGTGCCCTCTCTCACTTCGTGATTCACCTTGTCTTTTCAAATAATCATTTTTAAAAGAGTAGTTTTACCCGCTCAGTTTTTTCAAATAAGTGCTATTTTATCTCTTGAATTTACTTTTAATTCCGCATTTTCAAATAAATAAGTTTGCTCAATATTTTTATTTAGATTTCTTATATTTATAAGACTTGAAACAATTTTAGATTTTCATTCAAATAAAGATTTTGGAATAGTTTCTAGTGAATATTCTTTACTTGATTCTCACTCAAATGTGAATTCTTTACTCTCTAATTCAAATTCTACAGTCATATATTTATTTAATCTTTTGAGTTTTGTTTCTTCTTTTATTTTCTTTGGAATTTTGTCATAAAAATCCTGACATACTTCTTCTACTTCTTCATAAGTAAAATCCTCGTGATGAGCTAAAACCAATTTTATAATATCTTCAAACATTAAAATATTTATCTTATTATTTATAATTTTATGGATTATATCTTTTTCTTATAAAAAGGCTATAAATAAAACAAAAAAATCCGCCCGAAGACGAATTTTTTTGTTTTATATTTCTTAGATGGCAGCGCAAATGTTGTAAAGTTAGAACTTTTTAATGATAATAATATAATAAATTGCTTCTTAAAAGGAACAAATTATGATACTTACTTAGAATTAAAAGAATTATATGAAAATGATGATTTTTAAGATTTTTTAGCAAATGTGTTAATATTAGAAATAATCATATAAGAACCTTTTATTTAAAATAAAAAATAAAAATATTATGGTAAAATAATATTTTTAAATTATATAGATATTTATATAAAAATGGCTTAATACAAAGAACTGTTCATTTCTTAGCATACCATATAATAATAGAACTATATATATTTATCTAAGTATCTTTGAAATGATGTATATAATTATTATTACTATTAATTTATACATAAATGTTTTTAAATAAAGAAGATAAGAAAAGAGAATACATGTGAGATGCACTTATTAAAGAATGAAATAATCTGAATTGGTATAAATATTTTATAGATAATTCAAGAATCATAATAGAAAAAAGTGAATCAAATTTATACTATCCAATGTGAAATATTTTTGTAAGAATAAACTGAAATATTCAGAAAGTAAATAATAAGTGAGAAGTTATAAAAGAATATGATGAATTTCTTTTAAAAGAAGCCTTACAAGTCTAACTTGTTACAGGCTTCTTTTATTTCATCAGAAGTAATTCATAAATACCTTTGAGTAACCGATAACGATGAGTGATTTAATTTATGTTGAATAATTTCTAAAGGAATATTATTTGTTCTTGCTTGGAATCACCAGGTTTTTCTTAGACTATGATTTCAAAAATTTCATTTTAACCCAACATCCTCACAAATTTGTGATAAAATTAACCAAGTCATCTTACGAGTAATAGATTTAGATCAAAGAGGAAAAGTCTTTTTTCGAAAGAATACAGAATTATTTTCATTTTTAATTATTTCGGGATAAGTAATTTTATAAAGGTTTAAAGTTTCTTTTACCTTCGGAGTTATAGTTATTCTATTGTTCTTACTTGTCTTTTCTTCTTTTATATCAAAAAAGTCTTTTATGCTTAAATCGTTCTCGAATAAATCTTTTATTTGAATAGAAAGTAAATCAGAAATACGAAGAGCAGAGTTAATTCCTAATTCAAATAATAATAAATCACGAATATTTCAATCTGATCTAAGTAAATTTTTGATTTGAGAAATTTTCCTAACATCTCTTATTGGTTCTACAAATTTCATGTATATATTAGATTAAATATGTAAATAAATATATTATGTCCAATAAAATGATTTTCCTAAAATACCTGAAACTCTAAAATCATTTATAGGAAAGTATTACTGGATTATATTAGACAAAATGTAATTAAGTCTAATATAATATATACACTATTTAAAAAATTATTATTATATAAATTTTTCTAAAAGTTCATTTTTGACTTATTCATATATAGCACATCACCGAAAATTTATTGAAAAACTGTTGAAAAAATAGCAGACAAAAATCCATTTATTTTTTATCAAACACTTCATTAAACATTTTTATCTTCTCTTTTCTAATTTTAAGTAATTTATAACAATTCTTTTGACTAAGAAGTGGATAATATAAATTTATATCTTTTACATCTACTATGTTTTCAGGAAGAGATATAGAAAGAAAGAATAAAGTCCTATCTGAGTATTTTTTCTCGAAATTTATTCATCACCGCTTCACTCTTTCAACAACTTCTCTAAAATTATGGAACAAGTATATAAGTAATATTAAAATCTTTTTATAAATATATAAAAGAAAATTTAATAAAAAATATTTTAAAGTTCTATTTTTCATACTTTCAAATTTATCTTTATTCTTACTAACTTTTATTTTAGAATTTGTAACAATTATTTCCGGGGTTAAAGGATATCGTTTTTCGTCCTCTATATATTCCATATCGTTGTTATTGTCTGATAACAACGGACGAATATCAAGAGTTAATTCCCTTTTTCGAAAATCTGGATCAATTTGTTTTTTTAATATCATTTATATATTTTAATTACTATATAATTTTGATTACTTTAAAATAGGTTAATCAAATAAAATAAATAATAAGTATAACAACACTTATTCTATTAAAATAAATAAAGAATTTTTCAATTTTCTGAATCGCTTCAGAAATAATTTTTAAAGAACTGGCAATCAAAAAATTAAATAGAACGAACGATAAGGGATACATTACGAGATTTATTAAAAGAATATTATTTAGATCCGGCATGTTTCTTTTTTGTTATTTTATAACAGTAAAAGGATATCATATTTTTCGAGTTTTGGCAATTAAAAAAATCAGATATTTTGTAAATATCTGATTTTAATTTTTAGTTTAAATAAAGGATTTCATTAGAAAATAATAGAAAAATTTGATAAGTAAGCAAAGCTGAATTTTTATCATTTTTTGAATTATTTATTTCATCAATTAGATCAATAATTTTTCTATCTTTTAAATACTCATAATAAATTTTTCTTTTTCGAGAATTATCTAATTTTAGATAGTTACTATTTATTTTTAATAAATCCAAAGTAGTTTTTTTATCTAAGTCTAATTCTATTAAATCTTGATTTTCCTTAATATAATCAGAAGTAATTTCTGAATATTTTATATTTATTATTTCAAGAATATCTTTATAATTTAAACTTTCTTTTAGATAATTTATATACTCTTTTTCAAAAGTACAAGACTTATTTTCTCGAATACATTTTTTTAAATTATTATTTTCTATTTCGAGAATATTTTTATAAATTTTATCCATATTGCTTGGAGATTCTCGAATTTCAATTTCTTTGTTATCTTCTTTTATATAGTTAGTTTTATGAGTTCATTCATATACTAAATTAAAGCAAATAACGGCAAAACAAAAGACTAATAGATACAAAAATATTTTTACTTCTAATTTCATATAAAAGAATTATTCAAATAATATATGAATATATACAGTCTTTTAATTTCAAAAATTTATCTATAACTTTGGGGTGCCGAATTTATAAATTCTCGAAAAAATATAAAATATTGTTGGCTTATTTAATTGATTTTTCAAAATATCTTTTAAATAATATTTTGATTTAAAATTTTATCTATAACTTTGGGGGGTCTGAGTGAAAAAATATCTGAATATATATTATAAATCAAAAATATAATCTATTTTTAATTTATAATAAAGCATAAAATAACAAAAAAAAATATTATTTAATATAAATTTAAGATAGATTTAATATAAATTTAATGTTTAGTTAAAGCGAAAAGTTTATTGGACATATTAAGAAAAATAAATATATTAAAGTAAATTTATTTTAATAGTATTTGAAACTTGTTAATTTAGAATAAAAAAATTATTTTTTAAGTAAAACTTAATATGGCTCAATCAATGGAATGATTAAAATTTGCACTTGAAGAACATGTAAATGACTGGGTAAAAACTCAGTTCCAAAAATTAAAATTAAAAAATCAAATTGATTATTACACTGAATCTGCAATTCCTGATTATTTAAAAGAAGCATTGAGAGGTCGTGCGAAAACTGAAAATAAAACAAATTTTTGAAAACCTGATTTTAGTTTAACAAAGTATAATAATATTCCTGTAATTATTGAAAATAAGCTTTGAATTCAAAAACTTATTTCACAAACAAAAGATGCTATAAAATTTGATGAAAAATCTATTTCTTGATTTGCTGTAAATTGAGCTTTACACTATGCAACTTGAATCATAGCTTCTTGAAAATATAGTGAAGTAATAGCGATAGGTATTGCCTGAGATTCAATTCCAAATATTGAATTAAAAGTTTACTATGTTTATTGATCTTGAGAAAATTCTTACAAATTAATTGAAACTACAAAAACACTTGATTTTTTAGAAAATCAGGCAACTTTTGATGAATTTTATAAAAATGCTATTTTAACTGAAGAAGAAAAACATGAAATTTTAATCAATTCACAATCAACTTTACAAACTTATGCAAAAAGTCTTAATAAACTTATGCATAACCTAAATATAACAGCTCCTCAAAGAGTTTTATATGTTTCTTGAATGCTTTTATCAATGCAAAATATTGTAAATATTGATTGAGTTAAAATTCAAGATTGACTAATTCCAGAAGACCTAAAATGAATACAAACTGAAACTAAAAGAGACTGAGTTCAAATAGTAAATCAAATTAGAGAATTTTTAAATGCTCGTGAAATTCCACTTGATAAACAAAATTTAATGCTTGCAAGTTTTAGTGAAATATCAAAAGATTCTCAAAGAGATGAATTAACTTGACTTGATAAAGAAGTTTCAAAACTAATAATAGAAGATAAAGCAAGTACAAATAAGCAACTTTTTACATTTATTTATAATAATATATTCTTGTCTATTGATGCAATGGCTGGACATCTTGATATTATGTGAGAAATGTACTCAGAATTTTTAAAATATGCACTTTGAGATGGGAAAGAAATATGAATTGTACTTACTCCACCATATATTACAAAAATGATGGCTTCTATTCTTGATGTAAACAAAGATAGTAAAGTAATGGATTTAGCAACTGGTTCAGCTTGATTCTTGATTTCAGCAATGGAAATAATGATTCAAGATGCTCAAAATACTTTTTGAAAAGAAACGACTGAAAGTAAAAACAAAATTCTCGAAATAAAAAAGAAGCAATTATTATGAATAGAACTTAATGCAGAAATGTTTACTCTTGCTGCTACAAATATGATTCTCAGATGAGATTGAAGCTCAAATATTCAAAAGTGAAGTACTTTTAGTACACCTGAAAAACTTTACATTGATTTTAATGCAAATAGACTTCTTTTAAATCCTCCATTCTCTTATAGTGAAAATGGTATGCCTTTTATTGCTTTTGGTCTTGATAGAATGGAAAAATGATGACTTGCTGCAATAATCATACAAGATAGTGCTTGAAGTGGGAAAGCAGTATCAACAAATTTAGAAATACTAAAAAAACATACTTTAATAGCAAGTATAAAAATGCCTACTGATTTATTTCAACCTATGGCATGAGTTCAAACAAGTATTTATATTTTTGAAGCATATAAATCTCATGATTTTGAAAAAACTGTAAAGTTTATAGATTTTAGAAATGATTGATATAAAAGAACAAGTAGAGCTTTACAAGAAACAGATGAACCAACTAAAAGATACAGTGATATAATAAAGATTTATAAAGCATGAAAAAATGCTAAAACACAATCAAATTTTGATTTAAATGAAATATATATTGAAGATTTTATATCTAAATCATGAGCAGATTGGAATTTTGACCAACACAAAATTATTGATACAAAGCCTACTTTATCTGATTTCAAAAAAACAGTTTCAGATTATCTCGCTTGGGAAGTTTCAAATTTATTAAAAAATAATTCAGATGATAGCCTGGGAAAATAAGTGCCCCACTTCAAGAAAAACTTGAGAAAGTGGAGTGGGGCGAATATAAAATCAAAGATGTATTACAATGGCAGTCACAAAAAGAAATTGATCCTTTAAAACTTGATGAATTAAAAGATGAAAATGAATCTATGTATCCATTTTATTGACAAGCAACAATAAATAATTGAATAATTTCTTATAATCAATTAACTAAAGATGTTTTGAATAATAAAGATTGAAAACCAACAATTTTAATTCATTCAAACAATCAAAATATTATTTATTTAGAAACTCCTTTTTACTTAAAGGATGGACATGGTGCAACAAGTGTTTTACAAAGTGAAAACTTAAATAAAGTAAATCAAATGTTTATTATAGGAGCTATAGATAGAGTTATAAAAACGAAATATTCTTATAATAATAAAGCTACAAAAATTGAATTAAAAAATACATTTATTAAACTTCCAACAAAAAACTGAAAAATAGATTTTGATTTTATGTGAAAATTTATAGAAGAGCTGGAAGCTCTTCGTATAGAAGAGCTGGAAGCTCTTCGTATAGAAGAGCTGGAAACTTATTTATTAGCAACTTGATTAAAAGATTATACTTTAACAAATGAGGAAGAAAAAGTTTTAGCTGATTTTGAAAGTGGAAAGTTTAAGTGGGAAGAATTTAAAATTGGGGATTTGTTTGAAATAAATCCTACAAAATATTATAAATTATCAAATGATATAATAATTTGAGGAAATTGAAAAGTGCCTTTAATAACAAATTCTTCAACTGATAATTGAGTTATGTGATTTTCTAATTTTGAAGCAAATAATAAATGAAATTCCTTAACTTGTTCAGATACTACTATGTGAGCAGAAACAATGTATTATCAAGAAAAAGATTTTATATGATATTCTCATATTCAACATTTAGTTCCAAAAGATGAAAAGTTTAATAAATTTATTGCAAATTTTATTATTACTTCAAGTAAAATTTCAACAACAAAAAAATATGATTATTGAAATAAATTTAATCGTGAAGCAATGAATAAAACAATAATACAATTACCAGAAATAAACAATAATCCTAATTATGAGTTAATTGAAATTTTGATTTCTGCAGTTCAAAAATTAGTTATAAAAGATGTAGTTGTTTATGCTGATAGAAAAATAGAAGCTACTAAAATAGTAGTGGGAGGATAGAAAATTGAAGTAAATAAAATTATTTTAGATTAGTTTATTTTTAACTTTATTTTATGGAAAATATTGAATATCAAAAAATTATTGAGGACTTGAAACTTCAAGTTAAAGAAGCTAAAAGTATTTTAGATATTTTAGTTCCTTTAACTGGTAATGGAGAAATATATAAAACTTTATTTGAAGAGATTTGAAAACAATTAGATGAGGCTTATAAAGATATATCTAAAAGCAAATCTTTAAATACTAAATATTGAAATGAATTAAAAAAATCACAAGAAGAAATTGATAATTTTATTGATGAATCTAAAAAGACTATTCTTGAATTAAAATCTATCCAAAGTACTTTAAAAGATTTAGAAATAAACTCAAAAATTAAATCAACAAAAATAGAAGATTTTCATAAAACTTTTTTAAATTTAAAAAAAGAGATAGATAATAAAAAGAAAGAAATTATTAAATTGTTTACTTGACTATCTTGATTTTCAAAAAAAGCAGAAGAGTTTTTAAATATAGTTAAAGAAAATAAGATTTCTCGAAATGAGATTTTAAAATTTCTTGAAAAAATACAAAAACAAGCAGAAAAAAATATTGAAACTTTAAATTGATATTTAAAAAACTGAAAAGAAACTTTTGATAAAATAGAACTTCAAAGTAAAAAAATTGATAATTTTGAAAAATTAAGTTCTGATAATACTTCAAAAATACAAGATTATTTTAATAATCTTTTTACTCCAAAAAATTCAAAACCTTCAATAAAAGATGAAATAAATAATATTTTACAAAAAATTAAATCTCAACAGGAAACAATTGACCAACAAATAAATACATCTACCGCAAATAGGTTATGCAATGCTTTTCAAGAGAAAGTTTGAAAATTAGAAAAAGATTTGTTATTTTGGGAAGATAGAACTTTTAGATTAGCATTTGCAATTATTTTTTTAAATTTATTTTTGATTTTCTTTTTATCACCTCTTCTTAAAAAGTTTTTTAGTATCAATTTTGAGATTTGAGTATTTCAGCATATTTGAGTTATAACTCCTTTAGTAATATTGTTTTGATTTGCAATATTAGAACATTCGAGAATTAAAAAAATTTTAGATGAATATAGTTTTAAATATATTTCTGCTTTTTCAATGCCTGCATATTTTGAATTATTAGAAAATAAAAATCCTAACGATGCAACAAAATTTTTAATAGATACTATAAGTGATATTTATAAAAATCCATCAAATAAAATTAATGAAAATTCTAAAATTACATTTTTTGATTACTTTTTTGATTATTTTAAAAATATTAAAATTGAAAATGGAGTTTCTATACCTGAATTAGATTTAAAATGAAAATTTTGAAATTTTAATATTGATATATCAAAAAATAAATAATTATATTTAATAACTTAATTTTTATGGGAATTGAAATCAAATTTACTAATGATCGAAAAACAAGTAAATCCAAATTAGAAAATATAGTTTTAATTATACAAGTAATAATTTCTATTATAACTATATGATTTGTTATATATTGATTAAATTCATATAAATTTGAAAAGAAAGTAGAATATACCAATACTTTTTCAAGTAAATTTTGAACTACTATTCATGATTATGAGGCTTTTTTATATTCTGAATTTTTTAAATCATATATTTCGACTAATACTTGATATTCATTTCAAGCCCCTCTTTATAAAATCAATGAAATTCAAATTACTAATAATCAAAATTATATTTCATTCAAGAATTATTTAAAATTATCTTGAGATGATAAAGATATAACAGATTTTACAAATTTAGATAATAAATATAATGAAATTCAGAATACTTTTACTGCTATAGCAGAAGAAATGTATGATGAAATGACCAATGAATGAAGTTGATTTACTAATTTTTCATCATGACTTTTAAATAAAAAAGATAAATTAAATAATGATATATATAAATTCTCGGATGATATAATTACTTATATTAAGTAATTATTATTGTCAGTAAAATTTATCAGTGAATTTTAAATTTCTTTAACTAAAAAATATGGAAAATAAATATAAAAGAGGTTCTGAATGGAGAAAATGGGATTTACATATACATACACCAGCTTCATTTTTTTGGAAGTGATGAAAAAAGTTAAATACAATGAATCAAGACGAATTAAATTTATCAATAAATGATTTTATACAAAAAATTAATGATTCAGATGTAGAAGTTTTTTGTATTATGGATTATTGGACTTTTGATTGGTGAATAAAACTTATCGATTATAAAAAGAAAAATCCTGGTTCTATAAAGAAAACAGTATTTAATTGAATGGAATTAAGAGTTGAATCTCCAACTGATTACAGGTTAAATATACATGTTATTTTATCAGACAGACTTACGGAACAACAATTAAATGATTTTAAATCTGAGTTAGAAATTAGAATATGATCTAAAAATAAAAAGCTATCAAATGAAGCATTAATTGAATTAGCAAATTCAATGGATTTATCAAAAGCCAAAAAACATTGATATAATGATCCTAAAACTTTAAATGAAAATGAATTATTAGAATTATGAAGTAAAGTTGCAGAGGTTACAAAAGATTCTCTTAAACAAGCTTTTAATGTAATACCAAATGAAACAGGTTATATTTTATTGCCTTATGATACATCTGATGGGTTATTATGACTTAACTGGGAAGAGCATCCACAAGATGATAATTTTTTTATGCAAACTGCACATATATTTGAAAGTAGGGATCAGAGAAATATAGATTTGTTTAATTGAAATAAAACAGACGAAAATAAAAACTTTTTTAATAATTTTTTTAAAACATTATGATCAAAGGCAAAACCTTGTGTATCTTGAAGTGATGCACACAAATTTTCTGACTATTGAAATAATCCTTCTAATAAATTCACTTGGATTAAAGCAGACCCAACTTTTGAGTGATTAAGACAAATTATTTATGAACCAGAAGAAAGAGTTTATATTTGAGAAAAGCCAGAGGTTTTAAATAGAGTTAAAAATAATAAAACTAAGTACATAAAAAAATTAAAAATAGATCAAGTTGAATGATATGATGGAAAAAAATGAATTTGGTTTAAAAATCAAGAAATAGAATTAAATAAAGAATTAGTTGCTATTATTTGAAATAAGTGAAATTGAAAAAGTGCAATTGCAGATATTTTATGAATGCTTTGAAATACAACAAATTATGATCATTTTTCATTTTTAAATAAAGAAAGATTTCATAAAAATCAAATATCAAAAAACTTTAAATGAACTATTATTTGGGAAGATAATAGTGAAGATAGTTTGGTGTTTTATGAATGAATACCACCAAATAGTATTGAAAAAGTAAGATATTTACCACAAAATTATTTTAATAATTTAACTAACGAATTAGAAACTAAAAAATTTACTGAAACATTAGAAAATGTTATTTTTAACCATTTAGAAGAATCTAAAAAATTATGACAAACATCTTTTAATGATTTAAAAGATTATAAAAGTAAAATAATTAGTTCTAAAATAGAAAATATAAAATCAAAATTAGCTGAATTAAATACAAAAGTAGTAAAATTAGAAAGGCAAAAACAACCAGAAGAATTAGAAAAAATTAATAACAAGATATTAGAAAAAGAAAATGAATTAAAAGTTCAAGAGGATTTACTGAAAGAATTAAATGAAAAAGAAATAAAAGATCCAAATATAGATACTCAAATATGAAGAGAAAAACAAAAGAAATTTGAAAATATTAAGAAAATAAATGAAGAAATTGAAAAAGAAAATGAAGAAATTGAAAAAGAAAAAAATAATAAATCTCAATTAGAAATTAATAAACAAAATTTACAAAGTTTTTTATGATATTTTGAAAGTATTGAAAAGCAAATTTCAGATTACAAAGATAAAAATAAAGGAATTTATAAAAATTTATGATTAGATATTGATAAAATTATAGATGTGAGAATTCAAAAAAGTGAAGTTGAAAAAAAATTAAAATTAGTAAATGAAGCAATTGAAAAACTGAAGTATACATTTATAGAAAAATCACTTTTAAATTTAGAGCAAGATGAAGCCGTTAAAAAATTGATTGAAGAAAATAGTTTGATTGTTAAAAAAGAAAATTTATTAGAACAAATAGAAAACATAAAAAAAGATTTATCAAAACAAGAGAAGGAGTATCAAGATTATATTGAAGAAATAAAAAAGATTGAAAATAAGATTAAGGAAATTAAATGAGAAAACAATAAATATGGCACTTTAGAATATTATAAAAATATTAAAAAATATATTTCAGATAAAGATGAAACATGAAAAACTAATTTACAAAAAGAATTAGATTATATTATAGAAAATAGATTAAATTTATCTTTAGAAATTTATAAATTAAAGAAAGAAATTATTGATTTATATAAAGAATTTAAAAAACCAATTGATGATAAAGTTGAGGAAAATGAAGAAGCACAAATAAATATTGATGTAAGGTTCTTAATAAAACAAGATTTTAATAAAAATTTTCTTAATTTTATCAATCAATGAAGAAGATGATCTTTTAATTGAAAAACAGAATGAGAACAATTATTAAAAGAAATTTACAATGAAAAGAATTTAAATGAAGAAAATGATATAAAAGAAATTTTAAATAATTTCATTGAATATATTAATTTTGATAAAAGAAAAGATGAAAAAGAACCATTAGGAAGAAATATTTTTGACCAAATTAATGAATTAGAAGAATTTTATAATTATATTTTTTGATTAGATTATATTGATACAGAATTTGAATTAAAATCTTGAGAAAAATCATTAAATGAATTATCACCTTGAGAAAAATGAACTTTATTATTGATTTTTTATTTAATGATTGATGAAGAGTGAATACCTTTAATTATTGATCAACCAGAAGATAATTTAGATAATCAGAGTGTTTTTAGCATGCTTTCAACTTTTATAAAAAAAGCAAAGAAAAAAAGACAAATAATAATTGTTACACATAATCCTAATTTAGCAGTTTGAGCAGATGCAGAACAAATTATTTATACAAAAATTGATAAAGAGAAATGAAATACTTTTTCTTTTGAGTCTGGTTCTATTGAAAATACAATAATAAATAATCATATTGTTAATATTTTAGAATGAACAATGCAAGCTTTTGATAAAAGAAAAATAAAATATATAAAACAACATTAGTTGTTTTATTGCTGAGAAACAGCTGAACTGAGAGGCCAAAACAAGTATAATAAAACAAGAAATTATTATTAATAAAAATGATACTATGAATAAAAATGATATGAATCTAAAATTGAATTGGTTAAAAATTATGCTTTCTCTATCTGTTGTTTTTTTAGAAACAATTATACTTGTTTCTTAGCCATAAGATAATTAAAAATTTTAATTTTAACTAAAAAATATGAGTGATTCTATTTTGTATATTCATTTTGATTTAGATTGATGAAAGCATAGCATACCTATTAATCAATCAATTATCACAGAACAATCAATACAAAAAATTATTTCTAATTTATCAGAAGTTCTTTTTGAATGAAAAATTAAATTTAATATTTTTATAGAACCTGAAATAGAATGATGATTAGTTAAAAATATAGTAATTAGTGCATTTATTTGACTATCTTCATATACATTTACAGCTCGATCTGATTGATTATTAAAATGATTAACTTGAAAAAATATATCTGAATATTCTCAAAATTTTTGAGAAGCATTAAAAGATTCTACTGAAAAGTTCTTATCAAAAAATAGTCAAGATTTAGTTGAATCATGACTATGTATAGATAAATTTTATGCATCCTATGAAGCAAAAAATATCTTTTATAAAACAGCTATAGCTAACAATGATGTAAAATGATTATGATTTTGTAAAGAGCATAATTTTCCTATACAAAGAGGTCTTTTCTTATATAAAACAATAGAGTTGAAAAAAGAAAAAAAATGAGATAAATTTATAGATAAATATCATGATTTAATTGTTGTTTCATCTATAAATTCTGAAAAGGAGAAAAAGCTTAAATGGAATGTTAAAGATAAAACCACAGAAGAAAAATTTTGGGTAGATATTTTAGATGATGATTTTTATAAAATCTATTTTTCTAATACTCTTATGATAAAAGAATTTAAAGTAAAAGTTAGATATAATATCAGTATAGATAATTTTTGAGAAGAAACTATTAGTAATCAATCTATAATTGTTGTTTATGAATATAATAATAATTATAAACTAATGACTCTACCTAATGATTTTAAAATAGAAACATCACCTTATAAATTACCTGAAAATTATAAAGAAATTACTACTCAAACTAATTTAATAATGTAATATTATATATCAATATATGATTAATCCAATTTATACTGAAATTGCTAAAATATTCTGAAAAAATACTTTAGAATATAGAATGATTTCTATTGACTACTTTTTTACAATCTATATTTTTAGAGATAAAGTTCGTATTGATAAACTTTTTGATAGAATTACAAATAATCTGAAATATGAGCCTCAATCATATAAATTTGATTTAGATGATTTTAATTATAGAGCAAGTAGTCGGATATTTACAATAGCAACATCTGATAATCCAGAAAATAAAAAAATAGAAATGATAAGAACTGCTACAAATGAAGTGATAAATGATATTTTTGTTCAAAATGATATTTTTAAATTATTAAATTCAATTTCTAATAAGGATAATAACAGTAACCTTATTAAGGAATCAAATTTAAATTATTTTTCTTCTGAAAGAATACAAGAATTAAAAAATATTAAAAATACTGAGCATGATATTTCAAAAATAATAAAAATTCTCGAAGAAGTAAATATATGCTATAATCATAGTTGTTATTTATCAATTTCATCTCTATTAAGAATGTTAATAGACCATATTCCGCCTATTTTTTGATATGAAAAATTCAATGAAGTAGTTGCGAGTTATAAATTTTCAAAAAGTGATAAAGGAAATATGAATCATTTGATATGATGATTAAAAAATATTTCAGATTGAAATTTACATAACAAGATTTCAAAGAAAGAAATTTTACCAACACAACAAACTATTGAGTTTAGAGCTGATTTTGATGTGCTAATAAAAAATATTATTTTAATACTAAGTAAATAAATATGACTTATATAAATGATTTATCAGATTTAGTAAAACTAATTAAATCTAACTTTTCTAAACTTGAATGAAATAATCCAGTAATATATTTCTTTTTGTTTCTAATATCTATTTATATAAATAATGATTATTTTTCTCGAAATTTAGATGTAAAATACTTCGAGAATTTACTTATAATATTTTTTATAAGTATCTGAATATATATACTTTTTTCATTATTTATACATATAATCAGAGTTTTAAAATATAAATGAAAGTGAGTTTTATATATTGAATCTAATAATTTTTCTATTGAGAATAATATTAGAAATACTCTAAAAAATAATTTTTGAAACATAAATATAAATTTTGTTAAATATTGAAATCTGTTTTATATTTCAAATCTCGAAGATATGGAATATTATTATTCTAAGTATAATTTAGAATTTATTGTATATATAGATCAAGATAAAAATATTTTTTATAAATATAGAAATTCATGATTTTATTTCAAGATACTTCTCGAATGAGACAATAAAAAAGTAGAAAATAAAATACTAATATTATTACTACTTAAATATATTGAAAACAAAACAAAAATTTCTGATAAAATTAAGATAGATATTTATAATATATTTGAATATATAATTAAATGAGATAAAACTAATTCTCTTCATTATGTTATGCTTAGAAATTATTGTATTTCTAAATTAAAAGAAAATGAAATATCATTAAAAAATATAAAGAAATGAGAGTTACCTTTAAATAGTAATTTCATATTTCCTGAGTATGATTTGATCATAAAAAAAGTTTTAGAATTATCTACAAAAAAAGATTTTACATTCTTATCACTTGATAATTATTTTTTAGTTATTTACAGATGATATTTATATAATTTACTTTCTATTTCTAATATAAAAGATATTGGTGTAAATAATATTTATAAAAATATATTTAATATTTTAGAATACTTATTTAATAATGAAAATTTATCTGAAGAAAATAAGTATTATATAATATTTCATTATTATTTATTTTGAGTTTTTGAAAAATATTCTTTAGATAAAAAGAAATTCAAAGAATTTTTACTTACTAAATGATTATCTGAAGATATAATTGAAAAATATTTTAAAGAAGCAGTAGTAGAAAATAAATATACAATTGAAAGAGTTTATGTTTACTCATATTTCTTTAATAAAAAAGATTTTTTAGAATATATCAAAGAAATAACTATAAAAATATACTGAGATAAATTAAATAAAGATTTTCAATTTTATTTAGATTTGTAGAAAAATAATATGATAAAAATATCTGAATATATATAACAATTATGAAAATAATATATATATTCAGATATTTTTTATTTTCCTAAATAAGCCTTCCCTGGCTTATTTTTTTGTCTGAATTTTAAAATTAAAAACTTTTTTTAAAAAACTTAAAAAAATAGATTCAAAATAATGTATATATTTTTTGACACTTTTAGAGATCTCAAAAATTGTTGTCTTATATAAAATTATACTATTTGAAATATTCAGGAAAATCCTACAAATATAATAAAGATTAGCCATTTAAAACGAACTTAAAGTCTTGGTAATCTACATCTGTTTTTTATATTTAAAACCCGTAGGAAGGTCCTGATAAATATAAAATAGGGGTAGTTTAATGAGACTTTATTTTATTTATTCTAAAAGAAAATGAGTCTTTTATACGAAGTAAATTTAAAAGAGATTGTTGAGATTATAAAAAGTAAAGAAATTAAAAAATATTGAGAATGTAGATATGATGATAAAACACTATTTGAAATGGCTGAATATTTTATAGAATTTGGGAAAAATATAGTGAATTCAAAATAAAAATAATAAGGATTACTTTTTAGGTAATCCTTATTATTTTGATAATTTTATATATTTTATTATACTAAACGCAAATTATTTAATAACATTTAAATTATGGCACAAAAAACTTGTTTTATATATATAAGAAGAAGTTCAGAAAAGAACAAAGTAACATCTGTTTCTATGGACAAACAACTCGATGAAGGATTAAAATTAGCACATAATAAAGATTATAAAGTGCTTTCTACTTTTAAGGATAATAAATCACGAAAAGTAGAATGACAAAGAGATGATTTTAATAAAATGTTAAAAGAAATAAAAGATAGAAATATAAGAAATATATGAGAAAAAGTTGATCATGTAATTATATATATGGCTTCAAGATTAGCTCGTAACACAAAAGAACTCCATTTATTAACAAATTTAATATTAGACTGAAATTTAGATATAATATCAATTAAAGAAAATGTTGATTGTTCTACTTTAAAATGAAAGAAATATATAATAGACTTGATCAGTGAAGCCGTATTTGAAAATTTAGAAAAATCACTGGAAGCAGTTAGGAATATGAATGAACAATATAATAGAGGCTATATCCCTAAAATACTTCCTTTGGGATATAAACAGAATTGACGTTGAGATAGTAGACTGTATGAGATAAATACTGATTTTAGAATAAGTGAAGCCGTTATAAAAATATTTGAACGGTACTCTACATGAAAATATTCATATAAAAGTATAAGTAATAGACTAAAAACAGAATGATATAGTAAATGATTTAAAAAAGGAGTAGAAAAAGAAATAGTATACTTTGATATAAGAAATATAGAAACTATTCTAAAACGTGATTTCTATCGGTGAAAAGTTGAAGTAACTTATAAAAATGTTATCAATGATAATATAGAATATTTAAAAGATAACAAAAGTGTTAAAATAAAAGGAAAAGATATAATAGTTGATTATAGTGAAATATTCAATAAATTATGAAATTACACTCCTCTAATATCAAAAAAATTATTTGATAAATGTAAAGATATAAGAGAATGAAAAAAAAGTAATAATTCTCGAACTAATGATACAATTTTCCCTTATAAGAATATTTTATTTTGTCCTTGTCAACATGATAAAAATATTGATTTTAATAATGATTATAAAAATCTTAGATTATTTACAGCAGAGTTAAAAAGGAAAAATACAAAATCTTATAGTTATTATCGTTGTACTCAAAACAATAAAACAAAATGTGACAATATAAATACAAGTTGAGAAATAATAGAAAAAGTATTATATGAAAAAATCATTTCAAAAATAGTATTTGATGATATAGAATTAGAAATTTTAGAAAAAGTTATAAAAAATGAACTAAAAGAAAAATGAATTATTGAAGATTCTATAAATACTAAATTAAAGCAAGAATTATGAATATTAAAAAAATATAAAGATAATTTATTAGACCTATATATAAACTCAAACGAATATGTAAGACCACAAATAGAAGATAAAATGAAAATTGCAGATGAACAAATAAGAGGAATTGAGAATAAACTAATAATACTACCTGATGTAATTGAAGAAGAAAATCAAAAAATTAAAGAAAGTCTTTATTATGCAAAAGAATTAGCAAAAGAATATCTAAATTTTCCATTATGAAAAAAACAAGCAGTAATATCATCTATATTTAAGTATGTAATTTTCAATAAAAAGGAATTAATTGATTTCGAATTAAAACCGCTATTTAAAGGGATTTTTAACAGAAAAGTTCTAACCTCTAAAAAAAAACTAACAAATTCGAGAACCCCTGAATCGAACTCTAAAAACAAGAAAGAGAAGCCATCTCTGGCTTCTCAATTTGATAATGTAACATATGGCAGCCCCACTGTGAATCGAACACAGCTCGCAGGATTTGGAGTCCTGAATTCTAACCGATGAACTATGGAGCTTCAAAAGAAAAATTTTTGAAATATCTTTTATACTTTTTACAAGGCTTAATTCGTATTATACAAAGTATTTCAAAAATTATCTTTTTTTATTTTCCTCTATATTTCCCCTCCTTACAAAGGAGGGGCTAGGGGTGGTTTTATATACTATATCTGTAAAAAGCAGTTATTGTATTTTCTCCAATAAAGTCTTTT
>JAVHPF010000002.1:18368-23683 GCA_036170435.1 Patescibacteria group bacterium
TTATATACTATATCTGTAAAAAGCAGTTATTGTATTTTCTCCAATAAAGTCTTTTACTTTTACATCTGGATTCATAACGAATGCTTGTTCAAGAAGTGATACTTCTGAAGCAAATTTAGACATTTTACCTTCGATGATTTTTAATAAAACTTCTTCAGGTTTTCCTTCCATTTTTGGATCAGCTTTCATCATTTCTAATTGAATAGCTTTTTCTTTTGCAATTACATCAGCTGAAATTTCAGAAGCTTTTAAGAAATCTGGATTTGAAGCTGTAACATGCATAGCAACTTGTTTTAGTTTTTCTTCATCAGCAGCTACGTTAGCAACAACTAGTGCAGCTAATTTACTGTTTGAATGAACGTAAGCACCAAAAGCTACACCAGTCATAATTTTGTAATTTCTTACTTGTAAATTTTCCCCCATTTCTAGAGCAAAATCTTTGTTTATCATTTCTTGAGCAGCTGCAATAGAGTCTTCTCCATTAGCTTTTAAGAAATTAATAGTAGCATCAAGCATAACTTGGTATCTATCTGAATTTGCTAAGAAATCAGTTTCACAAGATACAGATACAACATAAGCTTTATCTCCATCAGTAGCTATTTTAATAGCCCCTTCAGTAGTTTCTCTATCAGCTTTTTTTGCAGCTTTAGCTAAACCTTTTTTTCTAAGTTCATCTATTGCTTTATCAATATCACCATCAGTCAAAGTTAGAGCTTCTTTACACTCCATCATTGAAATACCAGTAATATCTCTTAATTCTTTTACTTGTGCAGCAGTAATTGCCATAATAAGTATTTGTTAAAAAGTAAAATATTATTTTTTTATCTTGTCAAAAAGATATTTATCAAAAAATCACATCATCTCTTTTTCTGAAGGCAATTCTATATATTTAAAATTATAGGCATTGAATGCTAGATAAGCAAAAGCTCAAATATATATCAATGTTATAATTCTAGATAGAAAACCAGCTCAGATTACAGAGAAAAATATAACTAGTGAAATAAACAGAGTAAATAAAACAAGTGATTGTTTAAGATGTTTATCAAGTTTCTCACTTCTCTCTACATCAGTAAAAAGAAGTAAGAAAAATAATGGTGGAATATACGAAATAACATAGTTGAATCTATCTTTATTTGTTTCATCTGTATGAGAATCTTCCTTTTTAGGAGTTTCATTAACAGATGTATCTTCCAAAACATCAAACCCATCATTTGATTTAGAATTTGAATTTTCCATATTTTTTTTGTAAAAATATTTAATAATATGAGTAAAATTCTTCCCTTTTTATCCGAAGGTGTATCCTTTAGGGTAAGGGAAGTCCCCGAAGGGGGATGGGTTATTTACTTATAATTAAGCAGCAGCTTCTTCAGTAGGTTTTACATCAGCTTTTTTAACAAAAGTTTTAGCTTTTGGAGCTGAAGTTCTTTCTCCATCCATTTTTACAGTAGCAGAAGCTTCTCTTTTAGCACCTTTTACGATACTAGATTTGAAACAATCAGCTAAGTAAGCCATAGCTTTAGTAGAGTTTGTATTAGCTAAAGCAAAATCAGAAGCTAAATCAATATCTCAGTTTGTATTGATAATTTGATATGAAGTCAATCCTAAAATTGAAGCTTCTCTTAAAGCTTGAGCTTCAAAAACACCATCAACTACAAAAACGATTTCAGGAACTCTATTCATTTCTTTTAATCATTTGAATGATTTATCTAATTTTTCAAGTTCAAGCATTTTAACAGCTTTTTCTTTTTTAGTTAAAACATCTAATGCTCCAGAACCTAAATCTTCTGATAATTTTATATAAGTAGCAATTCTTTTTTTAATTGTTTTGAAATTAGTCAAAAGACCTGGTACCCATTTTTCTGATACGTAGAAAGAACCAGTATCGATAGCTAATTTAACAAAAGCATCTTTTACTTGTAATTTAGTAGCAACTATTAAAACTTTTTTTCCTTCTTTAGTAGCAGCAGTTAATGCAGCTTTTAAAGTTTCGATTTTTTCAGCAGTTTTTACTAAGTTTATAACATGAACTCCGTTAGAAGCACCATATATATATTCTTTTACTTTTGGATTCCGATAGTTTGATTTGTTACCAATATGCATATTAGCTTCAAACATTTCACTTAATGTTTTCTTTTCCATTTTATTGTTTTATCCTTAAATTATAAATATTCATTTTATCGTCATCTTATACCGTGACCAGGATTTCCCTAGCAGGAAGTATAATCGGAATAAAATCTTTTTTTAGTTGATCCCTTCATTAGAAATAGTAATTTCTTCAGCTTTTGGGGCTTCAACTGCAGCTTCTTTTTTTATCGCTGTTTTTTTAGCAGGAGCTTTTTTTTCTTTTACTTCTGTAGCAGGAGCTTCAGCAGTAGCAGTTTCTTCAGTCTTAGCAGGAGCTTCAACTAAAGCTTTTAATGATAGACCTATTCTTTTAGTAATAGGATCAAAATTTATGATTTTTGCTTCTACATCTTGACCAACTTTGATGTGTTCTCTAATATCTCTAACAACACCATGTGATATTTCAGATAAATGTATAAGACCTTGAATTCCACCTTCTAAATCTAAGAATGCACCAAATTGTGAAATTCTAGATACAGGAGCTTTAATAATGTCATTGATTTTATATTTTCTAGCAAGAACTTCCCAAGGATTTTCTTGTAATCTTTTCATAGATAGAGAAATTTTATCAGAATCAAGTCCGATAACTTTAACTTTAACTTTTTGTCCAACTTTAGCAAATTTTGAAGGATCATTTACATGTCCCCAATCGATTTCAGATACATGAACTAATCATTCTAAACCATCAAAAGTTACGAATAATCAATATGTTAATATACCACTTACAACTCATTCTACAGTATCTCCAACTTTTAAAGTTTCAAGAGCTTTCTTTCTTCATTCAGAAATAGCAGCTTTTTCAGAGAATATGATTTTTTTACCCGCTTCGTCTACGTTTATTACTCTTACAGTAAATTCTTTACCAACTAAACCATTTAAATGTTCTAGTATTTTTTCAGGATCAGCTCCTTCTACTCTAGGATAATGAATAGGAGTTAATTGAGATACTGGGATAAATCATTTTAAACCATCGATATCAACAAGTAATCAACCTTTATTAGCTTCAGTAGGTCTAACTTTAATAATTTCTTCAGAAGTGAAGTATTTAGTAAGATTAGTAATATTTCTGATTTGATTAGCTCTTTTAAGTGAAAGAATTAATAAACCTTTTTCTACAGAATCTCCTAAAACCATAACTTCGATATTAGAACCTTCAGTTAAAGCAGCAAGATCTACAGTATTACCAATTTCTTTAGAAACAACAAGCCCTGTAAATTGATTTGCAACATTTACAAGTATGTTCTTTTTTTCCACCTTAACTACAGTTCAATTAACTATATCTCCAGTTTTTGGATAGTTAATTGCAGGTGCTTGACTTAATAACTCTTCAAAAAGAGCCATGTCATTAGTTGCCATAAGCAATTAAAAAATTAAAAAATAAATAAATTTTTGCGAACTTTTAGTGTAAATCACTATAGTAGTCACAAAAAAATGGGGTGCTCGAAGGGGTTCGAACCCTCGACCTCCAGAGTCACAATCTGGCATTCTAACCAACTGAACTACGAGCACCATACAAAATTAGCGAGGAGATTATATGGATAAGCCGATAAAAGTCAAAAAATAAATTTTAAATTAACCCATCCGTCCTACGGACACCTTCCCTTAAGTCTAATGGAAGGAAAAGCTAAATTAAAAATCCCCTTCCCTTAGACTTAAGGGAAGGGTTAGGGATGGGTTAATTATTTTCTATTTTTTTGGAACAATTTTTTCATAAATAATATTAACATTTTCCATAATATCTTTATCTAATTCCTCCAAAATTTCTGTTTCAACTTCTTTGATATTATCCATAGTATATACATCTTTTATAACGAATAACAAATCTTTTGAATATTCTAGAAAATTAGAAAAAGCTTCTTTGTCAGGATTAATTCAAATATTTCCATTTTCTTGCCAAAAAATAAGTCAGTTTTTAAACATTCAATTCAATGAAAATTTTTCTCTTATAACATATTGAATATATTCTGGGACATCTTTATTCTTTACTTTTCTAGCAGCCTCAACTATCATAAATTTAATAAAATTCTCAATCCAAACTTCATCAAAAGATTTTTCTAAGTTTTGTTCATAAATAGAAAGAAGATAAAATAAACTAGCCTTTGTTTCTTCAAGTTGAGATTCTTTATTTCATTTTATAAATAAGCTATGACCATATTCATGATAGGCAACATGTTCTATAGAATTCTTTTTAAAAGATTCGGAATTTACATCTTTTACTCATAATGCATCAATAAAAGATTTAGCTTTTACAAGAGTTTTTTCTCATAATCTTGCTATAATTGAATATATAAAAGTTCCTCTTTCCTCAGTTATTTTCGGATGATTTGGAAAACTTTTTCACAAAACACTTGAAAATCAAACATCACCAGATGATAAAATAGGTTCAACCACATAAAATTTTATAGATCAAATATCATAATCTTCTCCAAAATATTTTTTAGATAAATTTGTTCGTTTTTCTTTATATTCATTAGCTTCTTGTTTCAAAAAAACTTCAAGTTCTAAATCAACTAATATGTTTTTTTTTCGATAAGTTTCAATAGAGGTATTTAATGATAATTTTGAATTCGAATCTTCCCAAGTATTTATAGCAAAATGTTCAGCTTTTAACCAATCTTCAAATGGTCTTACTCATGAATTTAAAAATTTAACTAAATTTTTAAAAAAATATTTTCTAAAATCACTGTTTTCAATATTTGCCAAATATTCTTTTTTTATCATTGTAGGACTAAGTAAATCTTTGTATGGAACAAATTCTCAATCTACAAGTCAAGCATATTTCAAATCCTCTCATCTTTCTGGAATATCATTATTTTTTCAAACATGTAAATCTGTTTGCCAAATCAAAAAAAGCTCATTCATATACCCAAAAATATTTGAATCTATAAGGTTATTCAAAGTATTTAAATCAGTTTTTGAAAATAATAAATCAAGCTTTCCTAATCTCAAAGCTTCACTTAAATAATAAAAATATATATTATGTTTTTTCAAAATAAGTTCTTCTAATTTTCTTTCTTTTACTTCATCTCAAATAAGAAAATTCACATCACTTGCAGAAAATGATAATTTGAAATTGTCAGTTTCATCAACTAAAATTCAAGAAAATAATTCATCTATTTGTGAATTTATAGCTTCCCTAAAAGAAATAAATTCTTCCAAATTTTTAGGAGATTCTAAATTTCTCAAAAAAT
>JAVHPF010000003.1:0-6003 GCA_036170435.1 Patescibacteria group bacterium
AAATTACTAGCCTCCAGCTTTAACCCCGGGGTTTTTAGAACCCTGGGGTTTTTAGAACCCCTATTATCAGAGAATACTGGGTCAGCTATTATTTCAGAATTTATTCACATAGATTGAAGCAATTCATAGGAATATTTATTTCTTACATAAATTTCTTTGGCAGGAGAAAAAATCTGTTTAACTAATTCTAAATTCTTGATGTCTTTTGCTACTTCTATACTTACTCAGAAAAAAATTATATCTTTTTTATAATATTCTCGCATTTTTACTCTGAAAAGCCACTGAGCTAAAGGATTTCAAACAGATTGAATTTCAGAGTCATAAATTATTCAACCTCATCAAATTACTACTTTATCTGCCCATTTTATAGTTTTTGAAAAAGCTATAAAATTTTTAATATTTCTTAAAATATTTTTTGGATTTTTAATTCAAATAGGAAAATATTCTGCATATTCTACAAAAGAATCATCAAAAAAAATATTCTTTGTATCATATGTAAAAACTTTGAAATTTATATTATTTGAATTATATTTTTCTCTAAGTAGTTCAATTTCGTTTTTTAGAATTAGTTCATCCCCCAAATTTTGGCATCAAACAGACATTAAAATTGCTATATTCATATTTACTTTGTATTATTAGTTATGAAACCCCTCGCCTCGTTCCTCGGCACTCCCCTTGGAAAGGGGAGAAATAGAACAATATTTTTAAATTCATTATATTTCTTCCCTTTTTATTGAAATGTATCCTTTAGGACAAGGGAAGTCCCCGGAGGGGGATGGGTTTCTTTTTTTTATTTTCATTTTTTAGACTTTTCACTATAATAAAAAAAAAATTAATTTTTAAAAGAAAAAATAAAATTATATGAATATAATCCTGACAACTATAGCTTGAGTAGAAGCACTTGCAAAAAAAGAAGTAGAAAAACTTGGTTTTGAAATAATAGAAGTGAAAGATAAACTGATAAAAATTAAATGAGATTTCCAAGAAGTTGCTATGCTAAACCTTTGGTCTAGAGTGGCAAATAAAGTTTATATAGAACTAGCTTGTAAAAAAGTAGATAGTTTCGATGATTTATTTGATTTGGTTTCATCAGTTGACTGGAAATATTATATAAGAGATTATAATCCAATTATAGTAAATGCTGCAACAACTAGATCTAGTCTAGAATCAGAAAAAACTATTCAATCAATTACGAAAAAAGCAATTGTAAAACAACTTTCTGGAGATGCTATTAGACAAGAGTTATATAATATTCCTGAAATAAGCATACTTGTTTTAATAATAGATTGAGAAGCAAAAATCATGTTAAATACTACATGAGAAGCACTTCATAAAAGATGATATAGAGAAAATGCTCTTGAAGCACCAATAAAAGAATCTATGGCTGCAAGTTTAGTTTTACTTTCAAATTGGAGTTTCAAAGAAAATTTTTACGACCCATTTTGTGGAAGTGGTACAATTGCTATTGAAGCTGCACTTATTGCTAGAAATATAGCACCAGGACTTTATAGAAGATTTGCATTTGAAAAATTTGCTTGGTTTCCAAAACATTATATAGAAAATGCTGTAAAAGATGCAGAAGATAAAATAATAAGAGATAAAAAATATTCTATTTTCGCATCAGATATAAATCCAGAAGCTATAGAAATCGCTAGAGATAATGCTAGAAGAGCTGGAGTAATCGATACCATTAGATTCAAAGTTGCTGATATCAGAGATTTTGTAGAAAATAGTAGAGCTGTAGATGAATATAGAAAAGAAAAAGAAGCTTCAAGAATAGAATTCAAAAAAGCTTGAGAAGTAGACCCAAGCGAAAATAAACCAGAAGAAAAAAGAAATTTCTTGGCAAAATATGAAGAAAAAAGTAGATATTCTATTGATGGCGAAGAAGAAAGCTTAACTTGAACTTTGGTTTCAAATCCTCCTTATGGGCTTAGATTAGACCAAGATGATATTTATGAAATTCATGATACTATAAATACAATTTTCAAAACAAACAAAAAATTGAAAGGTTGAATCATCACTTCTTTTGAAGAATTTGATAAAATAATTATGAAGAAATTTTGGAAAACAAGAAAATTATATAATTGAAGAGAACTTTGTTATTTTTACAGCAAAGCAAATGATAACTCTAGAGGTTATAGAAGATAATCCCCCGCCCTTTGGGCACCCCCTTAATAAGGGGGATTTTTTTGTTAATCCTAAAGTCCCCCTCATCAAGCGGGCGACCAAAGGAAGTGCCTGTGGTATGGCTGAAAGCCGGGGGATTTGTTTTATTTTTTTATTTTAAATATTTCTTAAATAAGTAAGTTCTAGAAATATTGTCTTTTACATTATTACAAGAATAATTTTTATAATACTCTAAATTAAAAGTAAAAATCTTTGAAGCTGAAAAATTTAAATCTAATGATTTTATTGGAGTTTCAAGCAAATAATCAGAATATTTATTGTAAGCAAGACTAGAAAAATCAAAAGGATTTAAATTTGAAATATCTGTAATTATAGTTCCAGCTAGATTTACACTTTTTATTTTTCTCTCTAAAAAATCTGAAAATATAATATTTGTTCAATTAAATATTATTCAAGTTGGATAAGATAATCATCAAGTTATAGTTTTTAAAACATTATCTGATTTTGTAAGAATATTAGAGTCAGTTCATCATGAATAAGATAAAATTTCTCACGAACCTGAATTCGAAATATAAAGAGTTTTTGAAGGCGAATTATAAAATAATCATGTTGGCTCTTTTATAGAATCATATTTATCAAGCAAAGTATATATAGTATTTGACATTGGTGAAATATATAAAATTCTATCATTTAAAGTATCTGATATAAAAAGAGTGTTATCTCAGTAAGCCAGTCAAGTTGGATTGTTCAAACTTATTCAAGTTCACACTTGTCCAGAAGCATAATTTTCGTCAAAAATTCAAGCCTTTCAAACAACAATTTGAGGCAAAGTATTAGTATTTGTCCTATCAAATTTCAAAACTGTATTATTTAAAGTATCTGAAACATACATATCAGTTAAATTGATTATAAAATCAGTTGGTCAAAAATATGTTCAAGTAAAAATAGTAGTACCACTTAATATTAATCAAGAAAAAAATGAAGTTTTATAAGATCATTCAATCTCATTATAACCAGAAAACAAATCTGTTGTAATAGATTCAAATGGAACAAAATTCTTTATAATTAAATGCTTCGTTGAATCATTATCAGTTCAAGAACAATAAGTACCAGTAAAACTCTGTTCTCAAATATAAGTAAATCCTCATTTTGAGTAATTTCTATTTGCCTTAAATAGAGCTCAAGTAGAATTCACAAATCAAGTATAATAATTATTTAAAGAATTTAAATTGTTATAAAAACTAGATTTGAAATTATTAAAGTCTAAATTATTATCAACTATATTTTTTTGCAAAGTTATATTTTTAACTCAATCAGTAACAAACATACTAATTGATGTCATCAAAACTACTGCTAAACTTATAGAAACAATTAATTCAACAAGTGTGAAAGCATTTTTATTTTTCATATTTTTTTATTTAGATTTTAATCTAATTAATATTTTATCAACTTGATATTTGGCAACAACTGGTTGAGAAATTATTTGATTTAGAGTATTATAAACTAAATCTATATATTCAGTCAAAACTAAATTTTTTTCTATAAAATATATAAATGTTTGCAAAAAAAGTACATAATCATCTTTTTCTAGTTTCTCACGATAAAAGTAAGAAAAAATATAAAAATCTTTTTCAAAATAAAAATTTTCCAAAAACATATAATATTTTTCATCAAAAACTGGAAGAAGAGTTTTTCAAGTCTGAATATGTTGTACTCTAGATAAAATTGTATCTAAAACTTTATTTTCCCCAGAATTTGTCAAAAAAACTAGATTTCAAAATCCTGGTTCTTCTAGAAATTTTAACATTGCATTTGATGATTCTTCTGTAAATCTAGAAATATTTTCAATCAAAAAAATCTGAAAAATTGAATTTGTTTTTATAAAAGATCTCTCCAAATAAGTCCTAATATCTTTCACTTTTATAGATTCAGAAGAATCTAAAATTTTGAATAAATTATTTTTATCTTCACCAAAATGAGTAAAAATATCTGAAATTAACTGACTTACATCATAATTTAATTTTTCTAAATCTGTTCCAGTAAACAAAAAAGGAGACAATTCTTCCCTACGCTTTATAGATTCTTCAATTTTTGATATTATTTGTTCTTTTTGCATCCTTAGTACTTTTGTATTAATATTTTTTCTATTTTAAGCATAAAACGAAAAAAACAAAAAAAAATCTTTAATTTTGTAAATTAAAGATTTTTAAGCTGATTTTTCTTGAGCTGAATTATAATTTGGATTATTTGCGGCCTTCATTCTTTCCTGTCTTAATGCTTCAACTAATCAAGAGGCATCTATATCTCAACCTAGAATATAAGCAATAGCTCTAGTAAAATCTCAAAATATATTTTCATTTTTCAAACTAGGCAAAGTAGATAAAAGTTGTACATTAAAACCATCCAATTGAGCTTGAATTTCGTTTTTAGCATTTAATGTATTTATTGCTTCTGCCATATTAAATTTTGTTTAATTTCTTAATTTCGTCTTTATTATAACACTTTTTTGTATTTTTTGCAATTTTTTTTTGACAATTAGTTTTTTTTTCTTATAAACAAAAGACTTTATCTTCTCCGAAAGGACAAATTAAGGGTAAAGAAAAGGATTAACAGTGGGACATAAAAGTGAGTTTTTAAAAAACCATGGACAAAAAATTGACCAAATGATTTCGTGCGAAGCCGCTAGAAATACAAGAGCTACAATAATTTTAAAAGAAAAATTTCTCTGTATTTCTGAAGCTGTAAAAGCTATGGAACATGACCAAATGCATGAATTTTCAAGTGAAAATGATGCTTTACTTCTCAAAATTGCACAAATTTTGATACCAAAAGAAAATCCAGAAATGAATTTTACCGGTGCAAAAAATGCAATTGAAGCAAAAAATGGGAAATTCCGTATCAAACTCGAAACACTTAAATCAATGAAAGCACATGTAAAAGCTTCTTTGCTAAAACGCGTTATTCACTATACCCAAAGCGGTGATATTCCGCATAACAGAGTTGGAGAACTCGCGGCAAGTGCATAAACCACAAACAAAAACAAAAATCCAAAAGAAAGGACTTACAATGTCCGCAATTACTCTTCTCTGGCATAAATTTACATCTCTTACAAAAAAGTACGATGATGCAAGTTGGGCCGAACTCTCGTGTATGGGGCATTAGCCCCATCTTTTTTTATTTTAAAAATTCAAATTAGCACCAAAGTATAAAATGTGCTAAAAAAGATTTGACATTAAAAAAAATCTGAATAGAATATCTCCAAGCTTAGGGATAAAAGACTACAATAATATGATTTAATTAGTCAACCTTCCCTAGCAACATTATATTAACAAATATTTTAATTTTTAATTATAAAAATCCCATGGGAAAAATAATTTGAATAGATTTAGGTACTACAAACTCTTGTGTAGCTTTCATGGAATGAGGTGAAGCAAAAGTTATAGCAAATGCTGAAGGTAATAGAACAACTCCTTCTATTGTTGCTAAAAAATGAGATGAAACTATAGTTGGTACTCCAGCTAAAAGACAAGCAATTACAAATCCAAAATGAACAATTTATTCTGCAAAAAGATTTATTGGTAGACAATTTGATGAAATTAAAAAAGAATCTGAAAATGTTCCTTTTGAAGTAGTAAAAGGTAAAGATGGATGAGCTGAAATAGTTTTTGGTGGTAAAAATGTTAGACCTGAAGAAATCGGAGCTGAAGTACTTATGAAATTAAAAGAAGATGCTGAAAAATATTTAGGACAAAAAGTAACAGAAGCTGTTATTACTGTTCCTGCTTATTTCAATGATAGCCAAAGACAAGCCACAATCAATGCTGGTAAAATCGCTGGACTTGAAGTAAAAAGAATTATAAATGAACCAACTGC
>JAVHPF010000004.1:0-5780 GCA_036170435.1 Patescibacteria group bacterium
TGCAACTTACATCACCGACCTAAAGGACGGTGTTTTTCGTTGCAGATTGATAAAACGTTGCTTGTTTCTAGTTATGATAAGAGAAGGTAAGGTAAGTCTATCAATTTAATTACTAATATTGTTAACCTAAAATACGAATTAAACAATTATAATTGCATACATTATACTTACTTTAAATTTTTTTTAAACAACTGTGCTAGAAAGTTGTCGCTCATTATATTATTAATTATTTTTTTAATATTGAATTTATTCAATATAAAATTCTATATATTTGTCATAAATGCATGGTTTTATTTTGTTTATTAAATTTAAAATAGAAATAAGAACAAATAGAAATAAGAAAAACTAAATAAAAAGAAACCACTTTTGGATAAAGAAAAAATAAAGCTATCCAAAAAATAGAAACAATAAACAAAATAGAATAAATAAAAAAATTTTCTTTAAATGATAAAGGCTCTACAAATTCTTCTTCTAACATAAAAATTCTCCATAATGTGTAATTAATTAATATTCTAACATAAACTACTTAAAATATAGAAGATATATAACAAAATTTTTAAAAAAGTTAATATTTTAATCTTTAACTACAAAATGAAAATTTTTTAATATTCTAACAGATAAAAATATATAATAAATGAATATAATTTTTTTGACAAAATTATGAATTAATGTTTTAATACCTTTAAATGTCAAGAAAATATAAAAATGCGTAATAATAATTTATTTCCTCCATCAATTATTTCATATGCAAGTGAAAAAAAATTTGAAAATATTTTGATTCAGGCAAAAAAACAATCAAAAACCTTAGAAGAATATGTTTATTTTGTAACACATAAAGTAAACAATATAAAACATGAAAATGACAGAATTTATATGAAAATAGATGATTCTGGGCAATTATATGCTAATTCTGTATCTCAATTTTCAGAAATTTTTTGGCAAAATATAGAACCTAAAATTAAACCTTTAATAGAAATTTTACATAAAAAAAGATATTTATCTTATTCTTCATGTCAGGGGCATGGTTTTACATTTAGAAGATATGTTGGTCTAGCTTTTGCAGATAAAGAAAGTAGACAATATTTTGCTGATTTTATTATGAATTTAAAAATAAAAGGAATAAAAGTAAATTATTTAGATTCTGTAATTAATCAAAAAGTAGAAATTAAAAACGATAAATTAAATTATATTAAAAAATTTAATAAAGAAGAAATGGAAATAAGAAAAACTAAAGAGAAAGAAAGCGAAATAAACACTTTTAATATAGAATTTCATAGAAATTATACAGAATATTATTTTTTAGAATTGATTATTTTAGAACCCGTCGAGCCAAATTGGAAAATAATAATGTCACCAATTAAAAATTTATGGTTGTGGTATATGAAAAAATTTAATTGGGATAATATTACAAATAGATTAATTAAAGAATTACAAAAAGAATCATTTAAAAAATATAAATATTAAACCGAAGCAAAAACTGTGCCTTAGATATTAATTTAATATTAATAATTTCAATTAAAAAAATTATAGTTTTTTAAATTTTTTTTCAATATGTAAATCATTTTCATTATTTTTTTTTGAAAAGTTTAAAGAATTTGAAAGAATTAATGCCTTAAGTGTGGTTGTTAAAAATAACTCTGTAATAGGTTGTTTAGTATTTAACATTTCCGCATAGATATTGATAAAGCTAGTAAAAATATTTTGAAATGTTTGAGAATTAATAGATTGTTCATTTTTTGATAAAAAATATATTTCAGTTTTTTTATTTTCAAAATCTAAAACTTTACAAACAGATAAATTTAAATCTTCTTTTTGTAAGTTTATATGTTTAACAATAGTTCTAATCACAGTAGAATAGTCTCTATCTAATGAAAATATTGGATGTTCCTGTAAAATTAAATCTTCATTAATGATTAGATGAAGTTTAGGATTGTCTTTTGTTTCAAATTTGTTTTTATTAGTTTCTGATTGATTTGTAATTGTTTTTTCTGGTAAATCTTGTTCATTATTTTTATATTTATTAAAATGATTCCAGTCTTTAGCTGGTATTTTATTTTTTAAAAAAGCATTAAAAGATTTATCGTTATCATAATATTTTAATGATTTAGAAAAATACTGAAAAAGTATATCTAATTTAGGGTAATCTTCTTTAGTTATTGTTAACCTAGAGATACAATCTAATATTCTTGGAAATTGATGGCTTGAAGCATAATTAGCGGTAATGCTACTATTACAAATAGTTGTAGTTATTTTAAATATAATATCTTTAATTTTATCAATATTTTGTTCTTTTTTATCTATAATATTTTTAATAAAATCAAAAGTTATTTTTTCGAAGGTATTTTCTTCAGAGAAAACCATAGGAATAATTTTGTCTATAATATCTTCAGTTAAATTCTCTTTAAAAATTAAATTAATAAAACTTTTTATTCTAATATTTTCTAATATATGAAGTTTAATTGGTTTACTATTAATGTTATTTAAATAATCTTGAATTATGGAAAAAACAATTGAATTTTCTTCTTTATTTGTTTTAATTTTTAATAAGTCAAACCCTATATTAATTATATCAGTATCTAAAGATACATCGAAAAAATTTATTGTAGCACCCATATTAAAACGTTTACTTCTATCTTTTTGAGATTTTTCTAAAATAAATTTTATCTTATTAAATACTTTATCAGTTTTTTTATTTTTTTCTTTAATCATATATAATTATTAATTATAATAATTATATAAAAAATCTAGAAAAAATCAAAAATTTTAGTTTTATAAAAAACAATAGATTTTATCCATACTCAAATCCACTTTAAGATGTGTATATCTTTGAACAACCCCTAGCTAAAGCAAGGGGATTCTTGTTTCATTGGAACTAGCCACTATCTTTTTAGTTAAATTTAACTTAGAAGATTGAGTTGTTAAATAATATAAAAAATACCAAACCTAAAGGTTTGAGCAACTTACATCACCGACCTAAAGGACGGTGTTTTTCGTTGCAGATTGATAAAGAGTTCTTTCTAAAAAAAGACAAATTTCTTTTGTATCTTGTAATACTAATCTCTATCATTATTAGCATTTTATTTTAATATATATTTAAAGTTTTTTAAATATACTGTCTAGCCACCAATGGGGAAACTTAGTATCTTCATATAATTCATGTTTAAATAATATTCCTAATTTAATATCTTCAATCCACATTTGAACATTAACATTAAGCCATTTTTTTCCTAAAGCATATCCGTTATAAGGAGAAATTGGTGTTCCATAAGATTCATTATTAAATAATTCAATTAAAGAATTGTCGCTGTAATCGTGATATTTTTCCCAATCTTTTGAAAAAATTTTATAAATTGCAGCCATTCTTTTATATTTACTAGTCAGACCACCAACTGTTTTAACTAATTTACCTTTATTGCGTTTAGCTGTGACATAGCTTCCTCCTAAATATTAATAATAAGTTATTATATCCAATTTTTATTAAACAAATCAATCTTTTTTAACAAAAAAATAATATTTTACAAATATAAATTTTAAAACTGGTTTTGGCTTTATATAAACAATATTAATTATTTTTTATATAATTAAGATATTCTTAAATCAATTTATAATTAATTGACATTATTCGTTAACTAAGTATATTATTGTTATAACTCATAAAGAAAGTAAAAAATGAAATATAAATTATTATTGTGTAGCATATTGTGTTTTTCTATAAATAGTCAAGCAAATGAAGTAGATAATCTCTACAAAAATGGTTCTGCAAAAGAAGGTCAAATTTTATTTGAATCAAAAAATAAAGGTTCAAATTTTGAGTCTTGTACTGCTTGTCATACTAATAATCCTAAGGTTGTAGGAAAACATGCAAAAACTGGAAAAGATATAGAACCAATGGCAACAATAGTAAACCCAAATAGATTTACAGATTTGGCAAAAGTAGAAAAATGGTTTAAAAGAAATTGTAATGATGTATTGAAAAGAGAATGTTTAAGTAATGAAAAATCAAATGTAATAGCATACTTAAAAGGAATAAAATAATGAATAAAATGAAAAAATTAATTTTAATCAGTGTTTTTTTAGGTTCTGAAGTATTTGCTGGTGGTAGAGATTTAATTAATGCACCAATATTGAATCAAACTTATATAAAAGAATGTGGTAGTTGTCATATGGCATATCCTGGTGAATTAATGACTAAATCAAATTGGAATAATTTGCTAAATAATCTATCAAAACACTATGGAAATGATGCATCTATTGGTAATAATGAATTAAATTCCATTAGAAATTATGTCAATAGTACAAATACTTATAGAAAATCTTCAAATACAAGTGATTATAGAATTACTAGTGACTATTGGTTTCAAAGAAAACATGCCAATAGAATAAATATAAATAAAAAATCTTTATCAAACTGTAGTGAGTGCCATACTCCTTCTGGTAATGGTATTGGTGATGAAAATGAAAATGATTAAAAATAGAAATATATCATTAATCATTAATCATTAATAGACATAAAAATTATTGTTAATTGATAATAAATTGGGTATTTTCTATTGAAATAAGAATATTAAAAAAATATGAATGAACATCTTTTATCTAAAGAAGAAGTTGAAAATAGTTTTTTAATAAATTGTCAAGATAATAATTTATATAAAATTAAACTATTATTAAATATACACGAAATTAGAAATATAATAAATAATCAAGATATTATAAATGATGGTTTAATTCTTGCATGTAAATATGGAAATATAGAAATAGTTAAATTTTTATTAAAAAATTCAGAAAATATACAAAAAGCAGATATATATTTTAATAATATATCTGCTTTAAAATATGCTAGTGAATATGGTCATTTAAAAATAGTTAAATTTTTATTGTTAAATATAGATTTAAAAAAATACACACATATAAAAAGTGATATCCAAAATAGTTTGGATATGGCTGGTTTTGGTGGTAAATTAAATATAATTAAATATTTAATTGGTCAAAAAATAATAAATTATGACTTAAAACAAGTGTCGTTTTTTGCTTCAGTTGGTGGTAAATTAAATATAATTAAATATTTATTTGGATTGAATTTATATTCAAATAAAAAAATTTTAAATGAATGTTTTTTAGAAAGTTGTCATTATGGTAATTTAAATATAATTAAATATTGTTTTAAAATCAAAAAAGATTATACTAATATTTTATTAAATAAAAATTTAAATAAAATAATGAGTGATAGTAAAACTCATATAATTTTATATTTATTGACAAAAATAACAGTAAATAAAATATTACTAGTATTTAATATAGCCTGTAAAAATAATAACAATGAAATAATGTTATATTTAATAAATAACTATAAAATAAAATTAACAAAAAAAACAGAAAATAATTTAAAATTATTTAAAAATGAAAATGTATTAAGTGTTTTAAAAATTAATTCTTTTAAATATGAATTAGATAATAAACTAAAATCAAAAAAACAGAATACTAAAATAAATTCTAAACTTAAAATTTAATTTAGTATTCTGTTTAGTTGATATGTGCTGTTCCATAATAATCTATCCTTTTAAAAACATATTTGAATAGATTTAAATCAACTTTTCAACTTCTGTTGTTTACCCTACAACAGCTAAAAATAATAACTTTTTGAACACCCCCTAGCTAAAGCAAGGGGATTCTTGTTTCATTGGAACTAGCCACTATCTTTTTAGTTAAATTTAACTTAGAAGATTTAGGTCTTACATTTCCTACTTAAGTCGGTAGACTTGAAGTTGTTTATTCCACAAGCA
>JAVHPF010000005.1:0-20374 GCA_036170435.1 Patescibacteria group bacterium
ATGATAATTCTTGAGATACTACAAAGCTTATAAGTATTTTAAATAGTATAGCAGGAGTTTATAAAGATTTGATAAATAGTACAGATTTACTATATAAAACTCTGACTAATTCTATTGTATCAAGTACTTTTACAGATAGTGATTTAGAATGAAAAAAAACAAATATTTATTCTTATGAAACTACAAGTCAATCTAAATTAAATTCCATAAATTCTACTATAAATTCTCTTAGTACACTTAGTGATACTAATTTGATAAGTGAATCAAATAATAATACTTTAACTAGTAAGCAGACATCTGTTAATTCGGCTCAACTTGCTATTGATAAAAAAATAATTGATATAGATAATTTAGAAAAAAATCTAGATGAAACTAACGATTCAAATGCAATTGCACTACAAAATAAACAAGATTCTATAGATAATTTAGAAAAAACTCTTGAAGTTAATAAAGAGTCTTACAAAGAGCTTATAGAATGACCGACAGAAGAAAATATTGCAAAAGCAAAAAATTCTATAGCACAAGCTGAAATTAATTTACAAAATGCTAATGAAAAACTTGATGATTACAAGCTTATTGCACCATTTGATTGAGTTGTAAGAAAAATAGATTACATGGCTTGAGATAATTTGGCTACAGATTCTGATAAGTATGTATATATTGAAAATCCGAATTTACTCCAAATAACTGTTAATCTAGATCAAGTAGATATTGCAAAAGTTTCTATCGGAACAAAAGCTGCAGTTACTTTTGATGCATATACTACAAGTTCAGCAAATGCTGTGATTACTGCTATTGATACTGCTCCAGTTACAACAAGCGGAGTTACTTCATATAAAGTTACTTTAGTTTTAGATGATGAAAATTTCAAAAAAACAGTATTATCATGAATGACTGCAGATGTTGAGTTAATAATTGCTGAAAAAAATAATGTAATAGTTATTCCAACTGAAGCTATAACAAGTGAAAATAATAAATCTTATGTAAATTTAGTAAAAAATTGAAGAATAGTTAAAACTGAACTCGTTATTTGAACAGAAGTTTCTGGTAAAACAGAGATAGTTTCAGGATTAAAAATCGGTGATATTATTTCTATAAATACTTATACAGCTACTTCTTCTAGTGGAACTAAAACATCTTCTGCTTCATTGTTTAATTTAGGATGAAATAAGAGTTCAACTTCTTCGTATAGAAGTTCGTCTAGTTCTATGCAAGGTCCTCCGGGTGGGTTTTAGCCCTCACCCTAACCCTCTCCCAAGGGGGAGAGGGAACATAAGGAAGTTTAAGAAATAATTACAAAACAATTATGATAAAACTAAAGTGAATCACAAAAGATTATAAAATGGGAGAAAATATTGTTCATATTTTAAGATGAATAGATTTAGAAATTCTGAATTGAGATTTCGTTTCTATAATGGGACCATCAGGAAGTTGAAAATCTACTCTTATGAATATTATTTGAATGCTTGATACTGCAACAAGTTGAAGCTATACTTTTAATGATATTCAAGTTGATTCAAAATCAGAAGATGAATTATCAAAAATAAGATGAAAGAATATAGGATTTATTTTTCAATCTTATAATTTAATTCCTAGGATGTCAGTTATAAAACAAGTTATGCTTCCTTTAGCTTATGGATGATATGGAAAAGCTGAAAGAGAAAAAATGGCTCTTGGGGCTTTGAAAAAAGTATGACTCGAAGATAAAAAAAATAATAAACCAAATGAATTATCAGGTTGACAACAACAAAGAGTAAGTATAGCTAGAGCACTAGCAATGAATCCTCATATGATACTTGCTGATGAACCAACTTGAGCACTGGATACAAAAACTTGAGCAGAAATAATGAATTTGCTTGTAGAATTAAACAAAGAATGAAAAACAATAGTTTTGATTACTCATGAACATGATATAGATGCATATGCTAAAAAGCATATACTTATAAAAGATGGAGTGATACAATAACTCTTATACTTTTTTTAGAACAACCTCACCCTAGCCCTCTCCTTAGAGGAGAGGGAACAGGAAGGAAAATATTAAATTTTAAAAAATCCTTTATTCTCCCCTCTCCTCTAAGGAGAGGGGTCGGGGGTGAGGTCGTTCTAAAAATCCTAGGGGTTTTACTTTATAACAAATTCATATGATTTCAATACTTGAAAATATTACAAATTCTTTTGAATCAATTAGAGCTAATAAACTTAGGTCTTCTTTGAGTATGCTTTGAATAATTATTTGAGTATCTTCAGTTATTATCTTGACTGCAATTTGAAATTGAAGCCAACAATCAATAACTTCAAAAATTCAAGAGCTTTGAACTAATCTTTTGACTATTTCAGCTTGATGATGATTTGGGTGAGTAAATACAAAATCTACTTCAAAAGATATTTTGACATCTAAAATAGTAAAATCTATAAAAGATAATATAAGCTGACTTGATTCAGTTTTGCCAATAATAACATCAAATTGACAACTAGTTTATGGGGCAAACAATATGAGCACTTCAGTTATGTGAGTTACAAACGATTTTTTCAAAGCTAAAAATTTAACTATTGAATATGGTTCAAATTTAACTGACAAAAATCAAAATAATTTAGATAAAGTTGCTGTTATTGGGCAAGATGTTGCTACAACACTTTTCGCTTGAGAAAACCCAGTTTGAAAGAAAGTTAAAATGTGAAATAATGTATTTTTGATAAATTGAGTTATTTGAACTAGTTCTACTTATTGATCTTATATGTTTGTGCCAATAACAACAGAATCTATTAGGATAACAGGACAAAAATATTATTCTCAAATAATGGTTGCTGTTAGCAATTCTACACAAGTTACAAGTAAACAAACAGAAATTGATAGTTTACTTCAAAAAGAATTAAAAGTTACTGATACTAGTAACCTACCTTATAGACTTAGGAATCAATCAGAAATGCTTTCAAATATGAGTTCTATAACTTGAACTCTAACTATGCTTCTTGCTTGAATAGCTGGAATTTCACTGCTTGTTTGATGAATTTGAGTTATGAATATAATGCTTGTTTCAGTAACAGAAAGAACAAGAGAAATATGAATTAGAAAAGCAATTTGAGCAGGGAAATTTGATATTTTGATGCAATTTTTAACAGAAGCTACAAGCTTAAGTTTGATTTGATGATGAATATGAATTGCTTTTTCTTATGGAGTTGTTTATTTGCTTTGAAAATTAGGGATAGCTGCAATAATTACAACAAATTCTATATTTGTAAGTTTCTTATTCTCTCTTTGAATATGAGTAATATTCTGATTATTACCAGCTTATAAGGCAGCAAAACTTAGACCAATAGATGCTCTTAGATTTGAATAAGATATAAAAAAACTAGATTTTAAAATCTAGTTTTTTTATATCTTATAAATAAGTAATTTCTTCTCTTTTAATCTCTTCTCAATTTTCAAGTTCTTTAGAACTATATAATACAGTGTATTTTCAATCTCGTTTTGCTTTTAGCATTTCTAAAACGGCTTCAGCCACTTTTTCTCTTTCTTCTAATATTTCTTCATTACTAGGTTTTTTATAATTAGCTCACTGAGTAAATCTCTCTATTGAACTTGCTGTTGTAAATCAACAACTAACTAGTCAATGATATTTTTTCTCTATTGCAAGCCACTCAGCTAATTTTTCAGCATTTGTTTTATTTGTTTGAGCTAGAACTTCATCTAGAGTTTTTTCTTCTACGGATTTTATAAATCTTTCCGCAAAATCTATTCATTTTTCACACATATTTTATATAAGTTTAGAAAATAATTCAGTGCTATCTAAAGCTTCCCAACTTACATCATCTCTTCAAAAATGTCAGTAAGTTGATGTTTTTTGGTATATTGGTCTTCTTAAATCTAGTTTTTTAATTATTCCTGCAGGAGATAAATCAAATTCAGAATCTATTGTATTTATAATTTTTTCTCTACTTACTTTCTCAGTTCAGAAACAATCAACATAAATACTTACTGGTTTTGCTACTCAAATAGCATATCCAAGTTGGATTTCACATTTATCACAAATTCCTGAAGCTACTATATTTTTTGCTAAATATCTAGCAATATACGCACCAGATCTATCTACTTTTGTAGGATCTTTTCCAGAAAAAGCTCCTCCTCAGTGTCTACCAACTCAACCATAAGTATCAATAATTATTTTTCTACCAGTTAGACCACAATCTCATTTTGGCCCACCAATTTCAAAAATACCAGTAGGGTTTATAAATATTTTTGTATCATTATCAATCAAATCTCAAACAATAAAATCAATAACTTCTTTTTTGATTCATTTTTTTAAATCATCTTGAGAAATATATTTTTTGTGTTGATTTGATATAACTATTGTATCAACTCTGATTATTTTATTATCTTCATATTCAACTGTTACTTGAGTTTTTCAATCTGGAAGTAGGTAATCAAGTATTTTATTTTTTCTAACTTCTTCTAGTCTTTTGGCTAATTTATGAGCTAGATTTATAGGAAGAGGTAGATAATTATCGCTTTCATTTGTAGCATATCCATACATTATTCATTGATCTCAAGCTCATCCAGTATCAACACCGGCCGCAATATCAGGAGATTGGGTATTTATAAGTAAATGTACTCAAATTTCATTTCAATCAAAACTAGATTCATAATTGTCATAACCAATCTCGCATATTGTTTTTCTAACTATTTCGTTGTAATTTACTTGTGCTTTTGTTGTAATTTCTCAACTCACTATAGCAGTCCCTGTTGTTACCATAGTTTCACATCATACTCTCGACATTGGGTCTTCTTTAAGACAAGCATCAAGTATTGCATCACTTATTTGATCACAAATTTTATCTGGATGTCCAGATGATACTGATTCGGAAGTTATAAAATTTCTCATAATAATATTTTAAAAATAAAAAAACTTTCCTCTTTTAAAAGGAAAGTAATATTTTTCTAATTTTTATTTGTAGAAATTCACATCTTTCCCTTTAAAGGGTAGGATTTAGCACCTTGATTTCTCAGGTTGCTGGAGTGTTAATAACGAGCCTATTCTCTTCCACTCTCTCTTTATGTTTATGTCTTGTATCTTATGAAAAATTTTATTTTAGTCAAATAAAATTCTATAAAATCTCTTTTTTTATTACTTCAAGTCAGTCAGAAAATCAGCTTAGATTAAGCTTTTCTTTTCTATAATTTTCTAGTTTTTTTAGTTCTAGTTTTAGATTATTTCATAAATTTTCTCATTCTTCCAAAACTATAGAATCAAAGTGTTTTTCGAAATACTTAGCATTATGAAATTGATGATTTCAGGCAGAATTTTTCAGTGGAATAATGATTTGCATAATTCAGAAATAATATTGTTCCCATATACTTGTTGCTCCAGCTCTAGTAATAGAAATATCAGTTTTTTTCATTACATGAGCTAGTTCTTCTTGAGATATAAAATCATATAATTTAGTATTATGAAATTTCTCAAAACTGCTTCTAAAATTTGTATTTTTTTCTCATAAAATAATAGTGAAATTTGAGTTTGGAAAATCTCAGATTATTTCTAGTAGATTTTCAAAAATTATCTTAGACCCTTGACTTCAAGCCATAACTAGAATTTCTTGTTTTTCATTTTTTTCTAAAGTCCCATCAATATTTTCTATTAATTTTGGATTTAGAATTTGAGAAGATTTTATGTATTTTTTCCCATCAATTAGAGAATTATCAAAAGTAAAAAATACTTTTGTAGCAAGATGCGCTATTATCTTATTTGAAAGTCACATAACAGTATCTGATTCGTGGATATAGATTTTTTTTCCTAGAATTTTCCCAGCAATACAAGCGGGAACTGATACAAAACCTCATTTTGAAAATATTATATCTATATCATATTTCACTATATAATAAAGGCTTTGAAATACTCAAAAGATAATTTTAAATGGGTCAAAAAAATTTTTAATATCAAAATATCTTCTGATTTTTCCTGACAGGATACTGTGAAATTCTATATTATTTTCATTTGCTATTTTTTGTTCTAGAGAGTTTTTTTCTCATATCCATACAAAATCTAGATTTTCATTTTTCAGATGATTATAAACAGATATTAGAGGGAATACATGGCCACCAGTTCATCCTCAAGTTAGAGCTATTTTTATTTTTGTCATAGTTTTTTTGTTAATTTTTATAAGCCCTCACCCCCAACCCCTCTCCCAAAGGGCGAGGGGAGAAAGTAAATTAATTTATTTAATTATTTTATTAAATATTATAGAAAAAACCAAGAAAATAGCAAGAACAAGCACTATCGTTGCTCAAGTTGCTGTATTTAAATAGTAAGATGCAAAAAGTCAGATATTTACAGAAAATATTGATACAATAAGAGCAAAAATAAATACTTTTTTGATAGAATTTGCGAGTATTTTTCAAATATTACTTGGAAGAATTAGAAATGCTCCAAGAAGTAAAATTCAAAATATTTTTATAGAAAAAGCTACAAGTAAAGCTGTCAGAATAAGAAAACTTAGATTATAGAAATTTGAATTTATATTTTTACTTTTAGCTAGTTCTTCACTTATAGAGATAGCTAGGAGTTTTTTTGTTGAAAAGTAAAAAAATATTATTCAAATAATTGAAATTCCCCCAAGTAAATATAAATCATTTTTTGTTACTGCTAGAATATTTCCAAAAAGTAGGCTAGTAATATCTATTCTTAGATAAACTAAATATGAAATCAAAAATATAGAAAGTCGCATCATAATCTGGCTTAGAAGCTCCATTCGTGAATCACTTGTCAGTAATTTTGTTTTATTTATGAAAAAGATAAGGATTGCAATAAAAACAGCTCGAATTACAGAAATTATATTGTAATCAATTCAGAGGAAAAGTCCCAAACTTATACCAGCCAAAACTCGATTTGAAATTGTGTGACTGATTTGAACTTCTCTTCTAATAACGATAAAAACACCGATTATACTTCGGATTACTGCTATGAGATTTCATCAAATTAGTGCGTTTGTAAAGAAAGAATAATTTAGTATTTCGAGCATATTTATATAATTTTATCTATGTACTAAAGTTTTTTAGTACTAAAAGTCAAAATTAGTTTATATTTTTAGTACTAAAAGTCAAAATTTCTTGTTTTTACTTTAAGTATAAATAAAAATATTTGCAATTAGATTAGTTTTACTTATACTTAAAACTAGTTAATATTTTTTAATATATTTTAACTATGAATAAAACTATTATAAAAAGAGATAAATATTTGAATAATATAAGGAACTTTATAAATAAAGATATAGTAAAAGTAATTATATGACAGAGAAGAGTATGAAAATCTTATATTTTATTACAAATAATAGAAGAACTTAAAAATAATTTTTGAGTATTAGAAGATGAAATTATTTACATAAATAAAGAGGATTTAAAATGGGATAAAATTCAAGATTATAATGATTTATATGAGGAAGTTAAAAATTATAAATATATTTTTTGTGATGAAATTCAAGATATAAATTCTTGGGAAAAAGCAATTAGAAGCCTACAAGCTTCTTGAAATCATGATATTTATATAACTTGATCAAATTCAAATTTATTATCAAGCGAATTATCTAGCTATTTAAGTGGTAGATACATAAGTTTTGATATTTATCCTCTTAATTATACAGAATTTTTAGAATTCCATAGCTTGCAAGCAAATAATGAAAATTTCTTAAAATACATAAAATTTTGATGATTACCATATTTGACTAATTTGAAACTTGAAGAAGAAATCGTTTATAGTTATTTAAAAGATGTTGTTAGTACAATTATACTTAAAGACGTAGTTAGTAGAAACAATATAAGAAATGTAGATTTTTATAAAAAACTTATAAATTATATATCTAGTGAAACTGGTTCTATTTTCAGTGCAAAAAGTATAAGTGATTATCTAAGAAATCAAAATATAAAAATGTCTCCAAATGTAGTTTTAAATTATCTAGAAAATTCTATAAATGCATCTTTTTTAAACAAAGTTTCAAGATATGATATAAAATGAAAAAGACTCTTTGAGATAAAAGAAAAATACTATTTTACAGATATATGAATAAAAAATACACTACTTTGATGATATAGCAAAATTCATATTTCATGAATTTTGGAAAATATAGTTTTTATAAATCTTATTTCCAACTGATGGGAAATTAAAATATGAGAAATTGGTGACAAAGAAGTAGATTTTGTTTGTGAAAAAGACTGAAATATTATGTATATTCAAGTCGCCTATTTACTAGAAACTGACAAAACTCGTGATAGAGAGTTTGCCTCGCTTCTAGCCATAAATGATTCTTGGCCAAAATATGTACTTACTATGGATGATAATGCTTCTTGAGTTATTGATTGAGTAAAATGGCTAAATATAGATAAATTTTTGTTAGAGTTAGATAGAATATAACCAAATAAATCCAAGCATTTGCTTGGATTTATTGTTTAGTTACAATATACCAAAAACAAAATTTGCAAAAATATCCTTTTTTCATAAACTAAAAAAGCCAAAATACCCGAAATAATTAGTTTAAAGTTAGTGAAGGGCAACTTAGTTGCTCTAGCTCTTCTTTTTAATTTTAAACTGATGAGGGTGTTTTGGCGAACATTGAGTGTGCTAAGTTGCCCTTTTTTGTTTGCTAAAACACCCTTTTTTATATAAAATCATTTTTAAAAGTGATTAATTTTGGCATATTAATTTTTTAATATGCTTTTTTTATGCCTATATATCAAACAGAAAAAGAAGGTCAGATTGATTTTTATGATGATTTAAGAAGATTTGACTGAACAATTCCTACTATTGAAAATAATACGGATTGAATTATAAGATGAACTATTATAGAGTTCAAACTAAGTATTTCAAATATAAATAGTGTATTATTTCAATCAATAAAATATTTATCGAGACTTAGAAATTTAGGGAAAAATATTCCATCTCAAATACTTCTTGTTTCTCTAAATAATGAAACAGCTTATTTATTCAAAAGTAATGATTTTTTAAATGACATAGAAAAACAATATACTGGGTGAGCTAGTAAAGATAATAAAGATTTTTCAACGAATATAAAACCTCAAACTATTAATTACAAAGAAAAATTAAAAGATATAGTAAATATTTTAGAAAATGATGCATTTATAAAAGTTCATGTTGATGAACATAATATTGTATGACTTTCAAAGGCTTATTACGAAATTATAAATGATCCCAAAAATATAGAAATAAGAATAGAGAAAAAATATAATAAATTAAAACTAGAATTTGTAGAAGAATTATCAAATCCAAAATATCTAAATATTTTTCCTTATGCAAAAGATAGAGAAGAAGTTTATGAAAAATCAAAAAAAGAATTTCCAGGACTTATTGATTGTTTAAATGATAAATTTTTACAAAAAGAACTTTGAGCTTTTTATACTCCTGATGCTTATGTAGAAAAAGCAACTGAACTTTTGAGATTAGCAATTTCTAAAATTCCAGCTTGAAATGATTATATAATCCTTGATAGATGTGCTTGAACAGGGCAACTTGAAAACTTTTTGAGCGAAGAAGAGTTATCACACTGTGTTTTATCAACTTATGAAACTTGGGAATGGAATGTGTTATATAATAAATTTATTGATAAAGTTAGGCTTGTTATACCACCAGAAGCAAGTGCAGAAAATAGTTTAGTAAGTGGATGAGATGCTTTGTCAGAACATTTTATTTTATGAGAAAAAGCAACTTCTTGAAATCAAATTGTATTAGAAAATTTATCTGAAAGTTACAAAAATTGTATAAAACAATTAAATGATTATGTAGCAAATCCAAATTGTAATATAATAATTTTTGAGAATCCTCCTTATAGAGATAGTATAGCTGAAAATATAAAAAATAATAATTGAAAAGTTAATAATAGTTTTGTTTATGAAGAGCTTATAAAATGATGAAGCGACCAAGCTTTACATAGAGATATAAGTAATCTATTTATATGGTCAGCTTGGCAATATTATTTAAAAAAAGAAAATGATTTTTTAGTTTTATTCAGTCCTATAAAATATTGGAAAAGTCTTAATCTTGTAAATAAAAAGTTTATTGATTGATATGGTTTTAATAGAAAATATTTTCATGCAAGTGATAGCTTTATAAGTTGTATATTATGGCAAAATGTGGATGAAAATTTAGAGAAAATAAATTTAAAATGTTATGATTTAGAAAATAATAAAGCAAAAAATATTTGAAAAGATATAGAAATAAAAAAAGTTTATAAAAGACTTAATGAATACAATGATAGAAGAACTTTTGAAAATGATGAAAAGTGAATATGTTGTGAAAGTAATTGATTAGAAAGCTTAAAACTATATAAAAAGAAACCTTTATATAATGAAAATATTATTGCATATTTAGTGGCTATTTGATGGTGAGTTGAAGCAAAACATATAAATTTAACAAGATGAGTTTATTATACAGCTTTAGAACAAAGTTTTGGTTTTTATCTTCGTTCTGATAACTTCATAAATAAACTTCCTTTATTTTGTGCAAAACTTTATCCACAAGAAAACTGGTATGAAAGAGATGTCTATTTTACAACTGCTGATATGTGAGAAGAATATTTGAAAGATAAAGATTTTCTGAAATCTTGCCTAATTTTTACTTGTTTATCTCAAAGAAATAAATGTTTATCTTTTCTAGGAAGTGATGATAGATTTTATAAAAATGAATTATGTTTTAGTCAAAACACAATAAGTGATGAAAGACTAAAAGAATTTAGCCTAAATAATACAGATAAAAGTATAATTTCTTTATGGGAAAGTATTTTGGAGGAAGCAAGAAAAACTTCTAATTATAAGCAAAATTTCACTTATTGATTATATCAAATAATTCAAGAATTAAACACTTCTATTTATAATTGAAAATCTTATACAAAAGATGAATTAAAAAATCTGAATTTAACAGTAAGTGAAAAAAAGTGAATTAGTGTAGAATATATTGATTTGAACACAAAAATAGATGTTTTAAAGAAATTTTTAAAAGAATATTATAAAAATCATATTCAGGAAAAATTATTTAGATATGAGTTATTGAAATAAATCAAAAATATGTCAAGCATTTTTTGAATTTTGTTATAGTTTGTTAATGTTTTTTTAATATTTGATGAGTTTAATATATGAATAAATCTAAAAAAATAAAGATTTATTTTTATATTTGAAATATTTTTTTGTTTTTTGAATTTATTAGTTATAATCTATATAAAGATTTTCTAACTTACTAAATAATTATTTTTTTATGGAGTCAAATAAAGATTTATCGAGCTTACTTATAGATTTTATATGAGAGCAAAAACTTATTAATAAAGAATTAAGAGAATCTGTATCAGAACAAAAAGTGTTTAATGAAGAACAAAAGGTGTTTAATGCAGAAATAAGAGAATTTGTATCGGAACAAAAGGTGTTTAATGCGGAAATAAGAGAATTTGTATCGGAACAAAAGACATTTAATATAAATATTGATAGAAAAGTTGATAAAGTTCAATATTTTTTGGAGGAGTCTTTAACTGCAAATGCAAAAATGTTTTATGAAGAACAATTGGAAATGAAGACTGATATGAGATGAATGGAAGAAGAAATATCTCATTTAAAAAATGAATTGTTTGATTTATCTTCTAGAGTAAATTTACTTTTCAAAACTGCTTAAATCAAATATCCTATACAGTCGTATAGGATTTTTTGAAAGAATATTGCAATATGTCAAGCATTTTTTGAATTTTGTTATTTTTGTTAATGTTTTTTTAATATTTGATGAGTTTAATATATGAATAAATCTAAAAAAATAAAGATTTATTTTTATATTACTTACTTATTTTGTATGATTTCACTTGTAAAATCTATAGCTGTAAACTGACTTAACTCAAATATAATAGAAGTTGAAGTTGATATAAATAATGGACTTCCTAGTTTTACGATAGTTTGACTTCCTGACCAGGGAATTCAGGAATCGAGAGAAAGAATTAGATCAGCATTAAAATCTTCAGGAGATAAACTTCCAGCTTCAAGAATAACTGTGAATTTGGCTCCAGCAGATATTAGAAAAGCTTGACCTATTTTTGATTTAGCTATTGCTGTAGGAATCTTACTTAATTCTGGAACTATAAAAAATGATGAACTTATAAAGACAAGTATTTTTTTGGGAGAATTATCTCTTGATGGTAAATTGAGATCTGTTTGATGAATACTTCCTGCCACAATTTGAGCAAGTGAAAAAGGATTTACACGTATTTTTGTGCCACAAAAAAATGCTCGTGAAGCATCTTTTATCCCTGGAATTGATGTAATTTCTGTAGATAATTTATCTGATCTGATTGAAATTCTAAATTGAGAAAAAACTTTATCAATTGCCCCAAAATTGGATTTTTCAAGTTTATGAAAATCAAATTTTGATGATAAATATGATTTCAGATATATTATCTGACAAACACATGCAAAAAGAGCTATGGAAATAGCAGCAGCTGGCGGACATAATATAATTATGAGTTGACCTCCATGAAGCTGAAAAACTCTTTTAGCTAAAACTTTTGCCACGATTTTGCCAGAAATGACACTTGATGAAGCTATAGAAGTTTCAAAAATTTATTCTATTTCTGGGCTTTTATCTGATGAAAATCCTATAATTACATCTAGGCCTTTCCGCTCTGTTCATCATACTGCTAGTTCTATCAGTATAATTGGTTGATGAACTAAAGCTCGTCCTGGAGAAATAAGCTTGGCTCATAAATGAGTTTTATTTCTGGATGAGATTTTGGAATTTCCGAAAAATGTATTGGAGGTTTTGAGACAACCACTTGAAGACCATCAAATAACTGTGACAAGAGTTAATTCAAGTTTTGTTTATCCAGCTAAATTTATCTTGCTTTGAGCTATGAATCCTTGTCCATGCTGATATTTAACAGATCCAGATAAACAATGTATCTGTAATTTAAGAGAAATAAAAAATTATTCTTCTAGGTTATCTGGCCCACTTATTGATAGAATTGATATTTTTATAGAAGTTCCAAAAGTGAAAACAGAAGATTTCAACACTAAAAATGATTTTTCTAATATTGAAGATTCAGCTTCAATAAAATCTAGAGTAGAAAAATCAAAACTTCTGCAATTAGCTAGATTTACCTGAACAAAAATTACTTCAAATTCAGAAATGAGCTCAAAAGATATAAATAAATTTTGCAAATTAGATTTGGATTCAGAAAATTTACTTAAAAAAGCCATAGTTAATATGAATTTATCAGCAAGAAGCTATTATAGAATTTTGAAATTAGCTAGAACTATTGCTGATTTAGCAAGTAGGGAAGAGATAATTATGCAGGATATTGCTGAAGCTCTGAGCTATAGAAAAATACAAGACTAGATTTTTGCTTTTCTAAAGTTTTTCTGATAAAATTAGTTTATAATTAATATTTAAAATAATATTTCATGTCAGAAAATTTAAGAAATTCTATATTACATCCAGATGATATTTCAGAAATACAAAAACTTTTAGAAGAAATAGATTCTATTGGAACAGTTATAAAAACAAAAGTTGAGGATATTATGTCTTCATCTATTTTATCTGATTCTAGTGAATGAAAAAATTGAACAAATGAATTAAAAAAATATACTGTTAAATTATGAGATGATTTAATTGCTTCATCAACTTATAGAATTGACCATGAAAAAAAAGAAGCTAATATTTGATATATAGAAACCATAAATAATTCTTTGATAAGCTGAATGAGAGAAACTAGTGAAAATATTTGAATAATTCCAGGTTTGGGTAGAGAATTTTTAAAAGAACTTATTTCTAATATTTCATCTCAATGAATTAAAATAATATATATTGATTGAATTATGACAACACATACATCATCATGATTTGTTCCTGTTGATTGATTTTATGAGAAAGTTTTATCAGAATTTTTGGGTGATTGACTTATATCAAGATATGAAAGACAGATATCTTCATTAAAATGATGAAAGTGAGAAGATTTAAAAATAAAAGTAATTTTGTAATATTATGAAAGAGATATTAGATAAATATGTTAAAAATTCAGAAAAAGAAATTTTACGAGAAACAGAAGTTGATATTTTTGTTAGAGAATTTAAAGAAAAATTAAACTTTATTTGAAAAGTTGAAGTTATAGATCATTGAGATGAAAAAATAATTAAAACTAGAAATTGGCTTATAAAAGATGAATTAGGAGCTTTTTATGAATATAAGATAAATGAAAATATATTAGAATTAAGTTATATAGAAACTGTGAATTCTCCACTTGATACAGATTATTCTTTTAGATCTGTAAGTGATAATCTTGCTTTAATTCCATGATTTTGAAAATATATAGTAATTGATTCCATATTATTAGCTAAAAATAAGTGATTGGATTCTATTAAATTTATACATATATTAGAAGAAACAGAAGATTTTTATAAGAAATTGTTAAAATTTGTTTCTGAAAATAAGCTTATTGAAAGTGTTATATATGAAAAATATACAGATGATATATGAGAAATTAGAAAAAATATCATAATAAGATTATAAAAAAATGTAAGGATTAATCCTTACATTTTTTTATAATAATTTTTTACTCAACCACAAATTCTCTTCCAGCAGTTCTACCAAATACTTCAGGTGTATAAAATTCTGAAATTTGGCTTGGCTTCAAGTTAAAAGTTCCAGAATGAGTCGCTCTGATTAGATATATGAAATCATAATTTCAAACTTCAAGTTCTCACTTGTAAGCGAAGAATCTATCAAGTCTATATTCTGTTCTATCAAAGAAATTTCAAGCAAATTCTTTGGCTTTTGCAGTAGAAGTAGCAAAATTTGGATTTACTATTTCAGCTCAAGCTGGTATGAATCATTCAAAAGCAACTTTGTCTCTAGTTTCACTTACTATTAATTTATTATACACTAGAAGTAGTTGTCATATTTTAGATTTTTCAACTTCTTTCAAATAAAAGCTAATTTCATTTGGATATTTTAATTTGTCATAAGTTATGCTTCCAGATAAATATGCTCGCCATTCTTCATTTTTCAAAACTTCTATTTTCTTATATTCTGTGTAATCAAAATATTTAGTTTCTAAGTAAAACCCAGAATTTCTAGCTTTTATTTCTTTGCTTGGTTTATAATATACCAAACTCATATCGTAATATGCTTTTCATGTTCAAGTTTTAGATATTTTTAGATTGTTGATTCCTTGCATATCTTTGAAGTCTTTAGTGACTTCTAGAGTAATTAATTTATTGTCTTTATTAAATGATTGCTTATCAAAATCTTTTCAGTTTAAACTAGATATTATAGTCATTGATACATCTTTTAATTCTCCAGAATTTTCCAGGTAACTAGTAAATGCTTTTATTGTACTAATATTATCAGCAGTAGAACCAAATCAAGTATCTGATTTTTGGCTAATCATCCATCTCAAAATATTTTCTATTATAGTTTCACTATCCTTAAAGTTTTCAAGTCAAGCTAAGCTCATCAAGTAAACAAGATTTGCAGAATTTTCTATTCTATTTCATCACTGTGTTCCAGAAATATAAGCTCATCTAGGAGAATAAACTAGATTTTCAGAAATTATATTATCTACACTTGATTTAATAGATCTTCTTAAAGCATTTGATTGATTAACATTTAATCATAATTTAGCAGATGCTGAATATAGACTTGCCATAGTTTTAGCATTTTCTAAATCAAAGCTAGATGAACTATCTTTTTTGAAATCTATAAGTTTATACATTTTATAAGCTTCATAATCAGAATTGTCATAATTTACTATAGCTTGAATTGCCTTAAGTCTTTCTATTTCTCAGTATTTACAATCATTATATTTTGTAGGGTTGCAGTTTTCTCTCAAGTTTTTATAGAATCTATTTTTTAAATATTTTACAGCTCTGTCAGAACTTGCAATATCTATGTTATATTTAATATTTCTAATTTCAGAAATAGAATCAAGTATATATGAAGTAAGTGTAAAATCAGCAAAATTATTTCATACTGATAAATCTTTCCAATATCCGAATCATCCAGAATCTTTTTGAAATTTTGCTATATCAACAGTATAATTTTTGATAATTTCATCTAATGATTTTTTCTTATATCAGTCTTGGGTCCCAGCATAATAATCTATCATTTTTTCTTTTAGATTGTATTCTATTTTTGCACTATTATACAATTCTTTGATAAATATATTTGGCATCAAACTAGAAGTTTTTTGTTCACTACACCCGTAAGGATAATTATTTAAATAATCAACTGAATCAGTTAGATTAGTTAGCAGAGTTGAACTATAATTTAGGCTTAAATATCCAGGATAATTTATAATATCTTTTATATCCAATTGTTCATTTTTACTAGAGCTCGTACTTCAAGCTGAAGCAACTAATTCACGAGTATAGGTATTTTTTATTTCAAGAAATTTTTCTATTTCATCACTATCTTTTGTATCACTCGCTATAGCTTTGATATTTATTTTAGAGCTTAAACTAGCAAGTACATTATTTTGCTCTATAACAGATTCAAAATTTATAGTTTTTTGTTCTCCATTTTTGATAAATACTTTTTCTTCTTTTGAATTCAAATTCATATTCGTTCCATTGAAGCTTACTGTGAAATCTTGGTCCTTTCCAGTTTTATTGAAAATTACTGGAGAGAATTTTATCTTGTCTGAACTTCCAAGAAAGGCAGGTAGGTTATCACTCACCATTACTTTTTTATTTGTACTTATATAAGCCCATCCAATTCATATTTTATTATCAGGACTTGTAACTATTGATTCTATGTCCCAAGTTGTTAAATTATCAGGAAGAGCATCAGTAGTTATTTTAAATATTCAGTTTGCATCAGTTGTAAAATCAGATTTCCAGTATGCGGTATCTTTGAAAACTCATCTTTTTTTATTTGAGTCTCATCATTTGACTTGGTCTCAGGCTCATCATTTTTCACCAGCTCTTATATCTTTTACTTCTAATTTTTCTACCAGATTTTTTAGTGAAATATAAGTTAGTGTTCCAAGATATCTTTTCATTTCATAGAAAAATGCAAATGGATTTTTCTTCGGATTTCACATAAGAGCAAGTAAACTTTCATCAACTACTGCAATACTTCAGTTCGCTCGAGCAACGGGTTTTCCATTTTCATCACTTACTTTTATTGTTAGCTCTAGTTTATCTCCAGGTAGGTAACTAGTTTTATTTGGAGTAATAGATACATTTATTTTTTTAGAATTAACTACTACTTTTGTAGAAGTCAAAGCTCTTTTATAAACAGGGAGTTCTGCCATCAACCCCGGGGTTCCAGAAACCCCGGGGTTAGAAACTGGAGTTCATATAAGAAAAACTTTTACGTAAAAATTTGGATAATAAGCATCTTTTACAGGAATAGAAATTCTGTCAGCATAAGATGTGATATTATGTACAAAATAATCTATAACTCAATCATCTTTTTCTATCATTATTAGAGCTTTTCCAGAGTTCACTGGAGATTTCAGAGTATATGTATTTGTTTCACCTGCTTTTACAAGAGTTTTATCTCAAACTATATCAGTTATATCATTATTTCCATTATTCCATTCAACGTAATTTTCTCAAGATACATAAATTTCTCTACTTGAAATGAAGTTTTGTCAATTTTTTCAAGTATAAATTGCTTTGATAAAATATTGTCAATCAGATTTTGGAAATATTTTTTGTGAGATTTTTCAATCATTTCCACTTTCTAAATTTATAGTATTTTCTAATTTATCTTCAATTGCATAATCATTATAGAAATTTCAATCAACTCATTGTTTTTTTACTGATTTTGAGTCTCTTTTATAAATTTCTACTTTAACATTCTTATTGTCTAAAGCTTTTGCGTCATAATCTAAAACTACTCATTTGAAATCTATTCAATTTTTTTTGTCAGACCACCAAGGAAGAGTGATTCATAAATAAGCATCAGTATTATGAAGAATATTTGTAACAGAATTTGAAACAACTTTTTTTGTATCTGGATCTTCTACTTCGGCAGTTATTGTATATAATTTTTCTCCATCTTTAATGTCATTTGAAAATTTCCAATTCAAATCATAATTTCCATTTTCATCAACATTAAATTCTTGAACTTTATTTAGATTATCAGCATAAGAACAATATCCCCAATAAAGACAATCAAAATAATTAGTTCCTTCACCAAATTGATAATCTCAATATTCTTTTGCATCAAAGAAATAATTTTGGCTCAAAACAGAATAAGTTCATTTAGTAGAAATTACTTTTCCTCCGAAATAATACTGCGGATTTACTTTGATTTTAGTTTCTTCTCAAAGTATAAAATCTTTTTTATCTTGGCTTAAATTTACCTTGAAAACTGGTTTTATATATTCTTGTATATCAAAACTTGCATTGTTTATAATTTCTTGCCCGTTTACTGTAAATCTAAAAGAATATTTTCAAATGCTTGCATCTTTTGATAAATCAAACTCTCAAGCGAAATTTGAATTATTATCCAAACTTACATCAATAGATTTTATAGTTTTGTAAGACTCGTCAATTAGCTCAAGTTTCCCGAGTTTGTAAGGAGCTTTTTTATATCAAGTTAATCAAAATAATCTAGAAAGTCATTTGAAATATACTTTATCTCCTGGTTTATAAAGAGGTCTATCAGTATATAAATATAAGAAATCTTTAGTATATGAATCTATTCATCAATTATATCAAAAATCATAGTTTCCAGCTTGGTCAGAATTAGTTGTAATTACAGCTTCTTTATTACCAGAATTTAGGAAAATAACAGCATCATTTAAGTTTGTTACATTTGTAATATAAATTCAATCCTTGTCATATTTTACAGGCAAAGCAATTTTATTGAAATGAGAAGAATTTCATTCCCAAGCTCTAGTGTAAGCATCTGTACTAATATTTGTAATAGGATTTCCAGAAAAGTCTGTAGCAAAAATTAAGCTTCTGTTTGAACCAGTTTGTGGATCTCCACCGCCAGCTTCCATATAGGCTTGCATATCAGATCTAATAAACAAGTTTTGGAAATTTTTACCATTTTCTAATTTGCTTCAAAAAACATTTCCATATCATCTAATAAGTATGAAATTAGAATTTGATTTAGCTCAAAGTATATCTGTTTCTAAATCGAATTTAGTATATGATAAATCCCAATATTTGTTTTTTACTGCTAAACTTCTTCTTAACTGATTTGTACAAAGAGGAATATATCAATCATTGTAAGAATTTGATAAATAATCTAGATATCAAGCCTTATCCATTTCACAAATATCAAATGTAATATTATCTAGATTTACTGTTTGAGTTTTGAAAACTATAGGAGATGCTTTGGGGATTACAGAAACATCTTTTGAAATAGTTGTGTAAACATATTTATCTATTTCTTTTATATCATTTCCAGTCTTAAAAGTTTTAGTTAAAAAATTTCATATTTTATTTCCAAAAATATCATTAGCTTGCTTATTTGTTTCAAATTTATAAGTAGAATTTGGGTTTAATCTATGATTTATAACATATAATATTTGTCAGGCTCGGGCCATTGGACAAAGCCCTGATAAACTTAATTTATTGTTTTGTTCTTTATCAGATAATTTATTAAAAGCTTCTTGTTCTTCCCAAGATTTTCAAATAAAATAATCTTTATCAGCAATACCTGCTTCATACTCTCAAACAGAGAATATTTTAGCACTAGGAGTATAAATAAAATTTTTAGAATAATCTTTTACATAAGTTTGTTCATTGAAATCATATCCTAAATAAGAATTTGTATAAAGGCAAGATTTGTTATATCAAATATATTTATGACTCAATATTTTAAGTTGATTTGGACTAGAATATTCATAAACTAAATCATTTTCCAAGGCTGCATTTGCTTTTTTAGAAACTGTTAATTTGTATTTCGCTCACATTGATAAATCTCAATTTATAGTCAAAATTAGATGTTTTTTATCTTCAATTGTTATTTTTTCTCATTTTTCATTTATAGCATCAGTATTTTTAGAATAAGCTAAATCATAATTTATTTTATTTCATTTTGTGTCAGTGAAATTAAAAATATTTTTATCCAAATTTCAAGTTTCTTCATCTAAATAAATATCTAGATAAGCATTTTTATTTGCTAAACTATATATAAGACTAGAAGTATAAAGAGGATCTAATTCAGCTCAAGTACTTGAAAATTTCTTTTGATAAGCATTTGTGCTATTTACAAAAGAATTTGTCAGAAGAGTGAAAGTTTTATCATTTTTAAATCATAAGTTTCCAAGTTTTGCTTTTAGATTCCTTTTGAAAGTGATAGTATAATTTGATGTATATTTGAAATTCTCAGATTTTATAAGGAAATTTGTATCAGATCATTTTATTTGTTCTACAGAAAAA
>JAVHPF010000005.1:20474-23138 GCA_036170435.1 Patescibacteria group bacterium
TTTGAACTTATATGTAATCCAGAATTTGGAGAAAATCTATATGAAGTTTCATAATATTGTTCTTCATTTATTGTAAAAGCTAAATCTGAAGTTTCTAGATAACTTGTAGTTTCTTTTTCTAAAGGATATAAAGTTCATTCTTTATTTGAAATTTTTATTTTATACAAACTAGAACCATTAAGTGGAGAATTAGGTATGAATTCTAACATACTTGTAGTTGTCCAAGTACAAGTGCCATCGATTTTTGGTTCTATGTCGATTAAACAAGGTAATTTATCCCCAGAATCTACACTCCCAAGTGGGACCATAGGAACATTAAAAAAAGCATAAATATGAGAATTTAGATTATCTACTATTGTTTTGTCATCTCACTTTTTTGTTTCTGGAACTATTTTTACTACTTTAGGAGCTTCAGCAATTTGCAAGAAACTAGAATAAGTAGTAATAGAATCTCAACTTGTTGTTTTTATATCTTTTGTAGCATTTACTTCTATTTCAGTTCAAATATCAAGTTTTGACTTTAAAAAAGTATATCTAATTGTATCACCAGAAACTGACATTTTTCCTTGAATTTTTGGTGTGATTGTAAAAGATTTTTCATTTACTGATTTTGCTTCAATATTTTTATTGAATTTTAGTTCAATATAGGGAATATTATAAGGAACTTTTTTATAATCTATATCAAAATTCCCACCTATTACTTGAGGTCAGCTAAAAGAGTTTGCAATTTGTCAGTAAAAAGAATTTTTACCATTATTCTTATAATCAACATACAAATAAGTAGCTGTAGCTGAAAGTATAAAAAAAATCAAAAAAGAACTTACAAAAATTTTGTTTTTTATAAGATTTGAAAAAAGCAATTTTACTTCATCCATTTTAGTTTTGAAATCCATAATTTTAAAATTAATGATTAATAACTTTTATTATAGATTATAATAGGAAAAAGCAAGAGATTTTATAAAGAAAAAAGAGCTAAATTCATAGCTCTTTTTTGTGATTTTAAGAAACAAAGGTTTAGGATAGTTTTATAGTGTTTTGTATTATGGAGAATAGCCCGAAGGCTATCTCCGTTGTTTTTTTCTTTGATTTTTTTTGTTTTTTTCCCAAGGCTGATTATTCATCATTCGCCATGGTTCAATTTTGTATTTGCTTATTCTTTGGTAAGAACTAATTCCTATTATAGAAATCCCCATTAAATTAGCTATAGAAAGAGAAAGTTTTATCCGTTTCATAATATGCTCCTTGTTTTTTGTTTTTTCAAGGAGCAAGCTCCTTGTTTAGTGAAGATCCGCGTTAAGCTTGACTTCACGGGTAGAACGACGAATAATCATCGCTCCGCTCTCAGAATCACGACGGAAATGGATTCCATTAAGTCCGACCAAATCTTTCCCTTTACAAACGAAATGTCCATCATTTGTTTTTTGTTCAAGTTTATCATTAACGGAACAGATTTTATTCCATTCAGTATTATCTACTTTAAATTTTGTTCCAGCCAAAACAGCGATTCCAGCATCAACGATACAGCCATCACCAAGTGCGATACCAGTTACCGAGTTAGCACCAAGTAGAGTGTTTTTACCGATTGTAACTGGGATTCCATCTGTTCCACTGAGTACTCCAAGAATTGAAGCTCCACCACCTACATCAGATCCGTCACCAACAACAGCAGAGCTTGAAATACGACCTTCTACCATTGATACACCAGTTGTGCCAGCATTGAAATTCACATAGCTTGCACCAGGCATAATTGTCGTACCAGCAGCGAGTTGTGCTCCGAAACGTACATTGTGGGTAGAAAGAATACGCACATTGTTTGTTGCTGGAATAACTTGTTGTAGATAACGAGGAAATTTATCAACGAAATCGATTGGTGGGTAATTTCCACGAATTTTCATTTCAATCTCTTTTTCACGGAGATATTCAAGTTCGTAAGGGATATTACCGGACCAGGCAGAATTATGCAAAACTCCAAACACTCCATTTAAGTCTAATGAACGGAGCGGTACTTTTGCTTTTGAAAGTGCTGTCAGCTTTATGTATGCTGCTTGCACTGAAGAAACCGGTTCATCCGCAAAAATTGCAGAGAAATAGAAATTTTCGAGTTTTTCAGCACGTTCAGACGAAATTTCATTTTTAATATCTTCAGGTATTCCTGATTTTTCAGTCATAGAAATGAAATTCGTTTGAGAATCAAAGAATTCTTTGATCCCTTGTAGTACTTGAATATTCAAGTGTTTATCTCCGACTGTTTCAGGAATAAATGGTGCGAACATCCCAAGTGCGAAATTCAGAAATGCTTCGTTAACCGGAATATTCCATTCGTTTGTAGAAAAATCGAGCTCTTGTCCTGATAATACTGCGGCTTCGCAGAAAACAGCAAATGAACCGAAATTTTCATCAAAATTCAAAACCGGAAAAGTCGCTTGAAGAATTTTATCATGATTCAACTGTCCACGGTCAACACGACAAATGCCAAAAGCAAGAGCTTTGCGATAATTTACATTTCCATTTTCGATTCGAGAAACAAGATTTTGGAAATCAGTTTTTGTTGTGGTAGGTTCGATAGTCATTTAAGACTCCTTGTATAAAATTTTGTTTTTGTGTTATAATTTTTTGCAAAACTATCCCACACCTTTATTTCTTATTTGTCAGTTTATTTTAAAG
>JAVHPF010000006.1:0-3559 GCA_036170435.1 Patescibacteria group bacterium
GTATCCTAATTATTTTTTAATTTATTATTCGATTATGAGTAATTCTTTATTGAAAAAAGTTACTTCAGCTGTTGCTTTAACTGCTATAGTTGCTTCTACTATCGGTTCTGTTAGCAATACTTTCGCTAGCACTGCTGAACAAGATGCTGCTAACGCTTTAGCTGCTGCTGGTGTTATCTCTGATAATACTTCTAATGTATCTGCTTATAGATTAGGTGATACTATTACTAGAAGAGAAATGTTAAAAGTTATGATGAATCTTAATGGTTCAACTGTTGAAAATAAATGTGAAGGTAAATTTACAGATCTTCCAGCTACTGACTGGGGATGTAAATATGCTGAAGCTGCTTTAGCTAAAGGTTTCCTTGCTGCTAATAAAACATTCAGACCAAATGATAACGTTTCTAAAGCTGAAGCTTTAAAAATGGTTATGAAAGCTAAAGGTATCGAAAAAGATGCTTCTGCTACTACTTGGGAAAAAGCTTACGTTAATGCTGCAGTTACTGCTGGATTAATTACTGCTTCATTCTCAGATTATTCTACTGCTTCTAAAAGAGGGTTCACTTTCACAGCTGCTGCTAACGCAATTTCTGCTGATGATCTTGGTCTTGGTGGATTACTAGGTGGTTTAACTGGAACTGGAAACACTACTTCTACTGGAACTACTACAACTACTGTAGTTAAATCTGGTGATGTTGAAGTTTCTTTAAACCCTACTTCTGCTGCAAACGGAACTCAAGTTCCTATGTCAGGAATTGTTAAATTTGCTGGAGTTGATTTAACTGCTGGTTCTTCAGATATTTCTTTAAATACTGTTGAAATTAAAAAAGCTGGTTTATCTACTGTTTCATCTTCAACTAAAGTTTGGTTTGAAAAAAATGGTTTAAGAGTTTCTGGTAAAGCTTCTTTCACTTCTGAAGGAAATGCTGTAGTTTCTTTTGCTCCATCATATGTTGTTAAAGCTGGAACTACTGAAACATTAGATTTATATGTTCAATTAGCTGATACTACTTCAGGAACTGATTATCAATTTGTTTCTGGTATTATCGAAACTTCTGCTGCTAATGTAACTGGATCATTTATGACTCCTGTTCTTAGAACTGCAAATTATGCTGTTGCAACTTATAATGCTGCTACTGCTTCATCTGCTGCTGATTATAAAGCTTCAAATGATGTTGTTGAATTAGGTGCTTTCAAAATAGCTGCTACTAAACCTAGTACTGTTTCTGAAACTAGAGATGAATTATTGAAATCAATAACTGTTTATCAATCTGGTTCAGCTAACTTAACTAACTTAACTAATATTGTATTAGTAAGAAATGGAACTACTGTTTCTACTTCTTCTTCTATTAATGGTAAAGCTTTAACTTTTACAGTTAATGATACAATTAAAGACGGAGCTACTGCTACATATTATGTAAAAGCTAATGTTGCTAATGTTGAAAACGCTGTTGATACATATCAATTTTACTTAAAAAATACTTCTGATATTAATATAGTTGAAGCTAGTTCTTCTTTTAGAGCTAATGCTGATGCTGCTACTGAAGCTGCTAAATTTGTTGCTTCTGCTTACACTGTAAATGGTGGTGATGTTAAATTTGATAGAGATTCTTCTGTTTCTCTTTCTACTACTGTTGCTCCAGGTACTGCAGGTGTTGTATTAATGCAAGGTACTATTACTGCTAAAAATGCAGTTACTTTAGAAGATCCTAGATTAACTATTAGTAATATGTCTACAGGTAATTTATCTAATTACTTTAATACTCTTTACCTACAAATTGGTAGTTCAGTATTATCTGCTACTGCAGCAGGTGTTACTGGTTCTGGTATCGATTTCTTAGGAACTGTTAATGTTTCTGGTGCTGCTACTGTTAAATTATATGGTACTCTAAAAAGTACTACTAGTTTAGCTGATGCTACTATTAAATTTGCTGATGTAAAATTAGATTCATTTAAAGGAACTAACCAATATACTGGTAACCAAAATACTTTAAGTACTGCTGTTGGTTCTATACCAGGTGTTACTCTATCTGTTTCTAATACTACTCTAAGTGTTACTAGAAATGACAGTCTTGGTAATACTACTTTAGCTCAAGGTTCTAAAGGTGTTACTGTTTATGGTGCTCAATTATCTTCTACACAAGGAAATCCAATAAATGTTACTTCGGCTTCATTTATTTTCTCTTGAGATAATTATAATACAACTACATCTTTTGCTTCTGGTACTACTGTTACTGCAGGTCATGTTTCTACTGTTGGAACATTGTCTGGTACTACTGCTGGTTCAGGATGAGTAGTTGCTACTTACAGTAATGTTGAATCTAGATTTTTAGGTAATGCATATGCTACTCTATACGTAGATGGTGTTGCTATTACTTCTAAAACTATTGATACATTATCTGCTATTAAATTTGATGGATTCTCATCTACTGTTTCTTCTGCTAAATCAGTTAATGTAACTGTTAAAGTTGATTTTTCAGATAGTTTTACTACAGGTACTATAGCTGCTAAAATGACTACACTTTCTGCTGTTGATTCAATATCTTCAAAAGATATAACTGGTTATTCTACTCCAACGGGTGCTAAATTTAGTATTCTTGCTGGTCAAGGTGCTCTTTCTGCTAGTGATATGACTCCAAAAAGACAATTATTATTAGCTGGAGCTACTGCTCAAAAATTATTTGCATACAAAGTTACTGCTTCTAATGATGATGTTACATTAAAAGATATGGCATTTACTGCTACAGGTCTTGATAATGTATCTAATGTTAGATTAACAGATTCTTCTATGAATGTATTATGAGTAGCTTCATCTATTACTAATACTTCTGTTAAATTTACTAACTTAGATACTGCTGCTACTTCTAAAATTACAAAAGATGCTTCTTCTGTATTTTACGTTATAGCTGATATTAATACTAATACTGATGCATTAGGACTTAATTTAGTTACAGATAAAGCGAATTCTCTATTAAAAGGAACTAATGGTGGATTATTATCATTAACTGGAACTGATGTTGTTTATAGTACTTATGTTACTGACATTGCTCAAAACATTGCTAAAATTGCACAAGTTACTCCAACTAATAAAGACTTAGCTACTGATGCTATGGAATTTTCTATAACTGCTGCTGGTAAAAACAGTGTTACTCTATCTGGAGCTTCATTTGCTAATACTATCTCTGGTTATACTGGTTCTATGAACTTAGCTATTTATAGAAAATCTGATAATACTTTAGTTACTACTGCAACTTCTGGTCTTTCTACTGGAACTGGTGTTATTGCTTTCAATAATGCTGTTACTGTTGATGCTGGAACTACTACTACTTACGTAGTTAAAGTTGTTGGTGCTAGTGTTGATTCTACTGTTGTTGGTAATCAAGGATGGACAGTTTCATTAACTAACCTAACTTTATTAGGTACTTCAGGATTAGACTTAGCTAATTACCCATCTAGTACTGATACTCTTCCTTTAACTTCTAGTAAATAATTTTTACTAAATTTTAAAATAGATATCTCTATTTAGAAAAAATCCCTCGCGAAAGCGGGGGATTTTTTT
>JAVHPF010000006.1:3659-9136 GCA_036170435.1 Patescibacteria group bacterium
TTTAGAAAAAATCCCTCGCGAAAGCGGGGGATTTTTTTTGTTTTTAAAATTTTTAGAAAAGCCCATCTTTTGCGATAATGAGACCTATTTAAAAAATAGTTGCAATTTTTGTGAAAAGAATATAATAGTTTTATATTAAATTTAATTATAGTAAAAATTATGTTATCAAAGCAAACAATTACATATTTTAAAGAAAATTGATATTCTTTTGAACAAATAGAATGAATTAAATTATGATTAGAACAATCTGAGAAATGAGATATTATATCTCACAATGATATGAAAAAATTTATAAAAAATGAGTTATTTTCTAAATATACTGTAAATGTATAAAATAGTGTTTACCAAAAAAGTAGAAGATGATTTTAGGTTAATAAATAATTTTATAGCTCAAGATAATCCTATATATGCGATTAAAACTATAGATTCAATACTAAAAACAATGGATTTATTATTGAATTTTCCATTTGTTTGAAAATTGCTATGAGATGATTTAAGGGAAATAGTAGAAACAAACTATAAATATAAAATAGTTTATAAAATAGATAAAAAAATAATTACTATATTATCTGTATATAAATATCAAAATACTTGGAAATAAAAAACATTTATGTTTTTAAGAAAAAATCCCTCCACGGAAAGTGCGGGGATTTTTTTGTTTGCATTTTTAATAAAATTTGTATAATGAATTTGTTTAGAATATAATTAAAAGAATATGCCTTTAGTTTTAGATAAAACAAGTACATCAGTATTGTTAAAACTGACTATTCAAGAATATAAAAAGATAAATAATTCTTGAATTTTTGATGATGAAAAAATAGATAATTATGAGTTTATATTTGATAAACCTATGAAAGCTTCTGATTTATTAAAAACTTTTTAATTATGACAAAAGCTTGGGAAAAATATATAAATAAAAATAATTTTAAAGATGATTTAGAAAAGATTATTGAAGATATATCAAAAAATGAGTTATCTTCTTATATTGTTGTTAAGTTGAAGTGATATGATAATTATTTTAGAATTAGAAAATGAAAAATCAGAATAGTTTTTATAAAGAAAAATGAATGAAATGAAATATATGCTGTTGATACTAGATGAGGTATATATAAATGAATTTAAAAAACATTTATGTTTTCAAGAAAAAATCCCTTCACGGAAAGTGAGGGGATTTTTTTGTTTGCAAAATTTATTACAAAATAAATAATATATTTTTCAAGACTTTTTAAAATTTTACTTTATTTTGTTAATGTTTTTTTAATATTTGATAATTAATATTGGAATAAATTTATTTTTTATCTTTATATTTTATGAAAAAAATTATTAGTTGAATTTTGTTAACTATACTTGTTCTTAGTAATACCTTTGTTTTTTCTGATAATCCAGTGCTTGTAGAAAATAAGTTATATTATCTAGATACTGATAATAATGGGAAGATTGATAAACTTGAAATAGAATTTAATAATACTTTAACTTGAGGTTTGAATATGGATAAATTGTTTTTGTATTCAAATACTTGAGGTTTATCTAGTTTTAAATTAGATTCAGTTTCTGGAACTAGTATTTTCAGCTCTTATTATTTATCTGGAAATATTTTATGAATTAATTTACTGGAACAAAACAACTTTCTAACTGGTCTTGTTGTAAACAATACTACATCGAGTCATTTGAGAATCAAAACAAATGCATGAGTTGGAATAAAGGATTTAACAGGAAATGAAATAAAATTGCTTTATACAAGTAGTTTTTCTAATTATGCAAATGTGAGTTTCAAAACAAATCCAGTTTTAGTAGAGCCAAATCAGGAAATAATAGATGACACAACAAATGAAGAAATTATAGATCCAAATAATCTTCCTGAGACTTCCACTTGAGGAATAGATTCAAATATTCCTGAAATATCAGAAGAAACTGGTTCAACTAATGAAAATTCCTGAACTTTGAATAACGAAGAAACTAATTCTGAAACAGCTTCATGAACTTCAGAAGAAGAGTTTAGTGAGGATTCAAGTGGAGGAATCTCAACTTGAGCTACAAATAATTTCAGCTATGTAACTAAGCTTTTATTCCAGTCTCCTAGCTATGTACTTGAAAAGGATGATAGTGAGGCAACAATTTTTAATTGTGATAGAACAAAGGCCGATTGTAAGATAAATTATAATCTTAACCGAGATTTGTGAACTTGATTTGAAGCTATTTCATGAGATTATGAATGTCAGTGGAATTTCTGATTTTCTTGATCTACAGGAGAAGAAACTAAATGTAACCCAAATACTATCTCTTATCCTGTTTGAGAATGGAAAACTACTTATAAAATTATCCAAAAATCAAATCCAAATAATTATATATTAAAAGAAATAAAAATAAAAAATGAATGATTTAAGGAGGATTCTATAACAAAACTTATTTATGTAGGCTGAACAAGTTCATCAAATTCTTCAAATTCAGCTATTTTTATAAATATTCCAAAAATTAATATTCAATGAGGACTGGACGAAAATAATAATTGTAAAAGTGCTAGTTGTAGTTTAAATTTGTCTTATGATATCAAAAATTCGAAAGAGGCTTGTTTATGGTCTTTCCCTGGTGGTACTTATGAAAGTTGAACAGAGAAAAAATGTAATCCAGGCTACATAAAATATCCTACTTGAGAGTTTAAAGCTAGTTTAAAAGTATATGAAATAGGAAATGAATCAAATTATAAGGAAAGCTATTTAAATTTTTCAAATAAAATCACTAATGCAAAAATAGAAAAAGTAGAACCAGTAAAAGAAACTAAGATTTCTGAAGCTATAAAGTCAGAAAATTTAGATAAAATATCTATTTTATCATGATCTTTGAGGATATCTTGAGTTTTGCCAAATCCAATATGAAATGATAATTTAGAATGGCTAGAGCTAGAAAATATTTGAAATGAAAAAGTAAATTTGAAATGATGCGAACTTAATAATAAATTAAAATCTTCAACTAAAAAATACAAAATAGAAACAGATACTTTTCTTGATCCAAAGCAAAAGCTAAAGTTTTACAAACTTGATACTAATTTGAATTTCAAAAATAGCGGATGAGCAAAATTAGATTTATTTTGTGATTGAGCTTTTATAGATAATATTTCTTGGAATTTTGATACTGCTGAATGATTTATTGTAAATCCAGAAATATTGAAATCAAAAATTATTTCTATAGAAAATCAGAAAGATAAAAATAAATTTGTTCTTACTTTTTCTGATTGAACTAGTATTAGTCAGGAAAAATATAATAAGGATTTGATAAATGATTTACTGAAACAAGCAGAAATAATTCCTAGTGATAAATCAAAAATAAAGGATTTTATAACAAGTTCATTTACTCAAAAAATTTCAAAACAGAAAAAATGAATCAAAATTTATTGAACAACTATTTCAAATGCAAAGATTTTAATACAAGTAAAAAAATCAGCAGAGGATAATTTATCTTTTTGGGATTTCTTTTTTAAGCAAATTTACGCGTCTTCAATAGATGCTTATGAACTTGTGGCAGATAGCGAAGGTAAATATGAACTTCTTATAAAAAATCCCAGTATTGGATCTTTTGAGGTAGTTTCATCTATAAAATCAACTGATACTTCAAATTTTGAGATTCCAAAAATTTCTAATTTTGATGTGGATAATGATTATATTGCTTATATAAATACAGATTCAGTAGAAAAAACGATAAGTTCTGATATAGATATTGAAGCCATTATTGAGCTGCAATGAAAAATTGGTACTGATAAAGTGTTATCAAAGAACAGAATAGTTTGTTATTCTGATGCTTGTAGTGTGAATTTCGATTGAAGGGCCAGTAAATGAGGAAAATCTTTGCAATATTTTTGGGATTTTGGAAATGGAAAAAGCTTTGCAAAAGCCAATCCTGCAGCATATTCATTTTCAAAATGAAAACATATAGTTTCTCTAAAAGTAGCGTCTGGAAACTCAGAAAATATAAGTTATTTTATAGTAGAGGTTCTTTGATCTGAAGAAAAAAATACTAAAGAAAAAGTAAAAATTAATGAAAATGATTCAATTATAAATACAGCTAATGCTGATGATAAAGTAGAAGAAATAGCTTCTAATTGATTTAAGCAAAATCAAATATTATATATCAGTTTACTTGTAATACTAGCTATTAGTTTGTTATTCTTTATATTAAAGAAAAAGGATTTGTTTTAGTTTTAGAGAAAACCCATCCCCTCGTTCCTCGGTACTTCCCTTGTAAAGGGAAGAAATAGAAATATTTAAAATGATTTTAGTTTGCAATTATTCATAAAAATATATAATGCATACTTAAAATTAACTAAACTATAAATAAATCAATGAAAGTAAAAGAATTAAAAAAATTAGCAATTTTAACATCAATATTCACGGTACTTATTTTTTCTTCAAACTATTTTGCTTATAAATCAGCAAAAAGTACAGAAGAAGAATCTTTTATAGACAGACAATTTTCAGATATCACAAATTTTTCAGGAGCTACTATTTCATCTCCTGAAGATATTTCTAAAAAAGCTCTTTTAAGTCATGTAAAAAAGAAAAGTTTAGAAATGAAATCTGCTTCTAGATTGGAGGCTATTTTCGAACCAGAAACTTATTGAGCACAAATAGATAAAGATTATTTTTATATACTTCAAGATTTACTTGAATCTAGTTTGTTTGATAATGTTTTTAGAGATAAAATTTCTTGAGTAGAAACTGATTTATATGAAGAAAAGGCGGATGTAAGAGGAAAAATGAAAAATAGAGCAATACATATATTTGCTCCAGAAACTATGAAAAAATCAGAGTTTTTATCAGTGTATATACATGAACTTGGACATTATATAGATATTTATGTTCTAGAAAAAGATGTTATTGGAGATGATAGTGATAATTTTTATGATATTTCTTGGAAATCAGTAAAAACTCTAAAAGCTGGAGCTAAATGAGAAGACTTTGTTTCTGGTTATGCAATGACAAACAAATATGAAGATTTTGCTGAAAGTTTCGCTTACTATGTTTTACATAATAAAGCTTTTTTGAAAAAGGCTGAGAAAAATTTCAAGCTAGAGAAGAAATATAGATTTTTTTCGAAATATGTTTTTATTGATTGACAGTTCAAGGATACTAGCTTTGCTACTAGTGATAAAATCAAGGATTATTATTGGGATATAACAAAAATAGGAGTAAATTATAATAAATTTTTGCAGTATGCAAAAAAATAGATATAATACTAAGCGTAAAGTTTAAAAAATATTTTTTTGCAAGAGAAGCATTCATCTTTTTGTAAAAAGAAATTCAAATAATCAAGGTATAATTTTTATTCTAAAAATCACAAATATAAGAACATATCTTTTTTCAAAAACAATTTATAGAGTCTATAAAGTTATCAAGTTTTTTTTGGTGCTTTAATATTTTTTGCAATTTTTAAAATTGCTCTTTAAATAAATCATTATTTTGATAGTTTTATTTACTTTATAATTT
>JAVHPF010000006.1:9236-17778 GCA_036170435.1 Patescibacteria group bacterium
AATGAATTAAAAGGAGTTAATACTTCTAATAATTCATATAATCAAGATGATATACAAATAATAGAAGATGATACAGTAGAAGGTGAAGCGATTGATGTAAATGAATCATTCACAGAATCTTGTATGGAAAGTGCTGAAGCAGAAACTGTTGCTTCTACTGAAGAAAAAAAATCAAGTTTCAAGAAAGAATTTTCTAGAAATACAAAAGATTTCAAAGAATGATCTAATAATTCTGATTCAGAATTCACTTCTTTGAAACAATCTCTTATGACAAATTTCCCAGAAACAAAATTTTACCTACCTACTCTAAGAGAAGGTTATACTAGAATGATACCTATTTGAGGACATAATGAAGTTGGTAAAAATATGAGTATGTACCAATACGGAGACGATATTGTACTTATTGATGGTGGTATGCAATTTCCAGAAGCTGATATGCTTGGTGCGAAATATTCTATCCCAGATATTTCATTTTTGATTCCTTATAAAGATAAAATCAAAGGTTTCATCATAACTCATGGTCATCTAGATCATATTGGTGCTTTGAAACATTTACTTCCAGCTCTTGGAATGCCTCCAGTTTATGGAACAAAATTGACTATTTGATTTATCAAAAAGAATTTAGAAGAAAATAATTTATTAAATTCTGCTACTTTAATAGAAGTTGATCAAGACAAAGAAGAATTTGTAAGAATGTGAAATTGGAATGTTGAATTTTTTAGAGAAAATCATTCTATTCCAGATGCTACAGGTATTTATCTAGAATCTCCTACTGCTAAAATAGTACATACTTGAGATTTTAAATTTGATTTTACTCCTGCGGTTGATAAACCAGCTGATTTAGCTAGAATTGGTAGAATCGGTTCAAGATGAGTTACTGTTTTGATGAGTGATTCAACAAATTCTACAAAAAAATGATTTACAAAATCAGAAAAAGAAATTGGAATATCTTTAGATCATTTGATAGAAAAAGGTGTTGAAGGGAGAATGATTATTGCAACATTTTCATCTCTAGTTTGAAGAATTCAACAAATAGTTGAAGCTTGTGAAAGACATAATAAAACAGTTTTCTTAAGTGGTAGATCTATGGTAGAAAATGTAAGAATTGCTCGTGATTTAGGATTCGTAAAATCTAGTCAATCTACTATAAAAAAGATGACTGGAAAAGCTACGGAAGGAATTCCTCTAAATAAACAAGTAATTATCACAACATGAAGCCAAGGAGAAGAATTTTCAGCTCTTTATAGAATCGCTGAATGAACTCATCCAAGTATAGAAGTTATGCCAGGTGATACTATTGTATTGTCTTCTACTCCTATTCCAGGTAATGAAAGATCAGTAGTTGAAGTTATGAACAAACTTATCAAACTTGGAGCTAAATTAGTTACAAATGATAATTTAGATATACATGCTTCTGGACATGCTGCGCAAGAAGAACAAAAAATAATGTTAAATTTGATTAGACCAAAAAATTTCATACCTATTCATGGTGAACTTTTCATGAGAGTTGCTCATAAAAATACAGCTATGGAATTAGGACATAAAGATGAAAATATTTTCTTGTCAGATAACTGAAATATATTAGATATTGCTCCAGATGGAAAAATATTTAGATCTAAAATACAAGTTCCTCTTCAAGAAATAATTGTAGATGGTAATGGTATTGGTACTGCTGGATCTCATGTAATAAAAGCCAGAGAAAAAATGATGAACTCTTGAGTTTTAGTTATCGGTTTCAAAATTGATAGCAAAACAAAAGCTATAGTTGGACCTCTAAAAATAGAAACAAGAGGACTAGTTTATATAGATGAAGTAAGACAAATTCATAAAATGATTATCAAAAAAGCTAAAACAGTTTATGAAAATACTGTTATGGATGTACCAGAAATCGAAGAAAAAGATTTGGTAAAAATCATAAAAGCTGATTTAGAATCATACTTATTACAAAAAATAGATAGAGAACCAATGATAATTCCAATAATTACAGAAGTTTAATAAAAAGAAAATCCCGCGAAAGCGGGATTTTTTTAAACATGAACCGTTTTATGACGAGGAGTCATAATTGGGTCAATATACAGGATATATAGTTTTTTGGTAACAAAACCGTGAAAGAATTTGACTCTGTATATTCCAGTCATTGCCAGACCTTTTTTTTCAATGTCGCGTAGATATTTTGAATCTGATGCAAATTCATTTCCTTTAGGTCTTAAGGTAAAAGATTGATATCCTACACTTGTAGAACTACCACAAACTTCATATTCTGCTTCTTGTACTTCTTTACCATGGATAAATTCCAAATATAGAAATAGAAGAGTTCCTCCAGTGAGTAATCCTAGCGCAAATGCTAGCTCAATTGGTATTTGTATCATGCGTTCCTCCTTTTTTGATGTAATCTAAATATAAATATTAAATTAGTTTTGTCAAATAGGATTTTTTTATTTATAAATCTTGCTATAAATAGCTTTTTTTCTATAATAAAACTTAAATAAAATTTAAAGCAATATACAATGTTTGTCCACTTACACAACCACACGCACTACTCAATACTAAACTGACTACCAAAACCAAAAGCATACATTAAAAAAGCCAAAGAATTATGAATGGAAGCTGTTGCAATCACAGATACTGCAAATATTCATGGATGACATGAATTTTATGAAATCTGTCATGAAGAATGAATAAAGGCAATTTTGGGTTGTGAATTTTATGTTGTTTCAAAATGAATTGCAGATCACTCAAGAGATAATATCCCTCATTCACTTGTACTACTCGCTAAAAATTTGTCAGGATATAAAAATATCATAGATTTAGTTACTCTTTCTAATTTGGAATGATTTAAAGATGTTCCAAGAATAGATACTGATATGCTAAAAAAATATAGAGAAAACATAGTTTGTCTATCAGGAAATCATACTTCAGAATTGGCATACTACATACTTTCAGGAAAATCTGACGAAGAAATAATTGATAGAATTAGATTTTATCAAGATATTTTTGGTCTAGAAAATTATTATCTAGAATTAATTTATCACGAAGATATCCCTAAACAAAGGATGATAACTGACAAGCTTATAGACTTGGCGAAAACTTATTCTATTCCTACAGTTGCGACAAATAATTGTTATTATATAGACAAATCGGACAAGACAACACAGGATGTTATACAAGCTCTTTGAACAGGGCATGAAATGGAAAATCCAGATAGACCAACTCTTGTAAACTGAGATTATTCTTTTTTGTCAGAGCGAGAAATGGAAGTACTTTTCGGACATATTCCGGAGTCTCTTTATAATACAAAAAAAATTGCTGATATGGTAAGTATTACAATTCCTAGAGGATGAGTACTTATCCCTAGATATGAATTACCAGAAACTGATCAAGTTATCTATAATAAAGCAATAGATGCAGAAGAATGAGAAAAATGAATACAAAAGTTAGAAATGTCTGAATGGTATTTGAGATATTTATGTTTTTTATGACTTAATAAAAGATATGATTTTTGATTAACAGAAGATGAAATTTTTGAATTTATCAAAAAAATAGAATGACCACACCTTGCTTGAAAATTACAAGATACTTGAGTAGAAGAACTTCAAACTTTGGCTTTAAAATTTTTTACTGATAAAAAAATTGAAAAAATTTGAAACTTATCTGAAGATTTTAAATCTAAATTAGAAAGACTTGAATATGAGCTTTTAGTAGTTCATGAAATGGGATTTGATTGATATTTCTTGATAGTTGCCGATTATATAAATTGGGCAAAAGACAATGATATTCCAGTTTGACCATGAAGATGATCAGCTGCTGGGGCATTACTAGCTTATTTATCAGGAATTACAGATATAGATCCACTTCCTTATGAACTGCTTTTTGAAAGATTTTTGAATCCTGCCAGAGTATCTATGCCTGATATAGATACGGATTTTGCTGATGATGCGAGAGATAAAGTTATAGACTATTGTAGAAGAAAATATGGTGCAGACCATGTTGCTCAAATTTGTACTTTTGGTACTTTTGCTGCTCGTGCTGCTGTTAAAGATGTATGAAGAGTTAGATGAATAGGATTCCAAGAAATGAATGAACTGGCTAAACTTATTCCAGAAAAACCAGGAACAAAGCTGAAATGAGCACTTGAAGAATCTATAGAATTCAAAGAGGCTTATGATAATAATCCAAAATACAAGGAAATTATAGACGACGCGCTTAAAATAGAATGAAATGTTAGACAAATTTGAGTGCATGCTTGTGCCGTTATCATCGCTCCAGAGCCGATGACTAATTTTACGGCTTTACAATATCCACCAAAAAATAATGATTCAATTATTACTCAATACTCAGCTCATCCGCTTGAAGATTTGGGGCTTTTGAAGATGGACTTTTTGTGACTTAGAAACCTGACAATTATCAAAAGAACAAGAGAAATAGTAAAAGCAAAAAAGTCAGTGGACATTGATTTGTCTAAAATAAATATGGAAGACCAAAAGGTATTTGAAATATTTGCAAAAGGTGATACAACTGGGGTTTTTCAGTTTGAATCTGATGGTATGAGAAAATATTTGATAGACTTGCAACCTAATACTTTTGAAGATATTATTGCGATGGTTGCCCTTTATCGTCCGGGGCCAATAGCATTTATTCCAAACTATGTAGACAGAAAACATTGAAGGGAAACTATTGATTATATGTATGATGAGCTTGCTGTAGATTTAACAAAAAAATACTGAAAAGATATAATAGAAATAGAAAGAACTAAACTTTTTGAAGATTTAGGGTTTTTCATGAATGTTACTTATTGAATTGCGGTTTATCAAGAACAGCTTATGAGACTTGTTCAATCAATGGCGGGGTTTACTCTTGCTGAAGCCGATATGCTGCGTAGATGAGTTTGAAAAAAGAAAAAAGATGTTATTGAAGCCATAAGAATAGAATTTATCAAAAAAGCCGGAGAATTTAGAGATTACAAACCAGAAACTGCCAATTATATTTATGACAAGATGATAATGCCAGCTGCGGATTATTCATTTAATAAATCTCATGCGGCTTGTTATGCGCTTATTGCCTATCATACAGCTTATTTGAAAGCATATTTCCCTACAGAATTTCTTACTGCGATGATGACGAGTGATGAGGAAAATATGGAAAGAATAGTACTTGAAGTTTCTGAATCAAAATCAAAATGAATTGATGTATTGGCTCCAAGTGTACAAGCATCTCTAAAGCATTTTACATATATTGATGACTCTAATATAAGATTTGGTTTAAAAGCCATTAAATGACTTTGAGATGGACCAATTGATGCGATACTTGCAGCTAGAAAAGAATGATGAAAATTTGCTGATTTAGAAGATTTTGTAAAAAGAGTTGGTCGTGATGTAGTAAATAAGAAATCTCTAGAAGCCCTTATTCTATCAGGTTCTATGGATGAATTTGGTCCAAGAGGACAACTTTTCTCTAATATTGAAAACATAACTAGATTTTCAAAAGCTGATACAAAAAAAACTGAGTCATCTCAAATTGGTATGTTTGATTTTTCAGGAGATACTGATTCTGATGCTTTGAAATTTGAAGTCTGAGAAGATTTCTGATTTGAAGAAAGATTAAAAAGAGAAAAAGACGTACTTTGATTTAGAGTTTCAGGTCATCCACTTGATTGACTTCAAAAGTATATTGCAAAAAGAACAAAAAATGACAAATATTTGAAAATGAGTTTCGAAGAACTGGAAAATGAAACTATAAAATCAAGAGAATCAATTCAAGCTGTTTGAGTAATAAAAGAAATAAGAAGAACTATCACAAAAAATGGAAAGAAAATGATATTTTTGAATGTAGAAAGTTTCAATTATGATTTTGAAATTACTATTTTCGACAAAGACCATGACAAATATAAAGACAAAGTAAAAGAAGATATGGTCGTTATAGTAGATGGTTACTTGAGTATTAATCAAGAATATAAGAGAAAAAATATACAAGTAAAAGACATGAAAATTGTTTGATTATCTATGATTAGAGAACAAGCTTCTGATTTGTGAGTGTTTGATGATGTTAAATATATTGGGAAAGTTTTTGTTGCTTCATCAGTTTCAGAGGTACCGGTACCAGATTTTCAGAACAGACCTCACCCTAACCCTCTCCTTATAGGCGAGGGAACAGAACAAGAAGATGAAGAAAATGATGATGAAAATTTGGAAGTTTGTGGAGATTTCTGTGAAGTAAATGAAGAACAGCCCTCACCCCTAACCCCTCTCCCTAAGGCGAGGGGAACAGAAGAAACTTATTATTTATTGCCTGATGACATAATTGAGGAAGAGAAACTAGACAAATATGTTATATCTATTCCGTCTAGTGCATCTAAGCAAGATTTACTTGATTTGAAGGATTATTTAGCGGATTTAGAAGCCGGAGATATAGCTATTTTTATAGAATTAAGAGGACAAGAAATAGACACAAAATTTTCCATCGAAGATTTGGATAAAGTGAAATCTTGGGAAAAAGAGAGATTTTTATAATAAAATAGAGCAATTAATTGCTCTATTTTTGTTTTTTAATTCAAAATATGTTAAGATTAAAGCAAATAAATAAAAACAAAAATTAAAATATGGCAAATATAAATGAAAATCTTATATACTTTAAGCCTGAAAAACAGGACAAAAATCCAATACATTTAAATAATTCTAGTTTAAATTATTCAAATTCTAAACATTTAGAAGAAAAGCATAATGTAGAGAAGAAGGATGTATTTATAAATTATGAAAAAGAAAAACATAAAGTAATTTGAGAAACAAAAGAGCATTTAAATAAAGAGCAACTAATTCATCAAGCAAAAATATTTATTTATGGTAAAATGGGGATAGATGAGAATCAATCTCAGAATAATTCTGTGGAAAATTTTGTAAAATGAATAATAGATGAACTTATAATTTGAAATTATGATTTAGCTATAGAAATATATAATACTAATTGAAAAGTCTTAGTAGAAGCTCTTAATCAGTTATTTAGTTGGAATTGAATAAAACGAATAGCAGAATGATTGAAAGAAAGTGTTGTAAAACTAGCTTCTTGAAATGCGTATGAAAGATGAAGAAGTGTTGTCGAGTTATGACTTATATGAACTTGAGCATTTGCTTGATTTAAGATAGCTAAATTTTGAGTAAAAAAGTTGAAAGATAATATAAAACATGTAACTAAAAATGAGTTATTAAAATCAAATGACGTAAAGAATGTTGTTTGAGATACAAAAAATGCTATAGGTTCAATTCTTGAAGAAAAATTATTAGATACAACAAAGCAAATAACTAAGCGAGAAAGAATTGAAGCAAGTAATTTCTATCTAAAAAGAACTTTAAATAAAGCTGAAAAAAATGCAATAGAAAAAGCTCATAATATTTGATTAGATGAATTAAATCCAAATAAAGTATTTTCATCTAAAGAAATAAAAGAAAAGATTAATACTTTAAAACAAGCATGATTTTCAAAAGAAGAGAGAAATATTTTACTTAAAGAATGAATTTGTTGAAAAAATATTGATATATTTGCTGATGAAGCTAAATTAATTAATCATATTAAAGAAGAGTTTAAATTAGATAAAGAGATTTGAAATTTATTTGAAAAATTTATTTTGGATAAGGAACATAGAATGGATATTGTGAAATATTTTGAAAATCCACTTACAAGAGAAACTGTTATAAAAGAATTTAAGGAAATATTAAAATTATGAAAAAATAAAAATATATCTAAGGAAGAGATGTTGATAATAGTAGAAGATTTAGTAAAAAATAGCAATAATCCATTTTTAAAAACTATTTCCTTAAATAAAATAGAGGAATTAACTAAAATTATGTTTGAAAGTAACAAAGATTTATATTCAATATGAGAAAATATAAAATTCCCAGATTGAATTGATACTAAAAAAGTAAAAATGGAGCAATTAAATCTTCCTTTCGAAACAAGAAGAATAATAGAAAAATATGCAACTCAGCTATCTATTGATATTAATCCAAAATTAAATTTTATATTAACAAATATAGTTGATGATATATGAACTAAAGATTGATTTCCAAGTGTTAGTTCAAGAGCAAAGTCGCGAGTTTGACTATTGGAAAAAATCAATAGAATGAAGGAAGGAAATGCTTGAAGAGATTGAAGAAAAAGTTATTTATTAGCTGATGTGCCTGATGCAGTTTGATGAAGAATAACTGTTACCGATATAAAACAGATGGACATTATAATGAAAAAAATAGAAGCAAAATTCTGAAAAGAAAATATCTATGAAATTGAAAATTTTTATTCATCTGATAAAAAAATGAAAAGACCATATCGTGTTATAACATATACTGTAATGGTAGATAATGTTCCTTGTGAAATTCAAATAAGTACATTAAAAGCAAGTTTGATGGCTGATTTAGACCATAACGTAATATATAAACCTATACATATTGAAACTGAAGAGGTAAAAAATAAATTGTCTAATATGCATATCCAAACAACAATACATGAACATGAATTACTTAATAAATAAAAACCATGGAAACAAAAGAAATAAATT
>JAVHPF010000006.1:17878-19553 GCA_036170435.1 Patescibacteria group bacterium
ACATGAACATGAATTACTTAATAAATAAAAACCATGGAAACAAAAGAAATAAATTCTAGTCCAGAAAAAACTACTGGAGAAATGAATATAATAATAGAAATCAAATTAAATAATTGAAATACCATTTATCCAGCATATATATCTACTAAAGAATTAGATTATAAGAAAAAGATTGAAGATGCTTATAAATTTTTTACAAATAAATATGATTGATTAGGTATAATGGAAACTGTTATAGACAATATTTTGTTTGATACTTTGAATATAAAAACTTGGGATACTTATAAAAGAGATTTAATAGAATTAGAATCTAATGATAAGGTGAAAAAAGTTTTAAATTTTTTGAGTTCAAAAAATGTTTCATCAAAAACAATAGATATAGTATCTAAAGATTTACAAGTAGAAGATAATATTAAATTATTTAATACTTATTTAGATTTATCAGAATATTCTGATAAAGAAAAAGAATTAATAAAAAAATCTTTGGATTTAGCTATTTCAGCACATGAATGACAAACTCAAAAAAGACCACAAGATGAAGAATGATTAGATAATATTCCTTATTCTAATCATCCAGTTCAATTAGCAATTTTGGCAATGAGAGATTTGAAAATGTCACCAAATGAAGTTATAGCATGTTTATTACATGACGTTATTGAGGACACAGAAATAAGAAGAGAATGAAATAACTTATGAAAGGAAACTTATGATGAAGAAGTATTTAATCTTATAGATGACTGTACTAAAAAGGAAACTGAAACAAGAGAAGAATTTATGCAAAGAATGAAATCATTAACAGGATCTTCAAAACTTATAAAATCTCTTGATAGACTACACAATATGATAAGAGCTTTTACTATAAATGATCCAAAATATATTACAAAGATTATAAACGAAACAAAATTAGTGTATCTTGATTCATTTGAGAACAATCATAGATTATATAAACTGCAATATATGTTTTTCGAATTATTAGAAGAATTAGAAAAATATTTAGAAGAGATTAAATAATACAAAAAAATCAGTCTGTAGACTGATTTTTTTGTATTTGTCGAGTCGAAAAAAAATTTTATAGTCGAAATTTAATGTTTATTTAAGGTGGTCTTAGTATAATGGAGAAAAGTTTGATAAAATTTGAAAAAATGTATAATAAAATTTAATAACTAATAAAGTATTTTTATGTCTAAAGAAATCACATTAAAAGAAGAAACAAAAGATTTTCTATTTTACACTACTCCAAATGGAGATGTAAAAGTAGAAGTTTTTTTGAATGATCAAACTTTGTGGCTTAGTCAAAAAAGAATGGCGGAACTTTTTGGAGTAAGTATTCCAACTATAAATGAACACTTGAAAAATATTTTTTCTTCAGGTGAATTAAATGAAATTTCAGTTATTAGGAAATTCCGAATAACTGCTGAAGATTGAAAAAAATATAATACAAATTTTTATAATCTAGATGCTATAATTTCTGTTTGATATCGTGTAAATTCATCACAAGCTACACAATTCAGAATTTGGTCTACTCAAGTTTTGAGAGAATACATTATCAAAGGTTTCGTTATGGATGATGACAAAATGAAAAACTGACAACATTTTGGAAAAGATTATTTCAGAGAATTGCTTGAAAGAGTTCGTTCGATTAGAGCAAGCGAAAGAAGAGTTTATCAACAAATTA
>JAVHPF010000006.1:19653-54376 GCA_036170435.1 Patescibacteria group bacterium
CTTGAAAGAGTTCGTTCGATTAGAGCAAGCGAAAGAAGAGTTTATCAACAAATTAGAAAGAACTATTTCAGCTTATTTTGACTATATAGAAAGGCTTATAGAAAATAAAACAAGCTTTACTATGTGAGAATTATCATCTAGTGTAAAAAAATTCTTGGAATTCAATGAATACAAAATACTTGAGTGAACTTGAAAAATAAGTCACTCTCAAGCAGAAGAAAAAGCTTTTTTGGGATATGATGAATATAATAAGAAACAAGTTATTGATTATGATTTTGATAAGTTTGTGAGGGAGTTGGAGGAGAGGAAATAAAGTTTGATAAAATCTGAAAAAACATATAATAGCAAAAAATAATTAACAAAAATGTAAATATGACTTCTATAGCAAGAAATAGTTTAAGATTTTCTATACAATTTGGATTTGATTTTCATTTGGTTAAATCTTGGTTTGAACATATGAATTTTGTTTCATTTGAAGAAGCAAAGTCTTTTTTTGATGCAAATAAAAAGATGATAAATGCCACTCCTTTTGTAAAATGGGTAGGATGAAAAAGACAAATTATGCCTCAATTAAAGAAACTTTTCCCAACAGAATTTAATAATTACCATGAACCTTTTTTATGAGGTTGAGCTGTATTTTTTGCTTTACAAAAGAAACAAAGTTTTTTAAGTGATGTTAATGCTGAACTTATAAACACTTATCAAGTTATCAAAGATAAGCCAAAAGAACTAATAAAATTTCTAGAAACTTGCACTCACAGCAAAGAATTTTACACTGAAATTAGAGCTTGGGATAGAGTAGAAAATTGGCAAGCAAATTTCACTGATGTACAAAGAGCCGGAAGATTCATATACTTAAACAGGACTTGTTTTAACTGACTTTACAGAGTAAACAGCAAATGACAATTCAATGTTCCAATCGGATCTTATGCAAATCCAGATTTCGTACAAAAGGAAAATATAACTAATGTTTCAAAATTATTAAAAGAAACAAAAGCAATAATCAAACTTCAAAGTTTCAAAGATGTTTTGAAAAATGCTAAAACTTGAGATTTTGTATATTTTGATCCTCCATACGATACTTTGACAGATACTGCGAATTTCACGAGTTACAATGAATCATGATTTTGAAGAAATATGCAAATAGAGCTTAGAGATGTTTTTGTGAAGCTTCACAAAATGGGATGTAAAGTTATGCTTTCAAACCACAACACAGATTTTATCAGAGAGATTTTCGCTTGATTTAGGTTTGAAGTGGTGAAGGCAAGAAGGAATGTGAATAGTAATGGAGCTTGAAGAGGGGAAGTTGAGGAGATTGTGTTGATGAATTATTAGTTTTTAAGTTTTTATACATGAATACAAAATATAAGCTGATTTTTTCTAGAATATCTACTTATGTAATTATATTATTTATTATATTAATTATATTAGCTTTTATAATATATTTTTTAAAAAGTAATATTAGTATAACACTATATATTTGAAATTATTATACTATAGATATCTTATTCAAGATAATTTCTTGATTAATTGTATTATGATTTGGTTTATATAAATGGTTTAGAAGGTGAGAAGAAATGAATGAAAACAATGAGATGAATAGAATGAAAAGTCACCTTTTTAATAATTTATCTTGTCCTGAATTTAAAGAAATAATTAATCTTTCTTACTATGAAATTTATAATAGGTATGAAAAGTTGGAAGCAAGAAAAACAATGCAAATAATTGATGATAAAGTAAGTTGATTATCTTCTCCTACTAGGTAAAGTCTAGTTTAATACTTAATATTTAGAAAAAATGGAAAAAGAATTAATTATATTAAAAAGTGATTTTTTTACAATTAAGCAAAAAATATGAATATTTTATGTTTGTAAAATGAAACCATTTCAATTGAAGGATATTGCTAAAAGAGATATAGATAGATACAAAAGTATGGATGAGATTCAAAGAGAGTTAAGGGGGGAAAGAACTAAAGAAATAAAAGAATATATATATTGAAAAGATTATGCAACTTTCCCAAATAGTTTTATAATATCAGTATGAAATGACTCGTATATTGATGAAAATTGAAATTTAAATATTATTGGAGAAGCATATATTTTGGACTGACAACATAGATTATCTTGATTTAAAGATGATGAAAAAGATTTTGAGATTATAGTATCTGTTTTTATTTGATTAGACAAATTCCATCAAGCTATGATTTTTGCAAATATAAATTGATTACAAATGAAAGTTAATAAAAGTTTAATATATTCATTATATTGATTTTGAGATTTAAGAACACCAGAATTAATATCATATTCAATAATATCTTTACTAAATAAAGAAAAACACTCTCCTTGGCATGAATTAATTAATATCTTATGAAAATGAAGTTGAACTTTATCACTTGCTCCTTTTTTTGAAAGTTTAGTTTATGAGTTAAAAGAGTGAGTTTTTAAGTCATATTATTCTTCAGATTCAGAAAAATTTGATAATTTATTACCTTCAGATGATAAATTATATTTTGTTTTAGCAGATTACTTTAGTGCAGTTAAAAATGTTTTTCAAGATGAATGGGGGAATAAAGATTATATTCTAAATAAGACAACTTGATTTTTTGCATTTTTTAGATTATTGGTTTATATATTTAAAAAGAAGTCTTATAATAAATTTCCTTATTTTAATCAGCCTACTATAGATTCTTTCACAGATATTATAAAAAAAGCAAAGAGTAATTTAACATGAACTTTGATTAGTGATAATTATGAATCATGAGCTAAATGACAAAACAAACTATACAATGAATTAATAGAAAATTTATTTTAGGTAATAATTAATATATGCTTAACTCAAGAAAAAACTATACCAAAGAAACTTTTGTAAATGAATTTTTACAAAAGTTGATTCCTTGATTAATAAAAAGAAAAGAATTTATTGACTGGGAAAGAATATTAAAACATAATGAACAATATAAAAATTTTATAATTGATTTAGAGAATTATAAAAAATTAAGTGATCTTCAATTAAAGCAAAAATTAGCTGATACTATTTTATCTTTAGATAATTCATTAGAATTTATAACATATTGTTTTATGTTACTTTGAAACACAAATAATTATTATGTTTCTGATCAAGATAGTATTATTTATAAAAATTTAAGTAAAAATATTACTGAAGAAAATGCAAAACAAATTGCAGAAGCTATAGTTGATATTTGATTTCAAAATATACTTGAAAGAACAAATATAAATGATTATTTTATTTGACTTTTAGTTTGATTTGAAAGTGATAAAAGAAAAAATAAATGAGGAACTGAATTTGTTAATTATATGATTCCTGAATTAGAAACAATTATTAAAGATTTCCCAAACTTATCTTTAAAACAAGAATATAATATTAAATATTGAAGTTGAAGTGATCAGAATAAAAGAGTAGATTTTGCTATTTTAAAAGATAATAAGTGTATAATTTGAATTGAAATAAATTTTTATACAAATTCTTGATCAAAACCTACAGAAATAAAAAGAAGTTATTGAGAGGTAAACAGGAAATTAAATAGTTTATGAATAGAATTATTATGGATTACAGATTGATTTTGATATAATAAAATGAAAAAAAGTCTTTGAGATGCTTTTGAAATTCATCCAAATATTTATAATGTTTCAATGTTAAGAGAAGATTTTATTGATGATTTAAATATTTTTCTAAATAATCATGCCTAAACTAAAACTTCCTCCAGAAGACTTTGAACAAGAATGCACTTCTGTTTGGTCTTTCCCTCGCAGATGAAACTGGATGACTCATAATTCAAAGTATAGATGAAACTGGTCGCCAGAAGTAGTTAGAAATTTGTTTTTGAGATATTCTAATGAGTGAGATTATTGTATTGATCCTATGATAGGTTGATGAACTACAGCTATTGAAGCAAAACTACTTAATAGAAATTTGCTTTGCTATGATATAAATCCAAAAGCAATAGAACTTACAAGGAGTTTTCTAGATTTTGAAGTTGAGAATAGTCCTAAAATAGAAATTCTTCATCATGATGCAACAGAGAAGAACGAAAAATTGAGAGATGAAAGTTTGGATTTTGTTTTGATGCATCCACCTTATGTGGATATTATCAAATATAGCGAATGACAAATCAAAGAGGATTTATCAAATATCCATGATATAGATAAATTTTGTGATGAAATAGAGAAAATAGCGATTGAAAGCTTTAGAATTTTGAAACCAGGGAAATTTTGTGCAGTTTTGATGTGAGATACTAGGAGAAATAAACTTTATCAACCTCTAGCTTTTAAAGTAATGGAAAGATTCTTGAAGGCTTGATTTACTCTAAAGGAAGATATTATCAAAGTACAACATAATTGTAAAGCGACAGGATTTTGGGTAAAGAAATCAAAAGAAGCAAACTTCCTCCTTATTATGCACGAACATTTATTTATATTCCAAAAAATATAATATAAAATATACTAAACTGTCCGATTTTTCCGGACATTTTAAGCTTTAAAGGATAAGTACAATTTGTACCTATCCTCTTTTTTTACCCCCTTCCCTTAGGCTTAAGGGAAGGGCTGGGGATGGGTTATTTCCCCCTCTCCGTCTCACCCCAAAACCAAAATTTATTTTCTTTTGACATTTATCATCTTTTTCATAAAATGCTACAGCTTGTAAAATTTTATTGAAAGTTTTATTTGAAGAGGTTAAGTTAGACTCCGTTACATGTAACAGAAGTTTAACCTCTAACTTTATATTTTTTAATTATTTTTATTTTTATGGCTTGATTACTAGCTTATAAATTAGAAATGACTAGGGTGATAAAATGAGATAATTTTATCCCTGTGACTCTTTTGAAAATACCAACTTTAAAAGTTGTATATAAGAAAGATGTTGCTTCTGATTGATACAATGCTTTAGTGGTAGGTATCTTGAAAGATGGAGCTGATGCTTCTATCAAGGACTGAAACAAAGCACTTAGTTTTAACAAATTCTCAAGAATTAGAGAATTTAGACTAGAGGATGCATCTAGTTTGAATAAATTCAATGTTTGAGATGATGTTACTCTTGATTTATTGGAATGAGTTACTGAAGTTGAAGTTACTTCTTTTTCAAAAGGTAAAGGTTTTGCCGGTGCCATGAAAAGACATAATTTCCATTGAGGTATGGCTACACATGGTTCAAAATTCCATAGAGCTCTTGGTTCTATCGGTAATAGAAAACCTAGAAGAACTCATAAAGGTAAAAAAATGCACGGACATATGGGTAATGAACAAATTACTCTTAAAAATATAAGTGTAGAAATAGTGAACAAGAACTTAAATGTTCTAGGATTGAAAGGTCCAGTTCCAGGTGCTAGAAAATCATTAGTTATGATTAAATTTTAATTCTTAATAATAAGCCCAAAAAATGGAAACTAAATTATTAAATCAGGAATGAAAAGAAATCTGAACTATTGAATTAAATGATTCTATTTTCTCAGTTCCTGTGGACAAATGATTGATGCATAGATTACTTATGCTTCAATTAGCAAATGCTAGACAATCTAACGCTCATACTAAAACTAGATGAGACAGAAGATGATCTACTAGAAAAATTTATAAACAAAAAGGTACTGGTAAGGCAAGAGCAGGTTCTGCTAGATCTCCAGTAAGAAAAAAAGGTTGAGTTGGTTTTGGTCCTAAGAATACTACAAACTATACAATCTCAATGAATAAAAAAGAAAGAAGATTAGCTTTATTTTCAGCTTTATCTTCAAAACTTAGAACAAATAGCTTGATTGTTGTTGATTCTATTTCACTAGCTGAAATAAAAACAAAATCAATGGTTTCTATTTTATCTAATCTACCATATACAAAAAGCTTACTATTAGCTATACCGGGTAAAGACGATGTTTTACAAAAATCTATCTCAAATATCCCTTACGCAAAATATACTAGAGCTGATTACTTGAATATAGCAGATCTATTAAAATACGATACACTAGTTCTATTAAAAGATTCTGTAAAAAGAATTGAAGAAGTATTTCTTAAATAATAAACAAAGCTATGAGTCTGTATAATATTATAAAAAAACCTATAGTTACTGAAAAAATGCCTTGAATAAATGGTGTTTACGCAGTAGAAATAGATAGCAGAGCTACAAAAATAGATGTTAAGAAAGCTATTAAAGAAATATATGACATAGAAGTTTCTGATGTAAGAATTGTTTCTGTTAGAGAAAAATTCAAATTCTTAAAAAAAGGAGTTGCTATGAAAAGAAAACCTTCAAAAAAGGCTTACATTTCTTTAAAAGATAAATCTCAAACTCTAGATTTTTCTGCAGTAAAATAATGCCCCGAAAAAAATATTTAAGAAAACAATATTTAAATATTTTGCATTAAAAATTTTAATTTTTAATTTTTTGTAACCGTGGGAATCAAGAAATTTAAACCAACTACAAATGGTAGAAGGTGAATGACTGGTTATACATTTGAAGAATTAACTACTTCAAAACCGCATAAAGCACTTACTGTTAAATTGCAAAATCACGCAGGTAGAAATAATACTTGAAGAATTACAGTTAGACATCAAGGTTCTGGACATGCTCAAAAATATAGATTGATTGACTTCTATTTTCATGATAAACTGGATATTCCAGCTAGAGTTGAAACAGTAGAATACGATCCATATAGAACAGCTTGGATATCTCTTGTATGTTACGTTGATTGAGAAAGAAGATATATTCTTGCTCACAACACAGTAAAAGTATGAGACAAAATAATTACTTCTGAAAAAGCTCCACTTGTTTCTGGAAACAGAATGATGATATCAAACATACCAGTTTGATTACAAATCCACAATGTAGAACTTATCGTAGGACAATGAGCTTCATCAGTTAGATCTGCTGGTTCATCTGCTACAATAGTTTCACAAGAAGGAGAATACACACAAGTTAAACTTCCTTCAGGAGAAATAAGACTAGTTAACAAAAAATGTTTTGCTACTCTAGGTCAAGTTTCAAATCCAGATCATAGTTTAATTGTTATCGGTAAAGCCGGTAGAGCTAGACATATGTGAAAGAGACCAACAGTTCTTGGTAAATCAATGAACCCTGTTGACCATCCACATGGTGGTTGAGAAGGACATTCATCTATTTGAATGAAATATCCAAAAACTCCTTGGGGAGCACATGCTCTTGGTAAAAAAACAAGAAGTAAAAAGAGTTTTACAAACAAATGGATACTTAGAACTAGAAAATGAAAATTAATGAAAAAGTAATTTAATAATTTATAATTTTGATTTTATGACTAGAAGTCTTAAAAAATGACCTTATATAGATGAAAGACTACTTAAGAAGGTTGAAAAACTTAATACTGAATCAAAAAAGATGTTAATTAAAACTTGGGCAAGAGACTGTACAGTTACTCCTGAGTTCGTATGACACACTTTCTGAGTTCATAATGGTAAAGCTCATACTCCAGTTTTCGTAACTGAAGATATGGTTTGACATAAATTAGGTGAATTTTCTCCTACTAGAATCTTTAAAGGTCATTCTTGAAATAAATAAAATTTATCTAAATAATTTTAAAAAGTATTATGAAAGCTTATTGAAACAATATAAGAATTTCTCCTAAAAAGCTAAGAGTTGTTGCTGAAATCGTAAGATGACAAGATGTAACAAAAGCTCTAGATTTTTTGAAATTTGCTCCTACTAAATGAGCAGGTCTACTTTACAAATTGGTTTACTCTGCAATGAGTAATGCTATCAATAATGATGGTCAATCTAAAGAAGATTTAATCTTAGGTACTATTATAACAAATAAAGGTTTAGTTTACAAAAGAGGGCAAGCTATCTCTAGAGGTAGATCTCATAGAATACTAAAAAGAACTACTAATGTAACGGTAGAATTACAGGTAAAAAAATAATATTTTATTTTTAATTTAAAAAGTTTTATGTGACATAAAGTAAGTCCTATTGCTTTTAGAATTCCTTATATAAAAAACTGGGGTTCATCTTGGTATGCTGATAAAAAAGCTTATGCTGCTTCTATCAATGCCGATAACTCTATAAGAGAAATTCTTAAAAAAGAACTAGCTGGTATACCTACTGGCGATGTAAAAATATCAAGAACAGAAGATAATATTTCTATCGATATTTTTACAATTAAAGCTTCTTTGGTTTTATGAAATAATAACGAAAATTTATCTAAGATTGAGGCTCTTCTTTCTTCTAAAGTTAATGCTAAAGTTAGCATTAATGTAAAAGAAATTAAAAAACCTGAATTAAACGCTAAAATCGTTGCTTATTCTATTACTAACCAAATAGAAAAAAGAACTCCATATAAGAAAGCTATTAAACAAGCTATTCAAAAAACTATGGAAAAATGAGCTAAATGAATAAAAGTTAAAGTTTGAGGAAGATTGAACTGAGCTGAAATAGCTAGAGCTGAAACATTTAAAGAAGGAAGTGTTCCTACTTTAACAATCAGATCTGATATAGACTATGTTTCTGCTAGAGCTGAAACAGTTTATGGAACAATTTGAATTAAAGTTTGGATTTACAAATGAGATATATTTAAGAAATAAAATTTGAAAATAATAATAAAATTGACTTTTTAAATTTATTTATATACTAATACAAGTTTTTTATGTTACAACCAAAAAAGACTAAATATAGAAAAGCCATGAGAGGAAGATTGAAATGACTTGCCATAAAAGGTTCTAGTATTTCATTCGGAGAATTTGGTTTAAAAACTATAGATAGATGATATATAACATCTAGACAAATTGAGTCTGCTAGAAAAGCAATCGTTCGTCATATAAAAAGATGAGGAAAATTATGGATAAGAATATTCCCAGATAAACCTTATACTAAGAAGCCATTGGAAGTTCCGATGGGTTGAGGTAAATGATCTGTTGAAATGTATAGAGCCGCTGTAAAGCCTGGTAGAGTTCTTTTTGAACTTACGTGAGTAACACCAGAAACTGCAAGGGAGGCTTTTAGGCTTGCTTCTTACAAATTACCAGTTAAAACTAAAACCTTAGTTGATTAATCAAACAAGCAAATGAAAGAATTAAAAGATTTAAAATTAAAATCTCTTGAAGATTTAAGAAAAATGAAATCTGAAGATCTTGGAAAAGAATTGAAAGATGCTCAAAAAAAATTATTTTCTTTTGAAATGAAATTAAGCTTAAATGAATTTAAACAAACTCATCTAGTAAAATTTTTAAGAAGATATGTTGCTAGAGTGAAAACTATTTCAAATTCTTCTAACTAAGAATTAAAGTATTTTAAAAAATCTAATATACAAATTTATGAGAACAATTAAAGGTATTGTTACAAGTAATAAAATGGATAAAACTGCGGTAGTATCTGTTTATACTTACAAAAGCCATCCTATATATAAAAAAAGATATAGAGTAACAAAGAAATTTTATGCTCATGATGAAAACAATGTAGCTGTTGAAGGTGAAATTGTTGTTATACAAGAAACTAGACCATTATCTAAATTAAAAAGATGGGTTTTAGTTACTGCATAATTTAAGACGGTTATTACTCTGATATTAATTATTAATTATTAATTATTTATGATACAAACTGAATCAAGATTAGTATCTGCTGATAATACTTGAGCTAAAGAATTTTTATGTATAAAAGTTCTTGGTGGTTCTAAAAGAAGATATGCTTCAGTGGGTGATGTAATAATTGCTTCTGTTAAAAAAGCTTCTCCAGATTGAACTATCAAAAAGAAAAAAGTAGTAAGATTAGTAGTTGTTAGAACTGCAAAAGAAATCAGAAGAAAAGACGGTTCATACGTTAGATTTGATGATAATGCTGCTGTGGTAATAGACGAAAAAGGAGAACCAAAATGAACAAGAATTTTTGGTCCAGTTGCTAGAGAATTAAAAGCTCTTGGATATCAAAAAATAGTGAGTTTAGCTCCGGAAGTTTTATAATAAATTTATTTTAAAAATTTTTTATTTATGAAAATAAGAACTTGAGATAAAGTAAAAGTTATGTCTTGAAAAGATGCTGGAAAGGAAACTAAAGTACTAAAAGCATTTATAAAAGAAGAAAAAGTTTTACTTGAATGAGTGAATGTTGTAACTAGACATATTAAAAAGTTTGGTAATACTCCTGGTCAAATTGTACAATTTGAAAAACCAGTTGAAGCATCAAATGTAATGCTAATTTGTCCTGTTACAGGAAAACCTACTAGAGTTTGATTTACTTTAGTTGAAGAAAAAGGAATATCTAAAAAATTTAGATATTCAAAACAAGCTATCAAAGCTTGAAAAGCAATGAAGGATGCAATAATCAAATAATAAAAGATTATTTTTATAACATTTTAACAAAGATGTATCTTAAAGAAAAGTATACTAAACAAGTTCTTCCAGAACTTATGAAAAGTGAAGGATATGCAAATATAATGCAAGCTCCGAAAATCGAAAAAATTGTTTTGAATATGTGAATTGGTACTTATATCAAACAAGGAAATAAAGATTTTGAACCACTAAAACAAGCATTAAATCTAATATCTGGTCAAGCTTGTACTGTTAGATATGCAAAAAAATCTATATCTAACTTCAAACTTAGAGAAGGAATGCCTGTTTGATTATCAGTAACACTTAGAGGTGAAAAAATGTATAACTTCTTGGAAAAAATGATTGACGTTGTTTTACCAAGAGTTAGAGATTTCAGATGAATCCCTAAGAAAAGTTTTGATAATGAAGGAAATTATAATTTCTGAATTAAAGAACATACTATATTTCCAGAAGTTCCTCAAAATGATGTAGTAAAAACTCATGGTTTACAAATAACAATTTCTACTAAGAATACTACTAAGGATTCTTGAAGAAAGTTACTTGAACTTATGGGAGTACCATTTGCTAAATAGTTTTAATTTCTAATTTTTACTTTAAATGAGAAAGTCAAAAATTGCAAAAGCTGCGAAACTTAAAGAAAAGTTTTTAAGAGCAATTAAGGATTGAAGAAAACCAAAAATGGCTACAAAAGTTTTTAATGTATGTAGTTGTTGTGGTAGAACTAGATGATACATCGGAAGATTCGATATGTGTAGAATCTGTATTAGAGAAAAAGCTAATGCAGGTGAATTGCCAGGTGTAAGAAAATCAAGTTGGTAATAGATTAAAAAGTTTAGTTTTTAAGTTTTTATATGTATGATAATAGATCCAATAGCAGATTTATTAACTAGATTGAGAAATGCTTATCTTTCTAGAATAAGAGAAGTTTCAATTCCGTTTTCAAGATTAAAATCTGATATTTTAAAAATATTAAAGAAAAATAACTATATTCTTGATTTTGAAATCAAAGAAGAAGGTGTTAAAAAAGTTTTAATTGTTACATTGAATGATGTAAGAGTTACTAAATATATCCCTACTTTTAAAAGAATTTCAAGACCAGGACAAAGAATATATATATCTGCAAAAGATATTAAAAAATCAAGAAATGGTAAATGAATTTACATAGTTTCAACTCCTAAATGAGTGATTACTTGATATGAATCAAGAAGTCTATGAGTAGGTGGAGAATTGATGTGTGAAATATTCTAATTTAGAATTTATTAATTAATAAGTGTTTTTTATGTCTAGAATTGGTAAATTGCCTATAGTTTTAGGAGACAAAGTAGAAGCAAATCTAGCAGCAAGAACAATAGAAGTAAAAGGACCTCTTGGGGTTTTGAATTTTGAATTCTCTTCTACGGTTAATGTTGTAAAAGAAAACAATACAATTGTTGTATCACCAGTAGATAATACTGACTCAAAAGCTTTAGCTTTATGGGGAACAACAAGAGCGTTAATAGCAAATATGGTTGAATGAGTTTCTACTGGTTATAAAAAATCATTAGAAATCAACTGAGTTTGATACAAATTTGAAGTTGTTTGAGACAAATTAGTTTTAAGTATCGGATTTTCTCATAAAGTTGAAATGCCAGTTCCTGCTTGATTAAAAGTAGCAATGGATGAAAAATTGAAGAATACTCTTCATATTTCAGGTATTGATAAACAACTTATTGGAGAATTTGCTGCGAAAATTAGAGCTAAGAAAAAACCTGAACCATATAAAGGTAAAGGTATTAAATATACTGATGAAGTTGTTAGAAGAAAAGCTTGAAAATCAGGTAAGAAAAAATAATAAATAAATAATGTTATTTACTTATAAACAAAATTTATGTTAGAAAAAGTATTAAAAAGAGTTAGAAGACAAGTTAGAGTTAGATCTAAATTCACAGGAACTGCGACTAGACCTAGATTAACTGTTTTCAGAAGTAACTCTAATGTATATGTACAAGCCATAGATGATACTACAGGTACGACTATAGAATCATCTTCAGATCTAAAATTAACTAAATCTGGAACAAAAGTTGAAATGGCTAAAGCTGTTGGGCAAGATGTTGCAAAAAAATTATTAGCAAAAGGAATTGATGCTGTTGTTTTTGACAGAGGTGGTTTTAAATATCATTGAAGAGTAAAAGCCTTGGCTGATGCTGCTAGAGATGGTGGATTAAAATTTTAATTATTTAAGTTACGATTTTTTATGACTTGAACTGATAAAAAAGAAGTAACTAGAAGACCAGTTAGGAATTCTAGTGAACAAAAAAAAGAGTTTAAAGAAGAATTGCTAGCGATTGACAAAGTTACTAGAGTTACTGCTTGAGGTAGACAATTAAGGTTTAGAGCTGTAGTTGTTATCGGAGATGGTAAAGGTAATGTTGGTCTTTGAACTGGTAAATCTTGGGAAGTTGTTGATTCTATAGCAAAAGCTATAAACAATGCTAAAAAGAATTTAACGAAAGTTAAAATCGAAAATGGTACTGTTCCATATGACGTAAAAGTTAAAAATAAATCTGCTGTTGTTATGGTTCACCCTGCTTCAGAAGGTACTGGATTAATTGCCGGAGGTGCTGCTAGAAAAGTTTTAGCGGTTGCTGGTTATACAGATGTTTTAGCTAAAAGATATGGTTCAAACAACCTTATAAACAATGCTAGAGCTACTATAAAAGCTTTATCTAGTTTTAAATAATAAAAGAAAGTTTAAGTAATAAGTAGTATTAACAAGAAATTCTTGTAAATACAACTTGTTACTTATGCCTATTTTATTATTAATTGTTAATTATTAATTATAAAAAATAATTATGGTTTTATTAAACACTCTAAGACCTAATACAGGTGCCAGAAATAAATCAAAAAGACTTGGTAGATGAAATGGATCAGGTAAATGAACATTTTGTGGTAAAGGTTGTAAAGGTCAAAATGCTAGATCTGGTGGATGAGTTCCTGCTTGGTTTGAATGAGGACAAACTCCTTTATTCAGAAGAATGCCAAAATTGAAAGGTTTCTCAAATGCTATGTTTAAAACAGAATATAATATTGTTAATTTAGATGATTTAGAACTTCTTGCTTCTAAAGGTATAAATGAAATAACAAAAGAAGTACTTCTTGCAAACAAAGTAATAAGAAATAAATCTGCTGGTCTTAAAGTATTAGGAAACGGAGATTTAACTTCTAAAGTAACTATCAAAACTGATAAAATTTCAGATGCTGCTAAAGAAAAAATCGAAAAAGTTGGTGGTAAAGTTGAACTAATCGCTGCTTAATTTCACTTAAATTATAAAAAGTTAGAATTTTATTTCTAGCTTTTTATTTTTGTCATCAAAAAAACTTTACTTTTTTTATTTTTCCTTATACTGATGAGCGAATTTATTATTTAATATAAATAGTTTTTTATGATTTTGAAACATATGAAATCTATCTTTGCTGTTAAAGATTTAAGAAAAAAAATTATCTTTACTCTTGCTACAGTACTAGTTTTTAAATTTTTATCTGTAATACCTGTTCCTGGAGTAAACACTGATGGTCTTGCTGCTATTATTAAACAACAACAAGGACTTGCTTTTTTCTCAGCTTTAATGGGAGGATGAATAGAACATTTCTCTGTTATTCTTATGGGACTTTCTCCATATATCAATGCTTTGATTATAGTACAACTACTTTGAGTTATAGTTCCTAAAATAGAAGCTATGCAAAAAGAAGGTGAACAAGGACAAAAGAAAATCAATAAAATTACTAGATGGTTAGCTTTACCTTTAGCTTTCGTACAATCTTATGGTATGATTCTTCTACTAAACAATTTAGCTGGTGGTTCTATCATAAATACTGCTGACCGGTCAGTTGTATTTACTGCGATGCTTGTTATTACTACTTGAACTATATTTTTGATGTGGTTAGGTGAAATAATGACTGAATATGGTATTGGTAATGGTATATCAGTTATCATCACTGCTTGAGTATTAGCTTGAGTTCCAGGTATGATAATAAATTATTTTTCTACTGGAGCTTACTCTCTATTTGCAGGACTTCTAGTTTTAACTCTTATAATCATATATATAATCATAAGATTTACTGAATGAAATAGAAGAATACCTATTATATATACTAGAACTTGAGGAGAAGAAAAATCTTATTTCCCAATAAGAATTAATCAAGCTTGAATGGTGCCTATCATTTTTGCTGTTTCTCTTGTAACTTTTCCTTCTATTATAGGACAAATCCTTTCTACTAGTGGTTCATATGCTGCTAGAAACGTTTGAGATTTCTTGGTAAAATACTTTGGTATGAATAATCCAAGTTGGGCATTTATAGCTGTATACTTCATACTTGTTATACTTTTCTCTTTCTTCTACGTATCTATCACTTTCAATACTGATCAAGTTGCAGAAAGTATTCAAAAAAGAGGTGGTTATATTCCAGGTATTAGACCAGGAACTGAAACATCTGAATATTTTTCAAAAGTTTCTGCTAGATTAAATCTATTTGGTGGTTGATTCCTTGCTATAATTGCAGTTTTACCATATGTTATGAGTAAATTAATGGGACAAAGTGTTAATCTACTTATTAGTGGAGCTGGGCTTATAATCATAGTTTCAGTTATACTAGACTTAATCAGAAAAGTTGATACTGAAATGAAAATGTATGATTACGATAAATTCAGATAAAAATAAAAAAAAATCTCCTAAGAATTTCTTAGGAGATTTTTTAAGCAAACCCATCCCCTCGTTCCTCGGGACTTCCCTTGGAAAGGGAAGAAATAGAACAGGTATAGTATTTTTTATTTCTAATTTCTCCCCTTCTCAAGGGGAGTGGCTGAAAGCCGAGGGGTTTTTAATGGAAATTATAAGGTATTCTAAAAAAAGAAGTTCTAAACTAGAACTTCTTTTTTTGTACATTATTAGTATGTTTTTTTTCATAAAAATATTTTTCTGAAATCTTCTAATTCTTGTAAATAGTTTTCTGCTTTGAATACATCTTGATGGTTAATTATTGATGTACTTAAATCTCATTTATATGAATGCAAATATATTCTAAATTCTAATGGTAAATTAGCAAATTCTCATTTTGATAAATTTTGTAATTCAATTATAGGGTCATCTCAATTTCCTGGTCAAGAATTTAATATATTTAAAATTTTTAATACATCGAAATTTATTCAATTTATAGTTCATTTCACTATTCAACAGTATGTAGATAATTCTCCTCTTAAATCAATTTTATTTCAATCAATTAAATATTTTCAATCCTCTCAAGTCTCAATTGTTTTTTTACCATTTGAAGTAGGAATAAAATTTCATCCTATAAATGTTTCTTTTTGAATATTATTTGGAAAATCATATTTATCCTGTCAAAGAAATATGGTAAATTCTCTATTTGTATTTTCCTCTTCTAAAATAATATGTGTAAGATTACGAAAAATATCATCTCGAAAAAACCTTCTTTGCTCAATTATTTTTTCAACTCTTCATGTAAATTTTTCTCAAAGCATAGTATGAAAATCTATATTATTTCATCATTTCATAGCTTCAGTTAATCACTAACATTTGGAATATCAGTAATTTTATAATGTCCTGTTAAAGTTTTCATTTATATAAAAATAAAAAAATAAGATTTTATTATACCTTATTTTTTTATTTGTCATTTTTTTTATACTAGAACTTCTTTTTTTATTGTTTTCTCTCAAACTCTATCAGTGAATAAAACTCAATTTAAATGGTCTATTTCGTGTTGAACTATACGAGCGGGAACTCATACTAGTTTCAATACTTTTTCACTTCATTTCTCGTCTAAAAATGAGATTTTAATAGAATGAGCTCTTTCTACCTTTCATTTTTTCCCAGGAACAGATAAACATCATTCACTTTCTGTTTCGGTATCTTGTGAAAATTCTAGAATTTCAGGATTTATCATCATAATGGTTGAAAAATTTTCATCATCCCGGTCTCTAAGTAAACTTACAACTATAAGTCTCTTATTTATTCAGATTTGAGGTGCAGCAAGACCTACTCATCCATGATCAGGATTTTTTGTATATTTTATCATATCTTTTCAGATATTGGCATATTTTTTTATATCCTCTTTCGCTATTTTTGTGCTTATAGTTCTAAGTATTTCATTTTTTTCTCCTGTTTCTATTTTCATATTCATATATTTTTATATTGTATTTATTAGACTTATTATATTTAAACTAGCATTTCTTTCAAATGTAAATTTTTGAAGAAATTGACTTTTTCAGAAATTACATAAAATACTCTAGTTATAATATAAAATCAACCCAAATAAAATGCTAGAAAATAAAGTAAATGTAACAACAATTTGATGAGGAACTGGATCATACAATGTATTGACTTGATTAAAACATTTTGAAAATCTAAATTTAGCTTCGATCGTAACTATGAGTGATAGTGGATGAAGTACTGGAGTTTTGAGAGATGAATTTGGGATACTTCCACCAGGTGATTTGAGAAGAGCTATTTTGGCCCTTAGTCAAGAATCAGAAGTTTTAAGAAAATTATTTGAATATAGATTTGAAAAAAAATCTTCAGTAAGCTGACATACTGTTGGGAACTTGCTTATAACTGCTATGGCGGATATAACAGGTGATTTTGAAGCTGGATTACAAGAAGTTTCAAAAATGTTTAGAGTAAAAGGAAAAGTTGTTCCAGTTACAAAAGAAAAATCAGATTTATGTGTGAAACTTGAAAACTGAGAAATAATAGAATGAGAAACAAATATAGATTGTCCTGTTCATGATGCTAATTTACTTATTACTGATGCTTTTTTGAAACCAGAAGTTTCTATAAATCCAAGAGCTAAAGATGTGCTTGAAAATTCAGATATTATCATAATTGGTCCTGGAGATTTATATACTTCAATTATCCCAAATTTACTTGTAAAATGAGTAAAAGAAGCTATTGCAAATAGTGATGCTAAAGTAGTATATTTCTGTAATATCATGACAAAACATGGTGAAACTACAAATTTCGAAGTTATAGATTTCGTAAATGTGGTTGAAAGATATCTTTGAGCTTGAAATCTAGATTATGTAATAGTGAATAACTGATATATATCAGAAGAAATGGTAGAAAAATATGAAGAGGAAGATATGAAACAACCAGTAAAATTAAAAGATATATCTGATTTTGAAGGAAAATCATATAAAGTAATAGAACGAGATTTGCTTAATGAAACTGATTTTGTTAGACATAAACCAGAGAAATTAGCGGCAGTTATATCTGATATTATAGATGGTTGGGTGAAATAGGGGGTTCTTTTTAATAAACTAAAAAATGCTAAAAATACATCACTTTTTAAAAAACTTTTTTGCAAAAAACAATAAGATAATAAAAATTATCTTGTTTTTTGTTTTTCCTGTGATTTTAGTTTTAGCAGTAGAACTTATTCAAAAACAAAGTTTTTGATGATTACTTGAATTTATAACGGGATCTTCAAGAGCATTTTTATTTTCATATTTTATAGTTTTTATAGTGTTTTATATGCTATATTTGCTTATTTGAAGGCATTCTTTTTACGCGACTTTTATATTTTTTATAATTTTATCAATTGTAAATTTTCTTAAAAGAGAAATACTTTGAGAACCACTTTACCTAACTGATATTATAGCTCAGGCAGGTCAATCTGGAGATATTGCCTCTTTCGTACATTTCAAAATTAGCATTGCAATAGTTTTATTTTTCTTGAGTGTATTTGTGCTTAATTTTGTATATTTTAGATTATTTAGGGATTTTAAAATTAGGAAAATTACTGTAAGATTACCACTTTTTATAGTATTTTTTATGCTTTTTTACTTTGTGATTGTTACAAATGATTTCAGAGAAAAGTATTTAATAAAACTTATTTGATATGATTTGGACTGAGTAAATTGGAGACAAAATTACAATTATGATGCGAACTGATTTATTACAGCATTTTATATAAACATCTCAAATGCTTACATTAAAAAACCGAAGTGATATAATGAGGAAAGTGTGGAGAAGATAGTGAGAGAGATAAAAGCAAATCCCCCGGCTTTCAGCCATACCACAGGCACTTCCTCTGGTCGCCCGCTTAATAAGGGGGACTTGGTAGTAGCTAAAAAAAGTCCCCCTTATCAAGGGGGAAGTCCGTTAGGACAGGGGGATTTTTGAAGCTGAAGTACTCCAGATTTCATATTTATTTTAAGTGAAGCTTTTTTTGATTTATCTAGAATTAAATGAATTGATTTTGGGCAAGATTTGACTCCAAATTTACATAAATTACAAACTGAAACTTATCACTGAAAGATGATTAGTCCAACATTTTGAGGAAAAACTGCTTTGGTTGAGTTTGAGCTTATGACAGGTGATTTGATAAGAAATCTCCCAGTTTGAAGTATTCCATATACCCAATATGTAAGTAGAGATATTCCTGCAATCCCTTGGATACTCAAAGCTAACTGATATGAAACTTTGGCACTTCACACTTATGATAAGAAATTTTTTAATAGAAATAATGCTTATCCTCATATAGGAATTGATAATTTTTATGGGGAAGATTCTATAGAAAATCCTGCTTATAAATGACCTTTTATATCTGATGATACTTTTGTAAATGAACTTGTAAAACATCTAGATTCTGATGAAAAAAATAAATTCATCATGGGAATTACTATGCAAAATCATTTTTCTTATGAAAACAAATATAAAAATAGCGAAATTTCAGTTAAACTAAAAAATAATTTTAGTCCAAAGGTTAATGATATTTTAACTAATTATGCTCAATGAATTCATGATGCTGATGCAAGTTTGTGAAAATTACTTGAACACCTTAAAACAAGAAAAAAACATACAGTTGTATTATTTTTTTGAGACCATCTTCCAAACTTGTGAGATAATAATATCGGATATACTGAAACTAAATATATAAATGAGCGAGAGGAAAAGAAGTGGGATAAAGATAATTTAGAAAATATGTATAGTCCAGATTTCCTTATTTGGTCAAATAAATGAGAATTTCAAAATAAAGATTTAGGATATATTTGAGCTTCATATCTTGGAAATTATGTACTTGATTTAGAAGGAATAAAATCTAAATGAACTTATTTTGATTATATCTCAGAAGAATTCAAATGTCTGCAAGCCAATTCTCCAGTTTTGTCATCAACAAAAGAAACTTGAATAATTAGAAATAAAGATAGAAAAACTTGTCTAGATTATGATAAAAATCATGCATTACTTCAATATGATACTTTGTTTGGGAAGAATTATAGTAAATAAAAAAATAGAGAATTTCAATTCTCTATTTTTTTATTTTAATCCCAAATTTCAGTAGCAATTCATGTAGATATAGATGTTTCATTAGAATCTGCTCAAGCATTATTCACTGTTCTATTAAGAAAACAATTAGGAGCAGTTCGGTTAGATGATCTTATTCTTAGTTCATATGTACTAGCTGTCGCTAGAGTACTGTCATCAACTATTCTTACAACAGCATTATCAGGGGTACTCGCAGTATCAACATTATAAGGTTGTCAATTAACTCAAGACCAACGATTAGTTCAGTCAGTAGCATTAGCTAACATAACTCAATTACGGGTTACTGTATAAACAGTATCATTTGAACATTCTCCATTTACAATCCATTCTAATATTATTTTATTTCCAGCCCTCTTAGGAGTTATTGATAATCTAAGAGGAGTAATTTCTATTCCATCTCACGAAATAGGAGCTGTATAAGTTCATTGGGCTCTTGTTTGGACAGTTACAACGTTTGCAACTGTTCATACTTGTACAGAAAATGCATCTAAAGCAGATTGCACACTATTAACATTATTTATTATATTTGTCATAGCATTATTCCAAAGAGTTGTTGTCATTGGAGTAGAAGTATTAACAGTAGTAGGTACATTAGTCCAAGTTAGAGCAGCATAAGAATAAAATCAAATTAATACTGTTCATAAGAATACTAATCATCATAAAAAATGGTATTTTAGTTTGTTCATAATATATATTTAATAATAATACTTAAAGTTTATCTTATTTTTTTATAAAATCAATGTTTTTTTATTTACTCATTATACCTCATCTGATATTTACAAATTGGTACATTGGCATAGCTGGAGTAAGTTGTTTTTGTAAATATCAGCTAGATCAACCACTATGACAGTAAAGTGCAAAAATTGTCCCTTCTGGATAAATACCTGAAAATAATCTATCAGAAATAACTACACTGTCTTTTACAGGGTGATTTATCATATCTACAAGAACTACTTTTTCTCATAGTTCTTTTTTCTTTTCTTCATATTCATCCCAAGTCCAAGCCTCAAGTCAGTTATTTCTTCCTTGTATGCTACAGGCATTAGAATCAAACATATCAAATATTCACATAATTTATATTATTAAGATTAAATTTTATTATTCCACTAGATTTCTTCCCTTTTTAAGGGAAGTCCCCAAAGGGGGATGGGTTTTCTAATAAAAGTTGCACTTATTTTATTAAAAAATTGATTTTATCAAGTTTTTTAATATATTTAGGGCACAAAAAATTTATAAGAAAAAAATAAACTAATATATTCATGAGTTCAAAATTCGAAAATTTTAAGAAACATATTTTCACAGATACTAAATTTTTATCAAAAGTGCCATTTACTTTGTTTATAACAATTTTTTTGGTACCAATTTTGCTTATAAATATTAATTACCAACTATGATTATTATTTATAGCTTTTTATGTTGCTTATTGGAGTATTAAAGCATTTCAAAATTACTATTTTATTTTGAAATCTTTTTTTGAACTTCTTTGAATAAATAAAAAAGATTATAAACATTTTTTATCTTTATTATCGGAGGCCAAAGATTTAAAACACGTGGTTTTGATTCCTGTGTATTCTGAACCATATGATGTTATTGAAGATAGTGTAAAATCAGTTTTGGAAAATGATTATCCATTTAAAGAAAATATAACAGTTCTTTTAGCAGTTGAAGAAAGATGGGATGAGGCTCCAGATAATGCAAGAAAAATTATAAAAACATTAGCTGGGAAAAGCTCAGTAAAAATAGAAATGGTTTTACATCCAGCTGATTTACCTTGAGAATCAAAAGTAAAATGAGCAAACATCACTTATGCAATAAAAGAATATGAAAAAAATAATAATTTAGATCCACATTTAAATCTAGTACATTCTATTGATACTGATACAAATTTGGAGAAAAATTTCTTCCTAATTTCTAGTTATATTTTCCTATCTACTGATTATAGAGATAATGCAATTTATCAATATATGCCTGTTTACTCAAATAATTGGCATAGATGAACTTTTTTCTCTAGATTAATTGCTGTTTGAACTACATTTCGGCAACTTGGTGAAAGTCAAAATCCAGAATTTTATAGAAATTTTGCAGTTTATGGACAATCTCTTTATTGTTTACAAAAAACAAATTATTGGTCACTTGATTCTATAGTAGAAGATTGACTTCAATATTGGAGATCATATTTTGCTTTTGATTCTAAATTTCGTATAGTAAATGTTCCAGCTGTTTGTAAAATGGATTTAGTTGAAGAAGAAAATTTCTTGAAATCTGTAAAATCTCAATATAAACAACTTAGAAGATGGTCTTGGGGATGTTCTGACATCGAATATGTTGTTCCAGAATTTTATAAAAATAATAGAATAAAACCTTTAGAAAAGATAAGAAAAACGGTTTATTTACTTATAAATCATATGTTTTGGGCTTCAGCTTCTTTCTTGTTTTTATTAATTTGATATTTTCCTGGTTTTTCTTTTAGAATAACGGATTCTATATCTACTTTTACGGTACCTATTTCTATATCAATTATTTCATCATTTTTGTTTTTGACTATTATATTACCATCATTTTTATCTACTTTAATAATGAGAAAATATACTAAGTTTAGAAAAAGAGATTATATAATAAATATGGCTCAATGGATACTTATTCCATTTTTGAAAATGACACTTTTTTCTATTCCAGCAATCGAAAGTCAACTTAGATTATTCTTGTGAAGAAGATTGGATAATTTCGAAACAACAAAAAAATTATCTAGAAAAAAATAATCACTAATAATTAATTTATGCATATACGAACTTTTAAAGAAGATGTAAGAAAGGCTAATGTAAGAAAAGTATTTTTTTGGATACTTGTTATTATTTTGACTTTTTTTCTATACTTTTTCTTTCAATGATATTATATAGATACAAAAGTGTTACTTAATAATTCAGAAAGTGGAACTACAGATAATTGAAATTTAATAAAACCATTTTGAGTTATAGAATTAAATGTTTTACCACAATCAAATAGTATACAAATAAATGATAAATGATTTAATAATTCACTAAGATGGATTTTTGATTATGGAAATTATCACATTGATATAGAAAAAATAAATTATTTTGGAGTTAATCTAGATATTACTTTGAATAAAAAATTAGAATATTATGCGAATAATATATATCTTATAAAAAATCCTACACTAAATCCAATACCATTTACTTTTGATAGAGTAGAAAAAATGGATGATAATTATATACTTCATACAGCTTCAGGTTATTTGATTTATGACAGTACTTTTAATAGATTAAATTTATTAAATGTATCATTTAAATATCTAGGTTATACATATTTTACAAATGGGTGAAAGATATATACATATGATCTGGATAATAATATTGTAGTACCATTGCTTAAAAAAGACTGAACAATTTATACTTGTGAAAAAACTAAATTGTTTGATAAAGATTTATATTGTGTTGATAATAATAAAATGATGAGTGCTTATTCTATAAGCCCAGGAAAAGATACTCTTATAAAAATAAACAAAGATATAAATATTACTACAAAATATATTTCATCAAATTATTCAGGAAAATATTATAATTATGAAATAAACAAGGATTATATTAGAAGTGCTGATAATTTAATTCACATTAAATGACTTCCATACATTATTAAGGATTGAATACTTTATTCTCTTTATGATTTGACTGATAATAATATAATTAAACAATATTTATTACCAAAAATAGAAAAAGTAGAATATGCTCATGATTTTGGTTGAGAAACTATGATTATAGGGAAAAAAGATTGAAAATATATAGCCAATTTAATAGATTCTGTTTATAATTATGAAATAGATTTAAATTTTTTAAATAATTTAGATAATTTTAAAATTACTCAAGAAAAATGAGTTTATATAATCAAAAATAATACAGAGATATATATTTATTATAAATGAGGAAAACTTATTAAGTTTATTGACGGAGATGATGTAAAAATATTAAATAGTTTCGTGTTTTTGAAAAAAGATTGAAAACAGTATTATATAGATTTATTTACTAAAGATATACAATAATGAATTTTTTAATTTTAGAAAACAAAGAAGAGATAAATTTAGAATATTTATCATATTTAAAAGAAGCTGGGCATAGTATTTTTGAATTTCAATCAGATATAGATTTATCTCTTGTTGAAGCTATAATTATCAGATCTAAAATAACAGTTAATTCGCAGTTGTTGGACTCTTATCCAAACTTGAAATATGTTTGTAGAGTTTGAGTAGGGCTTGATAGAATAAATGTGTCTGAATGTTCTAATAGATGAATAAAAGTTTTAAATACTCCATGAGCAAATTCATCTTCTGTTGCTGATTTAGTTATTTGGGGAATATTATCTCTTCTTAGAAAAACTTCTAATAAATGGGATTCTCTAGACGATAGATTTAAATTTTTTGGAGAAAATTTGGAAAATAAAAAAATTTGATTTATCGGTTTTGGAAATATAGCTAAAAAAGTACAATTTAGAATTTCTTGATTCCCCAATAATGAATTTTTCTTTTTTGATCCATATATTGATAGTGATATATGAGAAGTAAAAAAAATCTCAGATAAGAATGATATTTTAAGTAATTGTGATATTATAAGTTTTCATATTCCATTAATTCCGGAAACTAAAAATTTCCTTTGAAAAGATGAATTTTTGATTCTTAAAAAAAATGTGAAAATTATAAATACTTCAAGATGAGGAATAATTGATGAAAAAGAATTAATAAAATTTTTGAGTATTAATCCAAATTCGGGAGCTTTTTTAGATACTTGGGAGGAAGAACCAGAAAAACCTAAACAAAAATTAAAAGAATTAGAAAATTGTATCATTACTCCACATATAGGGGCGATGACAGAAGAATCTAATAAAAATATGCATATATTTAAAGAATTTATAAAAAAATAATGAACGTTTTTAAAAACGTTCATTATTTTTTTATAAACTTACAAGTGGAGTTTTTCTTTTTGCAAGTAAATCTTCAACTAATTGAGAGTGTTTATCACAAGTTTCATGAATTCACATTGTTAATCAAGAACAATTTCAAGGAGTTTGACATTTTACTTCAGGCAATGTTTCATGTTTATCTCAACCATTACAATTTCAACAAGTATATAATTCTTCTCAGTGTCTATCTAATCTATTCATAAATTTATCTGTTAAATAATATTAATTGTAGACTTTATAATGAATTAAGAAAATTTGTCAAATCTTCTTTTAATCTAGCCTCTAATTTTATTTCTTTATTTGAACTTGGATTTATAAATTCTGTTTTCCAAGAATGAAGAGCTTGTCTTCATAATCCATAATTTCTCTTTATAAAGGAGTTTAATTTTTTATCTCAATATTTATCATCTCAAACGACAGGAGTTCATATAGAGGCCATATGCACTCTTATTTGATGCATCCTACCAGTTTCAATTGTAACTTCTACAGACGAAATAATTAAATCTCAAGCTTTTTTCTCATCAATAACTTTATAATGAGTGATTGCAACTTGCCCATCATCAGCTAGTTGAACTTTATCTTCTTTTGTTGCTCATTCTATTCTTTTTAGTTTTTTATTTATAGTTCCTGATTTAGCAGGAAGTTTACCAAAAACTAGAGTAAAATAAGTTTTTTTGATTTTATTATTTTGTAATTGAGAGAGCATAGAATCAAGTACATTTTTTTTCTTTGCTATAATTATTATTCCAGAAGTATCTCTATCTATTCTATGAACTAAACTTGGTTTGAAAGTCAAACTATCTAACTTACCAGAAAAATAATCTTGAACCATAGCAATAAGAGAAAGCTCTTTTGTTTTATGGTCTCCAGGATGTACATTTATTCCAGGATTTTTATTAACTACTAGAAGTCCCGCGTCTTCAAATACGATATCTTTTTTATCAATACCACCCCTGTTAGCTTCGCTAACTTTCCCCTCCTTATCAAGGAGGGGATTAAGGGGTGGTGCTGACATTTTTATAAAATCATCATCAGATACAAAGATTTTTATTTCTTCTCATATTTGAAGTTTATATTCATTATCTTGTTTTTTTCAGTTTATTTTTATATTGCCTTTTCTATTTAGTTTATATATTAAACTTCTTGTTGCACTAGGAAAAAGCTTTTTTAAAAATTTATCAAGTCTTTGGTTTGCATCATTTTCTTCTATAGTAAATTGTTTCATTTTTATATTTTTATTATTGGAATACTGTAAAATCAAAAGCTTCGCTTGTAGTATCAACTCTATATTTTGTGTTTATAGTTTTTTTAAATCAATAAGATTTTCACTCACTTGTTATATCTACATATTGCTGTGGAACTGCTGTATCAAAATCTATTTGATATTCTAAATATGGAATTTGAGTTCAATTATTTGTTGATAATTGATTTATAATTGATAGTTTTAGTGAACATGGATCAGAAGTACATTTATTTAATAATGTTGGATCAGAATAGAAAGATGATAAAGTATATCAAGATCAATTTAAATCCAATCAAGTATATCAAGATAAATCTATATCACTAGTTCATCATATAGTTCAAATTTTATCAGCCATTATTTGAGATCAAGAAGCATTTAGAGTAAGTCATGAACCAGATATTTGCCAATTTATAATAGGAAAACTAGAGTTTCAAGATAGAGTTTCGCTAGCTCAATCAAAAGCTCAATTATTATTTAAGTCAGGCACTCTAAATCTAAATTTTTTAAATGTTTGGGTTCAGTTTATGTATAATTGTATAGGTTCCCCAGGTCATATTCTATTCCAAGCAGTATCAAACTCACTATTTCAGTTTCAAGCTTTTGGAATAGTTGTTCCGGAAGAATCCATGGAAATAGAATATCATATAGAATTTGTAGACATACTAGTTCAAGTAGAGCTTCAAATACTATTTTTCGCTATAAAATTTATAGATTTTTCTACTGCTCAATATGATTGATAATATGCATTTGAAGCATTTTCTATACCTTTTGTATTTTTAGAAAAAGGTATAAGCATATCAAGTAGATTATAGGCCACAAGTAGCATTATAATAACAAGTATCATAGCGAGTACTATAGAAAAAGCTCAAGCATTTTTTTGTTTCATAATTTAAAAAGAATTAAGAGCTATAGTTGTAGATATTTTTATTTCTGGAACAGTTCATTTCATTCCTCATCTTTTTTTCCGAGAAGGACTAAGTATCATATTTATTCTTACATAAGGAGCTATATTTACTCATGAATCATTATCTGCCCAAGAATATTTGTTATACTTATTCGGATAAACATAAAATTGTACATCTTTTACATTTATATAATCTGGAAATAAATCTATCCATTTACTTTCATCATTTTTAGCAATATTTCAAGCTCAAAAAATTCATTCATCATAAAACCAAGTATCTATTTTTCAATCATATAATCAAGTTCCAGAATTATTATGAGAAAATCAAATATCTTTTCAATCTAATTTTAAAAATTGAATAGTTCAAAGACATCAAGATCATGTTGGATTTTCTGGATTTGTAAAATCACAATTTGCAACAGTAGATGGTTTTTTAGGGTCGCTTATAACATTCCATCTGAATAAAGTTCTCTTTTTATTATCTTTAGTTATTAGATATAATTCATGAGTATTTGTTCATCAGGTAAAAACATCTGGACCTACTCATAAATATTCATCATCATCATCTCAAAGTGGTCAATTTATTCAATCTTCATCTCATCAGTCTCAATTTTGATTTGAATTATAATCTATAAATTGGTAATAATATTCTCAAAATCTTTGAGGTTTTATTCATAATGAAGCTCAATAATTGTTAAAACTATTATTATAACATCCTCAAGTTCACATAGAAGCAGCATTTCAACTTAAACAATAATAAAATGAATCTCAATAAGCTGATGCCAAATCTCATCAGCTTCAGAAATTACCAAATCAAGTTGGAGTAGAAAAATGTCACGATGAAAAAGTTGTGTTTCAAACAACTTTTCTATTAAAATATTCTTCATAATCAATTGTCCCAGCTCATTTTATCATCTCAAACATTTTTTCTGAAAAATAGAATGATTGTTTTTCTATATCGGTTTCAGTATATAATTTTATTTTACCGATGTTTACTCGTGATAAAGCTTGAAATCATGCTAAAATAACTATTGAAAATATAATTATTCAAACCATTATTTCAATTAAAGTAAATCATTTTTTTATATTTTCCATATTTATTTCTTATTATAAAAGATATAATCTATAAATTTTTCACCAAATGAAAATATCTTGTAAGCACTTGGTTTTTCCCAAAAATACTTTGGCCATATTATAAACAAAAAAGTGAAAAACTTAAAAAACTTTCCATTATTTTCTGTTTTTAATCATAATATTTGTTTTGTACTTCTGAAGATTGATAAAATTAAACTTATAAAGTATGAAATTAGATCTAAAAATTTATTATCAATTTTCTCTTTTATTTGCTTATTCATTATAATTTATTATATTTTAATTAATTCTATTATACTAGATAATAAAATATAGTAAATATTTAGAAACTTTACTTAATTTTAAATTTATGTATAAAGTATAGCAATTACAAATTATTAAATAAATTTTATGTCATACAAGCTAAGTGCTAAAAATAGAAAATTTAAAGCAAAAATAATAAAAATTTTAAGAGCATTCAAATTTAGAGGAGAAAATTCTAGTTTATATTTCAAATTGCTTATTATTTGAAACATATTAATTTTAATATCATTGTTTTTAGTTTGGTCTTATTCTACGAATTTAGATTTAACAAATACTGCTTTTTCAAGTTTAACTTGATATATTTGATATTTTATTATACTAAATTCACGAGTAAATTTATTTTTTCTTTTATCTTCCTCTAGTAAAGAAAAATTGAAATTAAATTCTCCTATGAAAATAAATGAACCGAATATATTTTTGGCTTGAGCTATATTTCAAATATTAACTATTTTTATGATATTGAGCTTTACAAAAGGATTATTTGCTTTTTCAGAGAATATAGTTTTTTGAAATTGAATAGTTGTTGCATTTGTTTGAGCAATCGTAAATTTTGTTTGAGCAATTGCTATGATAAAAACTTATAAAAAAACAGGAGAAGATATATTATTTTCAAATGAAACAAGCTGAGAAATAAGTGATATAAACAATTGAATAGTGGATAAAAATAATATGAAATTACCATTTTAAAAAAAAGTTAAAATTTAAATTGACTTTTAAATAAAAATACTTATATGTTATAACTTATATACTTAATAATTTTCTAAGATGATGACAGGAGAAAAAATAAATTCTAGAGAGTTACAAACTTCCTTTGCAAATATGCTTGGGTCTTTAACAGACAAAGAGCAAATGGTAATTGAAAGAAGAATTGGTCTTAGTTGAGAAAAAGAAACTCTTCAAAGTATTGGTGATTCTTTTAAACCAGCTATAACTAGAGAAAGAGTTAGGCAAATAGAAGACTCTGGAATCAAAAAAATTGGAAGAGTTATTAAGTGAACAAGCTTAACTGCTATTCAAGAAGCATCTCATTCAATAATTTCAATGCATGGAGGAGTTTTGGTTAAAGATAAATTAATAAATGCTATAATCAAAGAATTAGCTCTTGATTCTTCTGTTAAACAATGAATTATTGAAATTATAATTCAATCAGACTTCAATATCCAAAAATCAAAACCTAAACTTGGAGTTAATACTTACTTTTCTCTACCTAACGTAAATAAAAAATCAATAGATTCTATCCATTCTCAAGCTGTTTCTATCTTGAAAAAAAGAAAAGATATAATGGATAAAACGAATCTTTATGAAATGATTAAATTAGAATTAAAAAAAGATTTTTCTGATTTAAAAAATGTTTTCATAGATTCAGTTTTAGATTTATTTGAAGATGTAGTAAAATGAGAAGAAACTCTTATTGGTCTATCAAAATGGAAAATATTAAATCCAAAAACTCTTAAAGATAAAGCTATTTACGTAATGAAAAAGGAAAAACTTCCTATGCATTTTGTAGATATTGCAAATAAGATTACAAACCAAACTTGAGAATCAGTTAAAGTAAATACTATACATAATGAACTTATCAGAAATGAAGAATTCGTTTTAGTTGGTAGATGAATATATGCTTTAAAAGAATGGGGATTCAAACCTGGAACGGTTATAGATGTTATCTCTGATATAATGAGAAAAAACAAAGAGCCTATGACTACAGAAGATGTAATCGCTAAAGTTCAAAAAATAAGAAAAGTTAAAGCAACTACTATTTATATGAATTTACAAAATAGAAAATATATTGAAAGAGTTTGAAGAAATTACTATCAATTAAAAGCTTAATAAAAAATAGATGAAATTTAATTTCATCTATTTTTTTTTGTTTTAGAATTTTTTCTTAATAAAAATTAAGCTTATAACACTAACTAAAATAATTAAAATTACATAAATTCACGAATTAGAACTTGTATAAACTAAATCATTGTTTAGCTGTTTTACAACAACTCAAGTTTCGGTTTTAAAAGGCTTATTTGAAACTCAAGTAGAATTACTTATTCAAGAATTTGATTCTGTATTTTTAGCTATTGTTCAGCTTACAGTCTCAGAATTTACAATATCATTTTTAATAATTTGTACACTTTTATTAGAACTAGATTTTACTATTTTTTGTGGAAGAATAATTTCTTTTTTTGCAACAGAAATGTTTTGCTCTAGACTTTTTCAAGTATTAATTTCAATTTTATTTGATGAAATATTCGTTCAAGTTGAGCTTAATAATTCTCATGAATTACTAGAAATTGTTTCTCAAGTACAGTCAGGAACATTAACATATTGATTATAATTATTGATTCAAACTTTTAATAATTCATTAGTTTTTGTACTAACAAGTCAATAAAAGTCATCTCATTTGTTGGGGAAATAAGATTTTCAATTAATATCAAAAGTAGGAAACATATATTGTTGTCATAAGCACGTACTTATTCAATTTGTATCAAACATTTGTTCTGTAGTATTGTATGAGTATGATATTTGATTATTATGATTAATTTTTAATTTTAAATCATAGTAACAATTCTGCCATCAAGGAGTTTTTATAAGAGTTTCAATTTTTCATGAAACTTTACATTTATCCATAATCGCATATCGTTCTTGTATATATCATCACATAAAACTATATGGATATTGAATACAAAGATTTAAATCAGGGTTTGCATCATAAACATTTTTTCAAGTTTCTTTTATATCATTTGATAATCATTCTGCGACTACATATAAATCATCTCATACTTTTGGATAGTTTCATGAAAAAGCATAATACATTCTTTCATAAGTACATATAGGATTTTTATTCTCTAAATTTTTCCCAATTCATTGAAGCAAATATAATTCATCATTATATTTAGCAGTTATTACATAAGATATTTCACAATCTAAATATCAATAATCTACTTTTATTTTTTCAATTTGTCAATGAAATTTACAATTTAGAGCTTTATCATAAATATTTTCCATATTATTTAAATTAATTAGATATTGTAACTCTTACTAAAGATGTTATTCGTCATTTATCAGCATTATCATAATATAATCAATTCATATTAAAGTCAATACTTGAGTAATAATATTTAGTTATTCAATCTGTTCAATATTGATACATTGTTTGTCATCATCATAAATTTAATCTAATTATTGGATTTCATGAAGCACTATTGTATCAATATGCTACCATTGCGTGGGTCGTAGTATTTGCCATAATAGGTCTATTTAAATCAATAGATGATTTTATTGCAGAAAATAAGTTTGACACAGTTCATGTAACTTTAAGAGCAGAAGAATTAGCATATCATTTATCTTTTGCATATTGTATTCATTTTATGAGATTTGTTGAACTTGTTAATCATTCACTTCAAGAGCAGGTTGTTAATAAATAAGTTCATAAGCTTTTAAGCATTGTATTAGTTGTACTATCATTTGTTGTAGAAGCAGTTCATGCTATTAAATTTGGATATGTACCGTTTCTATCATAGTATCAATAAATCATTCAATATGCACTTGGAACACATCATACAGCACAAATGACTCAATTATAAGTTGTATTAAATTGACTATAACAAGGTAATTTTCATTTACAAGTTCAGTACTCACTTCAACTTATAATTATATTAGATGCAGTCGGTGGTATATATCCTGTTAATGTAGCATTAGCTAAAGGTAAAATTTTATAACTATATTCATCTTTTGGAATAGTTTGTTTTTTGTCCTTTAGGTCTTTTCTCTTAGTCTTAAAATCATCAGATTTTTTATAATCTTTAGCTTCATTTTTAGCTTTAGACAATTTATTTTTTAGTTCAGATTGAAACTCTTTTCTTTTCTTAGCTTTTCAATCTGCATTAAGATTTTTATCTTGAGCTAATTTATTATCTATATTATCATCTTGCTCTATAGATGAAACTTCTCAAGTTTTTTCATCTTCAGAATATTGTTCAAAAGGAGAAAAATAATAAAGTTTATTACTATTTACATCTCATCAATTTTGAGCTAAGAGTACTTCACTTGGAGTATTTCAAGACGTAGAAGCTATAGGTACAGAAACATCATCTCAATCATAATTTACCATTACAAATCAACAATCCGGAGTTTTGTCACAAGAAACTTTGAATTCTATATATGATGGACTTGTACTATCAGTATAGAAATATTTTCATTCTCATAAAATATGGGGATTTCAATCTTTCCAGTTTTCATCAAAACTAGAATTGGCTATATAATCACTAGCTAGTGATTTGGCACTTTCATAGTTGAATTCCTTAACTGCATAACTTAATCAAGAAAATCAAACTGTCAAAACAATTACAAAAAGAAACAATTTCTTCATAGAAAAATAAATAAAAAAATAAAAATGTTTTACGAATTTTTTAGTAAAACATTTTTATTTTAAACATCAAATATTAATTTTTCATTAATTATATAGATAATTTTGTATTTACAATTTTATACAATATTGTATAAATATATATGTTTTATACTAATCATTTTCTTTTCATAAAGGCACTTGATGAAACATCTGTTCATACAAAATCTTTAAATAATTCTGAAGCATCTTTTCTAGAGCCTTGCCCGAGTATGCTAGAAATGAATTTTTCACCGATTCCAGGGTTAAAAATACCATTTAGCTTTATATAATCCCAAGCTTGAGCTTCAAGTATCTCAGCCCGCATATATGAATAATAGCCGGCAGCATATCATCATCAAAATATGTGAGAGAATGTTGCATAGGTTTTATAATATTCTCATCTTTTGAAAAATCATACTTTGTTTATGAAATCCAAAATCATTTTATCAAGTTCTAATACATTTTCTGGAATTTCTTCTAGTGTATAAAGCATCATATCAAGTAATGCAAATTCATTTTGTCTAATTGTAGAGTATCAACTAGATAGGTTTTTTAATTTTTTAAATTTATCTAAAATCTCATCAGATAGGGATTCTCAAGTCAGATGATGTTTTGATAATAATTTTAAACTTTCTCTTTCTCAGACCCAATTTTCATGTATTTGAGAGGGTAATTCTACGAAATCCCATTCTACAGAAAATCCAGATAATGCAGAATATTTACTTTCTGATAACATTTCATGAAGAGCATGTCCAAATTCATGAAAAATAGTTTCTGCATCTCTCATTGATATTAGAGTATCAGTTTCAGTTTGTTTTTGAAAATTACAACAATTTATTATGAGAGGTTCTCTCTTGTTTTCTCAAGAATAATCTCTGCTTCTTAAATTATCAGCCCAAGCTCAAGCTCTTTTTTCTTTTCTATAAAATAAATCTATCATATAATAAGATATAAATTTTCATTTTCTCCATACTTCAAAAACTTTTACATCATTATTATATACAGGAACTTCTATTTCTTTTAAAACAAGTCAATAAAATTTAGAAACAAAATCAAATAAATAAGCCAAAACATTTTCAGCCTTGAAATATTTTTTTATTTCTTTTTCATCAATTTCATATTTTTCTTTTACAAGCTTATTTTCATAATATCCCAAATCCCAAGCTTCAAGTTCTTCTAAAGCAAAATAAGATTTAATATTTTCTATTTCTGAATTTGCTTTTTTCTTAGCTTTTAGGGAAATTCATTCTATTAATTTTTGTACTTCTTCTGGGCTTGAGGCCATTTTTGATTGTAAACTATATTCGGCATAATTTTTGTATCCAAGAATTTTAGCTTTTTCTAATTTTAGTTTTAAAATTTCTAAAATTATTTCTCTATTATCAAATTTTCAATATGAAGCAAAACTAGCTCTATCTTTTAGTAATTGCTCTCTTATATTTCTATCTGAACAATAAGTCATTAAGTTAGAATAAAAAGTTGGATCAGCATTAAAAAGCCATCAGTCTACTCATTTTTCTTCTGCTAAATTTTTTGCTAATTTTAGTACATCTTCAGGCAGTTCTTTTATTATTTCAAAATCATTTATAATAAATTCATATTCAGCTTGGCTATCCAAACAATTTTTATTAAATTTATTAGTTATATCCGCTAATTTGAGATTTATTTCTTTAATTTGATTTTGTTTTTCCGCGCTTAGATTTATTCATTTTAATTTAAATCATTTTATAGTTTCACTTACTATTCTTGATTGTTCTTCATCCAGGGTCTCGTTTTCCCAGATATAAACAATTTTGTCATAATAATCTTTATTAAATCATACATAATCAGCAAATTCTTGATATTCTTGTTCAAAAGTATCAATTATATTTCTTATTTTTTCACTATCATTTACTCAAGATAAATGGTTTAATAAAGACCAAAAATAACCTAAATTATCATTGTCTTCTGGATTATAAAAAATTTCTATGAAATTTATATTTTTATTTTCAGTATTAAGTGTTTTTTCAAATTTCTCTTTCTCTATTTCAAGTAATTCTCTAAGTAAATCTAGAGCATTATCAAGTACTTCAGGAGAAAATAAAAATTCCAAATTTGGAAAATCAGTTCTATTTAGTTCGTTAATTATTTTTTGTTTTATTTTTTCATTTAGCATAATTTTTTCATTATTTTTTAATGGTGTCCATGATGTTCATCATGTCAATGTTCGTTTTCATCTTCATT
>JAVHPF010000006.1:54476-62042 GCA_036170435.1 Patescibacteria group bacterium
TTTTTTAATGGTGTCCATGATGTTCATCATGTCAATGTTCGTTTTCATCTTCATTATCATCGTGATTATGTCATTCTCAAGAATCCTTATTCATATCAGCTTTTATTCTTTCTGCAATTTTTATAAATAATTTTTTAATCATTTTAAAAATAAAAGCAAAAAGTCATGAAAATATTAATTCATAAAATACATATATTAGAAGTATTACAAGAAGCAAATATCAATATCTATCAATATTTTGGTAAATTATACTTGATGCAAAATAATCTAAAAATTTTTTCATAAATTCAAATGAATTTATTTTTTCTATAATAGTATAGTCTATACCAAAAAGTAATTTATTTTCTATTATTGAAACAAGTATTCGTAGAATAAGAGGAACTAAAAAAAATCATCCAATAAAAATTTTAAAATATTTGGCATACTTATTACTTCTAGAATGAAAATCTACACTCTGGTTAAACATCATCATTATAGGAAAAACAGGTATAGAAAAGAATGATAAAACAAGTATGAAATCTTTATGTGATTGCAGATATTCTCTTAGTCAGTTTAACATATATAAATTAGCATTTGTATTCAAAAAATGAAATCACATATTTAGCATTAGGAATAGAAAAAATCCTATCAAAACTCAAAATATAGCTTTATATAATTTATTTATTCCAAGAGCAAAAAATATTAGCACCAAAAAAATAGATACAAAAAACAGTATATAATCTTGAATCAGAGTGTTTTTGAAAAAATCTATTATATTTTGCATAAATATTTTAATTTTAATTTATTTTATCCCAACAAATTACATATTCTTCTGGACTTCTATCACGACAAGCAAAAGGTTTATAAACATTTAATTTTTTATATCTCTTTTTTATTTCTTTCAGTAGATCATTAAAATCTTCTCAGATAAATACTTTTAGAACAAGATTTCATCATTTTTTTAAGAAAACATCAGCAAATTCTACAATTCAAATGTTTAATTCTACACTTGCATATTGGTCTACATCAGCTCTTCCTGTTGTATTTGGAGCAATATCAGATGTTATTAAATCAAATAATTTTCCTTCTCAGATTATAGCATCGACTCTTGGTTTCAGAGTTTCAAATTCATAAATATCATGTTTTAATGTAAATACATTATCATAATTAAGGTTATCAATTTCTTTCAAATCTATTCATACAACAAGTCAGTCTTTTCAAATTGTTTTTCTTATAACTTGCAAAAAACTACCAGGAGCTCGCCCAACATCACAGACTTTCATCCCTGGCTTTATTAAAGCATATTTTTCTTGTAATTCAAGTAATTTAAACGCACTCCTTGCTCTATAACCTTGTTGTTTTGCTTTATGAAAATATTCATCATGTATTATGTAGGGAGTAGGTCTTTTCTTTCTTTTTTGTTCCATATTATTTTTTTATTATAGGCTATTTATAATTTGATGTATTTGAAATAAACTAGATTTTATAGTTCATTCATCAGAGTTTAATCATTTAACTAATTCATTTTTAAGTGTAATAAACTCATCATTTAATCTTTCAGATTCCTTGTTCATAGATTTTAATGATTTTTGAACAGATTCAATAATAGGAGTTATATCTCCTAAATTTTCGATAGTAAAATGATAATTATTTTTTATATCAGTTAAAATAATACTCCTAATTGTTTTTACTTTATTTTTAATTATTTCTATTTTCTTAAGCATTTTATCAGTTTGATTTGTTTCTAAAGAATTTTCTTCAATTCTAATAGGTTTGAATTCTAAAATAATTTCACCAGATATTATTTTAGAATTCAGCTCATCATTACTTATATGATCAAATCATCTTTCTTTTTTTAATTTTTCTAATGCTTCCTGAGGATGAAAACTTTTTCAACTAATAATTCGTTCAAGCATTTTCTTTCTAAGCCAAACTTCCAAACTACTTTTATTTATTTCTTCAGGACTAGATAATCATAGTTGCTTACTTGAAATTATTCCAGTTTGTATAGAGTTTATTTTGTTTGCTAATTCTTCATTTTTAGCTATCTCAGGATTTGTAGCTAAAGCAAGTCTAACTTTTCTTAAAAATATTTCTTTTTGTCCAAATACTATTTTTCATTTAATTATATTTTCTCATTCTCAAAGGAGTTCTTTTACTATTGCTAATTTCATATTAATCTTTTATAAATACTTCTCTTGGTTTACTTCAGTTTGCAGGTCATACTATACCCATTTCTTCAAGTATATCTAGAACTCTTGCAGCTCTTCCGTAACCAAGTTTTAATCTTCTTTGTATAAGTGAAGTTGAAGCTTTTCAAGCTTCTTTTAAAACTTTTATTGCTTCTTCTAAGACTTTTGGATCTTCATCAGAATTTTCCATTCATTCTAGTAAACTTCATTCAGCTGTACTAGTTCAATTTATGATAGAATTATCATACATATTTTCTATCAAATCTGGGTCTACTGTAAGTTTTATATGATTTACAATATCCTCAATTTCATCGGTTTCTACAAGTACTCATTGTACTCTAGCAGCTGCAGCTCGTCCTGTTGGATAATAAAGCATATCTCATTTTCCAAGCAAATCTTCGGCTCAGGCTCTGTCAATTATAGTTCTTGAATCAATTTGACTTGCTACAGTAAATGCAATTCTAGATGGAATATTTGCTTTAATTAAACCTGTAATTACATCAACTGAAGGTCTTTGAGTTGCTACAATCAAATGCATTCCTACAGCTCTAGCCATTTGAGCAATTCTTGCAATACTTCATTCAACTTCTTTTTTATTTCAACTCATCATCAAATCAGCAAGCTCATCAATAACGACAACTATATAAGGAAGTTTATCTTTTCATTTTACCTTAGCATTATATTCTTTTAGGTTTCTTGCATTAATTTGTTTTGCTAAATCATATCTTCTAAGCATTTCTGCAACAGCCCATTTTAGAGCATTTGTAGCTTTGTCAGGATTAGTTACAACTGGACAAAGTAAGTGAGGAATTCAATTGTAAATAGATAGTTCAACCATTTTTGGGTCAACCATTATCATTTTTAATTCACTTGGAGAATATTTGTAAAGCAAGGAAATCAAAAATCAATTCATTCATACAGATTTACCTGATGCTGTTTGACCGGCTACAAGTAAATGGGGCATTTTCGTCAAATCTCAAACTATTATATCACCATTTACATCTTTTCACATTGCAATTGGTAATTCTAATTTTGGGTCATTAAATTCGCGACTTGCTAAAATTTCTTTAAGTGAAACTACTTGTCTATTTTCATTTGGAACTTCTATTCAAACTACTCATTCACCAGGAATTGGAGCTTGTATTCTGATGCTTTTTGCGTGAAGCGCAAGTGTTAAATCTTTTTTTAGGTTTTCTATTTTATTTAATTTTATTCATTCTTTTGGTTTCAATCTATATTGCACAACTGTCGGTCAGATTCTATAATCTTCCATTGTTACATCAATCTTGAATTGAAGTAATTTTTGTTGAATTTCTAGCATTTTTTGTTTTATACTATTCTCATCAGTTTTTACTAATTCTTTTCTAGTTTTGAGTAAATCTAAACTTGGTAATACCCATTTAGAAAAGTCTGGAGAATAAGCATCTTCTTTTTTTGCTGCAACTACTATTTTTTTGCTTTCTTCTTCTTTTTTACCGAAAATATTTCCCAGAATTGAATCTCATTTTTTCTCAACTGGAATCTTTTTAGGAGCTTCCTCAATAGTCATTTGTTTCTTATTTGTACCTTCTTTTTGTTTTTTTAAATCATCAATCATTGCTTGAAGTTCATCTCTTTTTTTATCATAAGAATCTTCTTTTTTTATTTCTTTTGAAAATTTTTCACTGGTTTTTTTAGACTTTTTTTCTTGATATTCCTCTTTTTTAAGCTCTTTTACTTTTTCTACTCATACTAAAAGTCATTCAAGGAAATCTGCAAAAGATAATTTTAATGTTATTAAAATAGATAAAAATAAGATTATTATAGAGAAAATTATTGTAGTTGATTGTCCAAAGTAGATAAACATTTCTCAGTAAAAATTCAGTATAGCATCATATGGAATAAAAATACTTCAAACTAAACTTGTAAGAGACATGAAAAATAAGATAAGTCCAATAAATCTAACAGAATTGAAATTTAAATCTTTTCTTTTGAATAAAAATATAGAAAGTAAAAACAGAATAGGAGAAAAAATCACTTTATAAAAACTTCAAAAAACAGCACTCAAAAAAGAGTACATATTACTTCAAATAACACTATTTGTATCAATAAATAGTGTCATAAGTGATAGTGAAAATAATACTAAAGCAATCATTGCTTTTTTTTGCTGCATTGGAATTTTATAACTCGCGCTTTGTTTTTTCTTTTTAGCCATTTTTATCTTACTTAAATTACGTATGTATTATAAAAAAACTGCTTCAAATTGCAAAGGAAAAATAAAAAACCCGAAGTTTTTATCTTCGGATTTTTTATTTTTATTTAGTAATTAAAGTATTATCACTAGTTCAGCCAGAATTGTCTTTTACAACAGTTTTGATTGTATTTACTCATTTTGCTATATAAAGAGAAAGAGTCATACTAGTATATTTTATATTACTATAAGTATAGCTTAATTTTCAATTGATATATAAATTAAAATTTGTTAGATATCAATCAGTATCTTTAGCTGTTATTGTAACTAAATTATAATAAGCATTATATAATTTATAGGTGCTTGTTATAATAGGCAATTTATTTATTATGACTGGAGCTTCATAAATTAAATTTATACTTTGACTAGCAGTTCATCACATATTATCTATAGCAACTACTTTTACAGTAGTGTTTCGGCTAATAGCTAATTTATAGATATTTGTTATTCAAGAATAGGCTAAAACATTATTTACAAAGAAATTGTATCAAACTATTTTTCAATCAGAGTCAGTTCCTGAGGCTGTAATTTGATAATTATTTATTGATAATTTTGTAGAACTTATGCTTAGAGTTGGTAATTTATTTGCTGGTGGAGTAATAGTTCAAGTATTAGTTGTTCAGCTTGATGTTGTTCCACTTCAAGTACTTGGAGGAATTGTTGTTCAAGTGTTTGTTGAACCTGAAGAACTTGTTCAAGTTCAAGTAGCAGGAGGAGTAATAGGTAATATATAACTAGCATCATCAGCTACTCATAATGATTTCATAGTATTTGGCATACTAATAAAGTTTCCTATATTTACACTTGAACTTACACTTACTCAATTAGAGATTAAAGCAGATTTTACACTATCATAAGTTCCTCAAGTTGATGATAATATTGCTCATACTAAACCTGTTACAAATGGAGTTGCCATTGAAGTTCAAGCCATTGTTGCGTAAGTATTTCCTTTATAAGTAGAATAAATTGAAACTCCCGGAGCTGATACATCTACTTCAGCTCAATAGTTTGAAAAACTTGCTTTTGTTAGAGTAGAGTCAACAGCTCAAACAGTTATAGCATCAGAACAACCTGCAGGCACTTTTGCTGATACATCAGCATTTTCATTTCAAGCAGCAACTACAGAAATAGTTCATTTTGCTTTTGCATTTGTGATAGCATTACAGATTATATCATTTGTAGGAGTTCCATCTCATCCAAGACTCATATTTACAACTTTTATACCATTTGCAGCAGCATAATTTATAGCATCAACTATTCCATAAGATGTTCCATATCAAGCTCGAGACAGAACTTTTAGAGGAACTAAACTTGCATTTGAATCAACTCAAAATATTCATTTAGCATTTACTGCTGCTCAAATTATTCAAGCAACATGCGTACCATGTCAATTATCATCATTTGCACTTAATGTGCTATCAACGAAATTTTTTGCCAAACTTGTATCTAAATTTGAGATGAGTTCAGAGTGAGAATAATCTATTCAAGTATCAATTACTCAAATTTTCACTTTTGCTTTTTGACTCAAAGCATATTGATATTTATCAGCTCAAACTTTTGCAATTCCCCAATCTGCTGTTAAAGATTCACCACTTAGATAATTACTTGCTCAAATTTGTTTTAATAAAATAGGTTTTATTATTTCTATATTATCAAAAATAGTAGTTGGTAATTCTCAAGATTCCATATAATTCGCCATAGCTTTTCCTAGATTTCATTTAAAAGGAAAATCTAGTTCGAACATATTTTTGTTATCAGCATCTGTAGATATATATTTTATTTCTAGATTATCAAAAAAACTCAAAGTATCTCTCAAATCAGTTTCACTTAAACTTGTTTTTATAAGTAATTTATAAGTATCTTTTGATTTTTTTGTAGAATTTTTTAATTCATTAAATGCTAGACTTTTGATACTAGTATCTGTTATTTTAGATAATTCACTGTCTCCATCAAGTCTTTGTTTTTTTGCTCTATAAATAGTATTTGTTAATATATCAGCTTTAAGTGTATCTGAAATTCATCTAGTTCAAATTTTTGATTTTTCTCAAAAAAGTCTAGATAGTCTTGTTGTATCTTTACTTGATTTTAAATCATCTTCATATTTTCATAAAATTTGTCCAATACTACCAGTTCAAGAAACATCTTTTATGGTGTCTGAATTATTATCATCAGCGAAAGCAAAGCTTCAACTAGAACTTAGCATAACAGCAATTGTCAGGCTAGAAAGTATTTTTGTTTTTAATTTTGTCATAGTTGTTTTTTTATAAAATTAATAAAAAATATTTCGTTTTTTCAAACTTTTAGGAAATAAAATAACAAAGGAATATTAGTATATAAAAAAATATAAGGCAAGACTTTTTTAAAGAAAATAATATAGCTTTTATAGATGCTCAAAACTTGCATTTATGAACTGCTAGTGAAAACTGGAAAATAGATTTTAAGAGATTTAGAATTTACTTAAAAGATAAATTCAAAGTAAATGAAGTTTATTTTTTCTTATGATTTTTATCTGAAGATGAACAAGAATTATACACAAGATTGCAGAAAAATTGATATATTTTAGTTTTTAGAGAACATTCATCTGAATTAAAATGAACAAAAAAATGAAATGTTGATGTTGATATAGTTTTTTCAATAATGAAAAGAATTATTGAGGAAAATGATTTTGATAAAATAGTTCTAGTTTCTTGAGACTGAGATTATATAAAATTAATTAAATATCTGATATCAAAAGATTTATTTAAAAAAATACTTTTTCCAAATAGAAAATATTCATCTTTATACAGGCAAATACAAGACAGTTTTTCTATTACTTTAAGTGTTCCAGATATAAGAGAAAGGCTTGAATACAAAAAAAGAAAACAAAAAAAAGAGACGGCCTAAAGCACTGACACTTTTCGGAATCTCTTTCGTGGTGATACAAGAGTATTATATAAATTCTTTAAATAAAATCAAATTTTTTACAGTTTTTTGATTAAAGAAATTAAATAGAAATAAAAGCTATATTCACCTTGTTTAAAAAACATCATTTTTCTATACTTATTTCTTCTCTTACATAAAGCAATAAAAGTATTTGATATTAAATCTATCTTAAATTTTTGGCTTACTTTTCAAGAAAAACTTGAAATTAGGGGTTTTGTAAATATGCTGAGAGTTAATTTATAT
>JAVHPF010000007.1:0-5602 GCA_036170435.1 Patescibacteria group bacterium
GCTACTCTTTCATAGTAAGCATTGAATATAATTAATCGTTTAATATATTTATCCGCTAAATCAGCAGCTTGATCTTTTGCTATATCAAGAGCAAATTTTGCTTCAAGTAATGAATTATGTCTGTTCATAATAGCAATTTTATCTTTTGCACTTATTTTATCATTTCTGATTATATCAAAAGCTGTTTTTCTAAAAACTGATTCATCTTTATAATTTTTTATATCAAGTATAAAATATCCTCTGTATTTGATATATTTTTTATATGGAGCTTTTGAAGCAACTTGAGAAACAGTATTAGAAGAATTAGTTTGATTTATAGTTCAAGTAGAGATTAGTGTTCCAGTAGAAGTATGAGAACTTGTAGTTCCAGTAGAACTAGCTGGTTTTACTCAACAAGAATTATCATAATAAGAATATGAGTAATCCCCTGATGGACAATAATCACGAGAAACTGATCAACCACCACCTCAACCAGAATAAACAACTGGAGGAGTTACAGGAGGAACAACAACTGGAATAGCATTTATTGTAGTTATTGTTGTTGTTGTATTATTTCAAACTACATCAGTAGAAGATATGAAATAATAATAAGCCTTTGTTGAATCAAATCCTGAAATAGTTCCGATGCGAGTTTGACTAGCAAGAGTAGCATCTGATGCAACTAAAGTAGCTAAAACATTTGTTCCTGTTCCAATATATATAGTTGAATCAGTTATTTTATCTGTATCAAAAGAATAATTCAAAAGCATATTTGTTCAAACAAGACTTTGTGTAACAGAAATATTTGCAACAACTGGAGCAATATTATCATGTAAGATAGAAATTGTTGAACCAGAAGAAATATTTCCTGCAATATCAGCTGCTGTTAAAACTATATTATTTGTAGAATTAATAGTAAGTGGAAAATTAAGAGTAAATGTTCCAGAAGCTGACACAGTATTAATTGAAGAAGTTCCGCTAGTTGCAGTTATTATAGCACCTATTTCAGCATCTCAAGTAATTGTAGCATTAGCAATATTAGTAGCATTTGGGTAAACTAGATTTGAAATTGTTGGAGCAATAGAATCATGAATAATTGTAAATCCTCAAGTTGAACTAGTTAAAGTTGCATCAATAGATGAAACTACTATATCATTTTGCATATTTTGATTTAGAACAATTGTTCCACTAAATATACCTGATGAGTCAGCAACTAGATTTAAAGATCCAGAAGCTCAATTTACAGTAACATTTGCAAAAGCTTTAGTATTTCAAGTAATTGTGAAAGTATCAGTATTTACATAATTTGCTCCTGATACTGGTAAACTTACGAAATTAACAATTGGATCTTGGAAAATAGAAATTGTTCAAGTTCCAATATTTCAAGCTAAATCTATAGCTGAAACTGTTAAATTATTTAAAATTCCTGCATTTAAATCAACTGCAATATTGTAAGTTCCAGAAGCATCTGTTACTTGTGAAAAAGTTCCTGAACCTCCAGTAATTACAATTGGAGTATTAGCTTCACTTGTTCAAGTAATATTTACAAGAGTCACATTTGTAGGAGTAGTTCCAGAAGTAATAGTTAGGCTTGGAGCAATAGAATCATGAATAACTGTTAAAGTCCCAGTAACTGTATTCCCTACTTGATCGCTTGAGCTAACAAGTAAAGAATTTGCTGAATTAGCATTTAAAGTAATATCTCAAGAAAAATTTCAAGAAGTATTTAGAGCTGGAGTTCAATTAATATCAACTGTTGCACCAGGTTTAGTTGTTCAAGTTAGAGTAAAAGCCGTATTTTGAACAAACATATTATTAGGAGTTCCAATAATAAGTGCATTTGGAATACTATCTTCAGTTATACTAAGCCCAGTAGAAAAAGTATTTCCAGCTAAATCAGTAGCAGTAACTGTGATATTATTTAAAGTTTGAGCCAAAGCAACAGATTCCAAAGAAATATCAATTGCAAAATTTCCAGAAGCATCAGCAGTTCAAATATAAGTAAATCCAGAATTTGTAACAACTACTGCTGCATTAGATTCAGTATTTCCAGAAACTGTTAGACTTCCAGCATGAATTATACTTGGAGTAGCATCTAAAATAGTAGTTGGAACAATAGAATCTTGTACAATTGAAATATTTCCAGAACTTGTATTTCCTGCTAAATCTGTAGCAACAATATGAAAATTATTAACAGTATTTGTATCTAATACTAAATCAAATGAGATATTTCCAGAATTAGTAGTAGTTCCTGTAGCTAACAATGTAGCACCAGAGTAAGCTTCAACTTGTAAAGAATTTTCTGTATTTACTGAAACTTGAGCAATTCAAGAATTAGTATATGCAGGAGCTGAAAATGTAAATGGATTTGGTGATAAATCATCATGAGTAACTGAAAAATTTGCAGTTCATACATTTCCTGTTGGGTCAGTAGCAAGAATCAAAATATTATTTAAAGTATTATGATTTAATGTTACAACTTTTGAAAAATTCCCAGCTCAATCAGAAAATATATTCATTCCCGCAACATTAACTAAAATATTGCTTTCAGTAGTTCAAGTTACAATAATTGTATCAGTATTAACTGTTTGAGCACTTGCTGTTGTTATATTTATACTTGGTGGAGTATTATCAACTGTAAGCCATCCATCAATTACTTGAGAGATATTTCAATAAATATCCAAAGCTATAAAATTATATTTTCAATCAACAATTCCCGCAGGAACTGTTACATTATAGTAAGTATTTGCCATAGCATCTTTTTGAGCCAAGAATCAGCTTCAAGAATTTACAGCATTTAGTAAATCTCAAGTAGAAGTAATAGTTGCTCCAGATAAAACTAGATAGATATCACCATCTTCACTTATAGAAACATTTGAAACAGAAGTTTGACTTGTTCTAAGAGTTTGGTTTACAGCTATACTAGAAGAAACAATTGGTGGCATAGTATCAAGTACTTTTGAATCATATGTAAAAGCTATTCCAGGAGTGGCAGCAGTTAATACAACAGAATTTGCTGTAGTAGTAGCTAAAACTCAAGTGCTTGTAGCAAATAATGCTGCAATTCCAGACACAAGAGATGAAATAGTTTCACCAGATGAAGTAGTATAATCATAATCTGCTCAATCCACAGTAGTTCTAAAAGTTATTTGTTGTCTTAATGATCCAGATGGAGTAAATTCTACAACTTGTGCAACAGCTGGAACATTTGCAGTTTCCAAAACTGGAGTAGTAGTATTTATAATAGAAACATCACTTATAGTAAATGGAGTCCCTGGAGTATTTGCTCTAAGATTAATTATTCCACTTGCACTATTGTAAGTTGCAGTTATTTCTGGAACAGAAGTATTTATAGTATTTAGTAAATTTGAAATAGTAGTAGTATTATCAGTATTAAATGACTGAGTAATTCCAGTTCCATTTATAGTTGTAGAAATAGTATCTCAAACTACAAATGTAGGAATAGGAAATTCATCTTCTTGAGCTACAGCAACTACATTATTTGTAGTAGTATTTCCAAGGCTTGTATTTTCAAGTACAAATGAATTTATAATAAATGGAACACCTGCTACAGAAGCAGTAAATGTAATAGTATTTCCTAAAACTGTTGCAACAGCTCCAGTTTGAGAAGCATTTATATTTGCTGCAAAATCAGCTACAGTATCAGTATTTGTCCCTGAAAAACTTGTATTAATAAGAGAACCAGAATCAATCATAAGAGATAATTTATCTCAAGCAATTGTATTTCTAGATAAAGTCAAAGTATCAATTTGTGCTACAGCAGGAACATTTGCAACTTGATTTAGGCTTGGATAAGTTGAATTTATAGTCAAAATTCCAGTAGTAAATGCTGTTCCAGCAGTACTAGATGTTATTGTAAATGTAGAGTTTCCATCAAAGCTTGATAAAACTTCAGACAAAGCATCAATTTGAGTATTTAAAGCATTTAGAGTAGTAGTTTTATCAGTATCAAAGGCTTGAGTCAAAATATGACCAGCAATAGATAGAGATAAATTATCTCCTGCAGCTATTTCTCTATTTACAACTAAATTATCAACTTGTGCTACATTTTCTACATTTGGCTCAATGTTTGTTCCATTTATAGTTGTAGAAGTTCCAGCTAAACTTGCAGTAAAAGAAATTCAAGGAGTAGCTGAAGTGATAGTAAAAATTTTAGTAGTCGTATCAACTGAAGAATTCACTTCAGCTAAAGCATCAATTTTTGTGTTTAATGCAGCTAAAGTTGTTGCTTCATCAGATACAAAAACTTGAGAAACTGGATTCCCATTTATATTTACTGTTAAAGTATCACCAGCAACTACAGTAAATGGAACAGTTAAAGTATTAACTTGTGCAATTCATGCTACATTTATTTGAGTAGTTGTAGAAGTACTAGTATTTGTAATTTTTGTAGAATTTACATTAAATGAAGTTCCAGCATTTTTTGCTTCAAGAACAAGTCATAAACTTCCAGATAATGATGCATTAACTTGAGTATTAGCTGTGATTTGAGAAACTAAATCATCAAGTGTTGTTGTTCCAGAAGAAATAATATTAGTTCCGTCAATGTTTATTTGAATTTCATCACTTGCTAAAATTGATGATGGAAAACTAATTATTTTTTTCTCAGCAACAGCAGTAAGGTTTGAAATAATTAGAAGTGGACTAGCAGTGTTTTGGAAATTTGCCCCCGAAACTGTAAGAGTTTTATTTAAATTAGCAGTAATTGTAATTTGATTATTTGCTCAAGTAGCAGATAAATCTGGTAGAGAATTTATTTGATTTACTAAGTTATCAAATGAAACTCCAGATGTTGAAGCAAAATTTTGAGTAACTGTAATGTTATTTATAATAGTAGTAAAAGTATCACCAGGAGCAAAAGCTCTAGGTAAATTTAAAGTTTGAATTCCTGCAATAGGAGCTATTCAAGGAGTGTAAATTACAGAAGATACTCAAGTAGAATAAGCTAAATTAATGTTTCCATTAGAAGCTGGTGTAGTAGTAGCATTTACTATTACATTAGATCCTATTCCACTTATAGCTAAACTTCCATGAACAGAATCACTTACTGAAGATAATCCTCTAATTAAAGAAGCAACGGTTGAAGTGTCAATAATTCAAGTAGTATCAATATTAGCATTACTCGTAGAACAATCATTTGTTGTTCCAGATCCAGCTATAAAAGTAACATGACAAGTTCAAAGATCCAAGTAATCCCCTGTTGTAGGAATTGCATTAACTATGAAGCTTAATCAAGCTTTTGTTTCTAAAGTAACTGGGCTAATAATATTTGAAGAAATTGTAGAACCTGAAGTAGTTAGATTTCAAACTGTAAATGGAGTTCCTGCAGTTCTTGATTCTATAGTAAATACTTTTCATACAAGAGTAGATTTTATTCCAGAAACTCAGTCTATTTGAGTATTTAAAGCTGCTAGAGTTGTAGCTTCATCTGTATTAAATACTTGAGTTAAAATAGTTCAATTTACATCAACAGAAATAGTATCTCAAGCAACTATAGTGTTATTTAGAGTTAATTGCATTTGCTGCTTAACTGGTACTACATTTGCTACAAGTACTGTTGGAGATAAAGTATTTGTAATATTTAGATTTCACAGACTAAATG
>JAVHPF010000008.1:0-1148 GCA_036170435.1 Patescibacteria group bacterium
TTAAATTTGATTTATAAGCACTTTTCTATATACTATGGGCAAAATTTAAACTTAATAAAATAATCATATGAAATTTAATTTAGATGCACTTGTTTTAGAGTACGAAAGTCTAGAGGCTCAATTATCGGATCCTTCTATTTTTTCTGACCAAAAAAAAGTTAAAGAAGTATCAAGTAGAAAAAAAGCAATTTCAGAAGCTGTAAACCTTTATAAAGAATATAAACAAGCTCATGTTTCTTTGGATGAAGCAAAAATGATTTTGGAAACTGAATCAGATGAAGAAATGAGAGAACTTGCTAAAATGGAAAGAGAAGAAAATGAAGCTAAAATAGCTGATTTAGAAGCGAAAATCAAAATTTCACTACTTCCAAAAGATGAAGATGATGATAAAAATATTATAGTAGAAGTAAAAGCTGGAACTGGTTGAGAAGAAGCGGCTCTTTTCGCTTGAGAATTAGCTAGAGCTTATCTAGTTTTTGCTGAATCAGAAGGATTTAAAACTGAAATTATGGAACAAAGTGAATCAGAAAATGGAGGATATAGAGAAATCGTTTTTGAAGTAAAATGAGATTGAGCTTATTCTAAATTTAAATATGAATCAGGAGTTCATAGAGTTCAGAGAATCCCAGAAACAGAAAGTAAATGAAGAGTTCATACTTCAGCTATAACTGTAGCAATTTTACCAGAAGTAGAAGAAGTCGATGTAGAAATCAGAGAACAAGATTTGGAAATCAAAGCTTGTCGTGCATCAGGGGCTGGATGACAACATGTAAACAAAACAGATTCGGCTATACATATGGTCCATATTCCAACTTGAGTTGCAGTATTTGTACAAGAATGAAGATCTCAACATAAAAACAAAGAAAGAGCCCTGCAAATAATTAGATCTAAAATTTACCAAGCTGAACAAGAAAGAATTTCTCGTGAAAGATGAGAAGAAAGACTTTCTCAAGTTTGAAGCTGAGATAGATCTGAAAAAATTAGAACTTACAATTTCCCACAAGACAGAGTTACAGACCATAGAATTGGTCAAAACTTTTCAGGAATTCCTCAAATAATGGCTTGAAGACTTGGAAATATCATAGAAGCATTAGCACTTGCTGATGAACAACAAAAGCTTGAAAGAGCTTCTTGATTAGAAGAATAAT
>JAVHPF010000009.1:0-1772 GCA_036170435.1 Patescibacteria group bacterium
TTTCCTCATACACATCACATAGAAACTGTTGTATCACTTAAAAAATAATATGACTTACTCTGAAACTCTAAAAAAATTACTAAATACTTTCAAAAAATTTATATGAAACAAGAAATTTTACTTTCTTGTTTTTGTTTGATTTATTACGACTATAATAGCCCGATTTGAACCACTTTTTGCAGCAAAAATAATATCTTATATAGAAAATTTTATAAAAAATTGAGTATTTAATACAAATGAAGTAATTATATTTTTCATTGTTTGGATATGATATATAATAATAAATTCTCTTATAAGATACTATTTTAGATATAGTTTGGTAGCTGAAACTGATCTTTATTTCTATACAAATCAAGCAAATATTTATAAAGACAAAATTTTAAGAATGACTGAATTAGAATTCTTAAATAAAAAATCTGGAAAAATATATAAAATTTTTGATAGATGAATGGACCGAATGTTTAATGTTATTTTCAACCTTTTTCTTGATATATTTCCTTCTTTTATAAGTATATTTTTTATAAGCATTTTTCTTATAATTGTAAATCCAATTTTGGCTTTAGCAACTCTTATTGTTATTCCAATTGCTACATTAATATGATATTATTTTGGCGGAAAAACAAGTTTCCTCCAAAATGAATTAAATGTAAAACGGGATTCTTTTTTTTGAAAGTTATGAGATGCTGTTACTAATTTAACTTTGGTTAAAACTCTAAATTTTGAAAAAAATATATCGATTGATTTGGAAAACATACAAGAAACTTGTCTAAATTTACAATTACCAATTTCAAAAAGATGGGCAATTTCTGATATTTATATGCAATTCCTTATAAACATTTCTAGATTTTTAGTTATATGAACTGGGCTATATCTTATAAGTAAATGAAGTCTAAATTTTGCAACTTTATTCTTGTTTTTCTCTTATATTTGATATATTTATTATCCACTTGGAGCAATTTTTGGACAATTACAAAATATCCAAAAAAATCTAGAATGAGCTAAAAAAATATATGAAGAATTTGATAATATTGAGCAAGACTCTGAATTAGAAAAATCGAAAGATATAGAAAAAATTATGTGAAAAATAGAATTCAAAGATGTAAGCTTCATATATAAATGAAGTGAAGAAGAGGTAATAAAAAAAATAAATTTTACTATAAATCCTGGAGAAAAAATAGCACTTGTTTGAAGTACTTGAAGCGGTAAAACAACTATTGCAAAATTACTTCTTAGACTTTTTGAGATAAATGGATGAACTATAAAAATTGATTGAATTGATGCTAAAAATATTACAAAACAATCTTTAAGAAAACATATAGGAATAGTTATGCAAGACAATACTTTATTTAATACAAGTATTCTGGAAAATATGCAATTTGCCAAAGTTGATGCAAGTAAAGAAGAAATAGAAACTGCTCTTCATAAAGCAAAAGCAAATTTTGTATTTTCATCAGAAAAATGACTTGAAACTATTATTTGAGAAAGAGGCTTAAAACTTAGTTGATGAGAAAAACAAAGGTTAAATATAGCTAGAATTTTCTTGCGTAATCCTGAAATTCTTATTCTTGATGAAGCAACTTCAGCATTAGACAACAGAACTGAAATGGAAATCCAAAAATCTCTTGAAACATTACTTGAATGAAAAACTTCTATAATCATAGCTCACAGACTCTCAACAATCAAAAAAGTAGACCGTATTTTTGTCCTTGATAAAGGAAAGATTGCCGAAATATGAACTTATGATGAACTTATAGAAAAGAAATGAAAATTCT
>JAVHPF010000009.1:1872-5283 GCA_036170435.1 Patescibacteria group bacterium
AAATAGTCAAACTAAATATTTGGCTATTTTTTATTTATTATGTTAGAATTTTCTTGTATATTTAATATTAATACAAGAGCTATGACTATTGCAGAATTTTTCACAAAAATACTTGAAATATCAAACGAGAACAAATACCCTGATATCCATTTTGGAACTGGGAAAAAAGTAATTATGAGACATCATAATTGAGATTTGGAAACCGTTGAAACTACCCTAATAAATGGAGAGAAAATCAATACTCCTATTTTAAGTTTGGAAAATATTGAAGAAATAATCACAATAATAGCTGAAAAAGAATGACTTGAAAAATTCAAAGAAAATTTTGAGCTTGATACTTCTTATAAATATGAAGATAAAGCTAGATACAGAGTAAATTGTTATATGGATACAAATGGATATTCTATAGCAATGAGAATAATTCCAACTCTTATACCAACACTTGAAGATTTAGGTCTTGGTGATACTATAAAAGAAATGTGTAAAAAAAATAAAGGTCTTATTCTAGTAACTTGACCTACTTGAAGCTGAAAATCAACTAATTTAGCAGCTATGATAGACTATATAAATTCAAATTTCAAAAAACATATAATCACTGTTGAAGATCCAGTGGAATTCTCTTTTGATTCAAAAAAATCACTAATAAATCAAAGAGAACTTGGTAATCATACAAAAGGTTTTCCAGAAGCCATAAGAGCTGCTCTTAGAGAAGATCCAGATGTAATAATGGTATGAGAAATGAGAGACCCTGAAACTATAAAAGCAGCTATTACTCTGGCTGAAACTGGTCATCTTGTATTATCAACTCTACATACAAATGATACTGTTCAAAGTATTGATAGAATTATTGACGTATTTCCTTCTGGACAACAAGAACAAATTAGAATGCAACTTGCTCTAAGTCTTATTTGAATAGTTTCTCAAAGACTTGTTCCAAGATGTGACAAAGATTGAAGAATAGCATCTAGAGAAATTCTTATAAATAATGATGCCGTTAGAAATCTAGTAATTACAGGAAAAACTCATCAATTATATTCTGTTATAGAAATCGGTGGAAAAGAAGGAATGATTATCATGGATAAATATTTATCTATATTATATAAAAAATGAATTATCGATAAAGCTACAATGGAAAGTTATGCTCGTGATAAAGAATGAATTTATATGCTTTAAAAAAATCTTTAAAAATCACTTTTATGGAAAAAATAAAAACAAATGAAAACATCAATGAGATTAATGTATTTGATGATTTAAAAAATGAAATTGCTCCAAATATAGATAAAAAATCACTTAATAAGAAAAAATTAAGTACTTTAAAGAATGCTATTTTAAAACACGATGATAATTTTATTCTAGCAAATATTGGATCTTATGAAAAAAGTCCTCTTTTTTCTAAAAAAAATCTGAAAAAGTGAGAAAAACTTTTTGATGAATGAGATTTAGATACTAATTTATATATAATAAAATCTGGTAGATTATCAGTTCAAAAATACACTTCTCTAGAGAAAAAAAATACAAAAGAATTAGCAATATTGCAAACTTGAGATTTTTTCTGAGAATGATCTCTAAAGAAAAATGAAGAAAAAAAGACATCAATAACAGCTATTGATAAAACGGAACTTTTGCTTATAGAATGACAAAATGATTTAAAAAATTATATAAAAGAAAATCCAGAAAGCTGAACTGAGCTGCTTTTTCATATAATTGATAAAACAAATAATAGATTAAATGAAACTAATGCTCAAATTGCTATAAACTACGAAATAGATAATACAATAAGAGAATTAAAAACAATAGATCAAAATACAATAATTCCGATTATAGATAAAATTCAAACTCTTATAAATGCTGATTATGCTATATATATAGAAAAACATTCCGTTGTAAAAAATTATTTTTATATTAAGTATGACTCTAGAATCCCTTGAAAATTTCTAAATATATGAATAGAATGAGACCCAATTTTGAATCTAGAAGAACTTTATAAATTAGCAAATATAAATGAAAAAGATTCTATAACTGTAAATAGGATAAGTATCGGCTGAGATGATTTATGATTTCTACTTATTTGAAGAGAATTTAGATCTTTCTCAAACAATGAGAAAATCATAGCTAAATCAATAGCGAATTCTCTAGCTTGAGTAATTAAACAAATATTTTTAAATAAAGATGAAAAAGAAATACTAAGTTTGAAGAATGCTAAAATGGAATATTAAAAAAATAAAGATGAAATTTCATCTTTATTTTTTTCTAAACATATTTTCTATATCTTCCCTAATATCAGAAATTAGAGATAAATCAGTAAGTGAGGCAATTTTTAGATCTGGAACTCAAGATTGTCTTACTCAGTAAACTTCCCCAGGTCATCTAAGATTTAAATCAATTTCTGATAATTCAAATCAGTTGTTTGTTTTTTCCATAGCTTTTAATCTATCTGTTTTTTGTCATTTTGAAGGAAAAAGATAACAATAAGATTGATATTTTCATCTTCCTACTCTTCATCTAAATTGATGTAATTGCGATAAACCAAATCTTTCAGCTCATTCTATACACATTATTGTCGCATTTGGAATATTTATACCAACCTCAACTACTGACGTTGATGACAAAATCTGTATATTATTTTCTGAAAAATTTCTCATTATTTCCTCTTTTTCTTTTGGCTTCATTTTACCATGAAGTAGTCAAACAGTAAATGGTGAAAAAATATCTACCAAACTTTCATAAGTGCTTATAGCATTTGCTAAATCTAATTTTTCTGATTCTTCTACAAGTGGAGAAATCCAAAAAACTTGCCTTCATTTTTCAAGTTCATTTCTTATAAAAAGTTCAATTTGATTTCTTTCATTTTCATTTGTAAGTACTTTTGTATGAATAAGTTTTCTGCCAGCAGGATATTCATTTAAAATTGATAAATCTTGGTCTCAGTAAATAGTTAAAGCCAAAGTTCTTGGAATAGGAGTTGCTGTCATATTCAAAGAATGTGGAACAATATATGATAAATTTCCAAGTCATTTTTCCAAAATTTCTCTTTGTTTTACACCAAATCTATGTTGTTCATCTATAACTACAAATCAGAGATTTTTGAAAACTACTGATTCTTCAAGTAGAGCATGAGTCCCAACAACTACATCAATATTTCCTTGTTTTATATCTGCCTTTACTTTTTCTTTTTGTTTCGCTGTTGTGCTTCATACAAGTAAATGAGATGAAATTTTAAATTGAAGAAGCATTTCAGAAATCCCTTCAAAATGCTGACGAGCAAGAATTTCTGTTGGAGCCATAATTGCTACTTGAATCCCACTAGCAACATTTTCATCTTCTTTTAAAAGACCTCACCCCGACCCTCTCCTTAAAGGAGAGGGAGTAAGTTGGATAATTTTATTATATAAATTAGTTAAATCAGAATAA
>JAVHPF010000010.1:0-5241 GCA_036170435.1 Patescibacteria group bacterium
AGATTTTATATTGAATTACTAAATTTTAAATTTGTATTTTTATAAGTTTTTTTATAATAAAGGATAATTATTTAATAATTATCCTTTATTTATGCTTACGCAAAAAGACAAAACTATAAAAGAAAATGAATATAAAGTATTTTCTATAAAATTATTAATTATCATCGCTTTTGCTTTGATTCTATATTTTCTTTATTCTATTGCTAGTTTTCTATATTTACTATTTTTCTCTATTTTTCTGACTCTACTTTTTTCTCCATTTTTAAATAAATTAAATAAACATAAAATTCCTGATTCTATTTGAATTATTATTATTTATGTTGCACTAATAGTTTTAATTTTAGTGGCCATTTTTTCTATTGTTCCAATACTTTTAACTCAAAGTTCTATGTTTATAAATTATTTACAAAATTATGTAAATAATTTAGCTATATCTTATCATGCAAATGGGATTGATTGACTAGGATTACCTAAAGAAATATTAGCTGTATCAAAAAAATATTTAATAAATATAGACTTCAATACTATATTTCAAGTATTAAAAGATAATTTTTCAAGTATAAGTAAATTTATTGCTAGTCATATAGGAGATGTTGCTTCAGCTTGAACAAATATAATTACTTCAATTTGATTAGCTTTATTTGATTTTTTTATGGTTCTTATTATGACATTGTTCATAATTCTTGAAAGAACTCAAATTAAATCATTTTTCTACACAATAATTCCAACAAATGTATCTAAATATATAGAAACTAGAGAATGAGCTATAATAAATTCTTTATATGAATGGCTTAAATGACAATTTCTACTTTCATTATCTATATTTACTTTAGTTTATATATCACTTACTGTTCTTAGTTTTTTCTGAATAGATTTACAAAATAATTTTACTCTAGCTCTTATATCATGACTTATGGAATTTGTTCCTTACTTGTGACCAATACTAGCTCTTATACCGGCTTTAGCAATTGCTATTTCTATGTGACCAACTACATTTTTTGTTATTTTGATTTTATATATAGTAATTCAACAACTTGAAAATAATTTATTAGTTCCTTATATAATGTCTAAGTCTTTAGATTTATCACCTTTCTTAGTATTAATTATGATGACTATTTGAGCCACTTTAGCTTGACTTGTTTGAATAATTGTAGCAATTCCACTAACAGCTATTATGCAGATTTTTGTAAAAGATTTTATTAAATATAAAAAATGAAAATAAAAAAAATCGGAGAAATCCGATTTTTTTTATTTTCTTAGAAAAAATTATTGAGTCACAGTTGTTGTAGTTCAAGTTGATGAATTTGTATTAGTAGCATCATCTATAAGTTTATTTATATCTAGAGTATCAGTTGAAGCTGAAACTTTTTCATTTAAAATTTCAAGTAATGCATCAATTTGAGCTAAATATTTAGCTTTAGTTGTAGCTGATATTTGTGTATTAGCATCTATAGCTGCTCTTTTTATTTTAATATTATCTATTACCATTTGTAATTTTTCAACTGGAATATTATCCAGTTTATTTTTTAATTGTGCAATAAATCTAGCTTTATATTGAGCTTTTAAATCTTGTTTAACTTCTTTTTTTTCAGTTCTAACTTGATTGTTTTCTGTTTTTTTTGCATCTTTAGCTGTATTAATTGCATTTTTAGCCATTTCTTTAGCTTTATTTACAGCATCTTTTCAAGCTTCTTTGGCTTTATTAATAGCATCTTTTGCATTATCTTTTATTTCTTTTACATCTTCTCTTATTTTAAATTGATTATTGAAGAAAATTGTAAATCTGTAATCAATCATTTTTTTAAGATCAGCAGCTCTATCTGGAAAAACTTCAGCAATTTTTGCTACATAAGTTGCTTGTAAATCAAGAGCTTTTTGTTTCATTTCATCTATATTATCTTTAGTTATAGATTCTCTGATTGTTTTTAATTCAGCTTCTAAAGATTTCATAATATAGTCAATTTTTGTTCTATCTTCACTTGTTGTTTGCCATCCTGAACCAGATAAACTTGATCAAGACATCGTCATTTGTCATTGTCCCATAGCTGGTGGAGGAGTCATAGTATTATCCATAGTTCAAGTAGATGAATCCATATCAGCAGAAGCAAGTAATGGAGAAACGAAAATAGCAGAAGCTATTAATAAAGATACTTTTTTATTTCTTGTTTTCATAAACATATATAGTTTAAAAAATAATAATTTAGCAAAATTATTTTGCTTGTAAAAGTTTAATATAGTTTTTTTCTAAGTCAAGAAAAATTTGGATTTATTTATTTTTTGATTATTATCTAAATACATTAAAATAAAATTTAAAATAATAAAATATGATTCTTTGAATAATTGTAGCAATACTAATGTTTTCTGTGATAATTTTAGCTCATGAATATTGACATTTTAAAACGGCTAGAATTTTTTGAGTAAAGGTATATGAATTTTGACTTTGAATTCCGCCAAGAGCAAAAAAACTTTTTACAGACAAAAAATGAACTCTATATAGTTTGAATTGGTTGCCACTTGGTTGATTTGTGAAATTAGCTTGAGAAAATATCCATACTTTTAAAGTTTATGATGAAGATTGAAATCTTTTTAATAACGAAGATTTAGAAGCAGCTATAAATGATTGAAAGAAAATATATGACGAAAGAGGTGAAGAAATTCCAGTTTGAAATGTTGAAGAAATGAAATCTTTACTCGCAGAAAATAATTCTCCAGAATCACTTTTAAATAAACCAGCTTGGCAACAAGCTATAGTGATATTAGCTTGAGTTACTATGAACTTCCTACTCGCAATAATAGTATTTTCGATACTATTTTTTGTTTGAGTTAAGCCAATTTGAATAAATTCAAAAATAGAAACCAATTTAGATATAAAACTTATTCCTAGTTTTGAACAAGCAAAAGAATCTTGAATATTCACGAAAAAAGATTGAATTATAGTTTCTCCATTAACTTGAAGTTTAGCGCAAGCTTCGTGATTACAAGATAATGATATAATTACAAAAATAAATTCTCAAAAAATTTCTGATTTAAAACTTTTTCAAAAAACAATAAAAAATAATGCAAATAAAGAGGTAATTTTAGAAATACAAAGAAATAAAGATAAAAAAGAAATCAAAATAATTCCTAGTAAAGAATGAAAAATTTGAGCTTATATTTGAGAAAATCTAGAAATAAATAGAAATTTTGAATATAAATATTGAATTCTAGATTCCATAAAATATTGAAGTATTGAAACATATAATCAAAGTTTACTTACTCTAAAAGCTTTATGAATATTATCTAGAAAGATATTTAACCCTGAAACCCCAAAAGAAAGAGCTGATGCTATATCCTCGGTTTCAGGTCCTATATGAACAGTAGATGTTATAGCAAAAATTGTACCACAAGGTTTTATTGTAATACTAGTAATTTGAGCAATTATAAGTATAAATTTAGGAATATTTAATCTACTACCTATTCCAGCACTTGACTGAGGAAGATTCTTATTTCTTTCTATAAATTGAATTGTTTTGAAATTATTTTGAAAAAAAGCAATAAATGAAAAACTCGAAGCAATAATTCATACTTGATTTTTTGTATTTTTGATTTGATTAAGTATAATTATAGCTTATAATGACATAAGTAGAATTATAAATAATTAATAAAAAATATGCCTTTACAACACATAAATTGACTTGAAATAAATATAGATTCATTTAATGATGATATTAAAAAATTAATTAATTCAGACTTAATCAAAAAAATCATTGTCTATGTTAATGATTTACTTTGACCTTTAGAACATCATTATTATCATCATTATGAACATACTCTTGAAGTTATGTATAGAAGTATTTATATAGCGAGTCAAGAAAATTTACCATTAGACGATATTGAATTACTCGCTATTGCTTCACTTTTTCACGATACTTGATTTGTTATAGAATATGATAATAATGAGCCAATTTGAGCTAAAATTGCTAAAAATTATCTAAATTCAATTTTGTATCCAAAAGAAAAAATAAATATTGTTGAAAATATTATTTTAGCAACAATTATTACAAGACAACCAAATAATATATTAGAATCTATAATAAAGGATGCAGATACTGATAATTTATGAAGAATAGATTTTTTTGATAAATGAGAAAGATTAAAAAAAGAAATAGAAACTATTAAAAATATTAAAATTCTTAATCCTGATTGGTATCATTATTCTTTGAAATTTGTAAAAGATCATAAATTTTATACAAATAAAGAATTAGAAGAAAGGGAAGAAATAAAAGAGGAAAATATACATAAATTACAAGAACTAACTAAATAATAAATGTTTGAATTTAAATTAGAAAAATCAGAAAATTATGCGAGAGCATGAATCTTGAAAACACCTCATGGGAGTATAGAAACTCCTATTTTTATGCCGGTTTGAACAAAGGCAACAGTTAAATGAATTCATAAAGAAGAGCTTGATGAAATGTGAGCTCAAATAATACTAGCAAACACTTATCATCTTTATCTTAGACCAGGAGATGAATTAGTTGCAAAAATGTGAGGAGTTCACTGATTTGCTAATGTAAAAATGCCAATATTGACTGATAGTGGATGATTTCAAGTTTTTTCACTTGGACAATGAATGAGACCTAACCCCGGGGTTTCTGGAACCCCGGGGTTGAAAAGCCAACAATCGCTTGTAAAAATTACGGAAGATTGAGTACACTTTAGATCTTATATTGATTGATCTAAACATTTTTTTACTCCGGAAAAAGTAATGGATATTCAATCTAATTTGTGAGCTGATATAATAATGGCTTTTGATGAATGTGCACCTGGAGATAGCACTTATGAATATGCTAAATGAGCGATGGACAGAACTCATAGATGGGCGGAGAGAAGTTTAGAACAAGTTAATAAAAATAATGAAATTAGAAAAGGGAAATGACTTCATCCACAAGCACTTTTCCCAATAGTTCAATGAGTAATTTATGATGATTTAAGAAGAGAATCTGCTAGATTTATTTGAAATCTTCCTACAGTTTGAGTCGCAATTTGATGACTTTCTGTTTGAGAATCAAAAGAAGATATGTACAGAATACTAGATGTTATGAAAGATGAACTACCAGAACATAAACCAAGATATTTAATGTGAGTTGGTACTCCAGAAGATTTAATAGAATGAATCGCTAGATGAGTTGATATGTTTGATTGCGTTCTTCCAACTAGACTTGGTAGACATGCAGTAGCCTTTTCTACTCATTGAAATAT
>JAVHPF010000011.1:0-5143 GCA_036170435.1 Patescibacteria group bacterium
TTTCAGATAAAAAAGAGGGAATTATTTTTATCTTATGGTGAAATTTTGCTAAAAGCAAAAAATCTCTAATTGATGAGAAAAAACATTATATTTTAGAATCTGCTCATCCATCACCTCTTTGAGCTTATAAATGATTTTTTTGATCTAAACATTTTTCGAAAACTAATGAAATATTGAAAAAGTTAAGAAAAAAAGAAATTGATTGGATAATATAAAAAAGTAGAGACACATTGCAATGTGTCTCTACTTTTTTTCAGAACGGTTTAAAACCGTTCCCTACAGAAATTGTAAATCACAAAAAAATACCGGTTTTAAAAACCGGTATTTTTATTTTTTATCTTAATTTTCCTCATACTTTTGCAACAGCTGCAATTATATCATTTATCAAAGTTCATTTTATAGAGTCATCAAGAGTTCATTCCATTGATTGAATAAATATTTTGAAAGACAAACTTCTAAGATTTGCTCATAATTTCATTTCATCTTCATATATATCAAAAAGTTCAACTTTTTTAATAAGTGGATTAATTTTTGATATTGTATTTGCTAGAGTACTTCATTTTACTGATTTTTCTACTACAAATGAAAGATCAAAATTATTTGCTTGAAAATTAGAAATTTCTTTATATTTCAGAGTATTATATGAAATTGAAGCTAATATTTCAGCATCTAATTCGAAAAATCAAATTCTAGATGATGTTGAAAAATTTGCAGAATATTGAGGGTGGATTTCTCAAACAATTCAAATTTCTTTCCCTCTTGCTATGATTTTTGCTGTTCTTCCAGAATGTGCATAACTTGGTTTATTTGTAGCTTCTTCGAAAACAATTTTATCAATTCCTATAGTTTTTAGGAAATCAGAAACTATATTTTGGATTTCATAGTAAACTATTTTTTCGTCTCTTGATATAAGCCCAGCTAGTGAATAAGTTTCAATTATATCTGATTTAGTTTTACCATAATTAAATATTTTTTCTATTTCAAATAAATTCAAATTATCAAAATCTCTATAATTTTCTTCAACTCGGGCCATCAAATTTGGAATAAGTGAATTTCTCATATGAGATAATTCTTCACTTAAATAGTTTTTCAAAGATACACATTTGTCTGTTGAATATCCTAATTTATTAACTAATTTTTCATTTACAAAAGAATAAGTATACATATCAAAAAATCCTTTTGAAGTGAAAAATGTGCGCGAATCTTGTTTTAATTTATAAGTATTTGTTTGAGCAACTGCTCCTAGATTTACTTTTGGAATAGTTGGAGTAATGCTATCATAACCTTTTATTCTAGCTATTTCTTCAGCTAAATCAGCTTTGTAATTCAAATCTTTTCTCCAAAATGGTACTTTTAATTTTTCTCATTCTAACACTAATCCTAAAGCAGTAAGTATATTTAGGGCTTCTTCTCTAGAATAAGATGTTCAAACTAATCTATTTATATAATTTATATCAAAATCTATAGAAACTTCTTTTTGTTTATTTGGATAAATATCAGCAAAAGCTATTTCTTTCATTTCTGGAAAAGAGTTCTTTAAAATATCATGAACTAAACTCATTCATCTAGATGCCATTTCAAGTGGAATATCTTTTTCAAAAACATTTAAACTATCTGTTCTAACTCACAAGTTTCTTCCTGACTTTCTCAAAATATCTTGTGGGAAATATGCTGATTCCAAAATAATTCTAGTAGTAGTGTCTGTTACTGCTGAGTCTTTTCCTCAAATAATTCAAGCTATAGCAAGTATTTTTGATGAGTCTGCTATTACTATATCATTTTCTCCAAGTTCATATTCTTTATCGTCTAATGCTAGTATTTTTTCTCAAGGCATTGCAAATCTTATTTCTATATTTCCTTCAACTTTATCAGAATCAAAAGCATGCATTGGTTGACCATAAAAATAAAGAGAATAATTTGTCATATCAATTAACAAACCTTTTGAAGTTTTTTCAAAAGATGATAGTACTTCTTTTATATAATCAGGAGTATCTATGTTTGAAACTCCAGATAATTCCAAAGCCATATATCTTTTCACTATTTCTGGAATATGATTTTTAACTTCTAAGTTTTTTAAATTTGAAAAATCAGTAAGTTTATATTCAAGAGGCATTTTTTCAGCAAATAAAACTGATAATTCTCTAATTAAACCAATATATGAAAACATATCTGGTCTATGATTTATTGATTTATTATCTATTTCCATTATTGAATCATTTCTTCCCATTAAATCAGCAATAGAAGTTCCAGCTTTTGCATCGAAATGAGACAAATCAAGTATTTCTTTTTCAGATTTTGAAGGAAATTCTCTTGCAAGTCCAATTTCATCACTAGCACAAATCATACCAAAAGATTCAACTCATCTAATTGCTGTTTTTTTCATAACAACAGGTTCTCATTCTCAATGCCATAAAACAGATGCTCAAAGTTTAGCAACTGCAACAGATTGTCAAAGCTCTAGATTAGATCCTCCACAAACTATTTGAGTATTTTCTCATTCTCCAACATCAACTGCGCAAACTCTAAGAGAATCTGCATTTTCATGAGTATCAATTTTTGTAATTTTTCAAAAAACTATATTTTCAAAGCTTTTACTTTCTGATTGTACATCTTCAACTTCCGCTAAGTGAAGAACTATTTCTTTTGCTACAGTATCAGCATCTGGTAAATTATTTAAGTATCTTTTCAAATTTTTATAAGAGATTTTCATTTTCGTGTAAGTTGGTTTTAAGTTTAAAATTGTTTTTATCAATACAATTGACTATGTGTTCAAATATCTATAAATTCTATAAATTCATAAGTTCAATCTGGATATTCTTTAAATATTGCTCTAAAATCTCAAGTAATATCTATACTTCTATTTCATTTATAATTTCAAGTTAAAGCATGATTATCAAGAACTTTATCAAAAGGATTTTTTATAAATATTTTTAACTTTTCTTTGAATTTATTTTTTATTTTTAAATCAAGTTTCTTATATGATTTATCAAATGATTTTTTAGATTTTATTATCATATTTATTTTCTATCTAAAAATGTAATAAATTCTAATTCATTCATAAATGGTCAATAAGTATCCTTTTCTTTATCATAAAATTTTGTTTCTATTTCTGATACAGATAGTCATTTTAATCTATTAACAAATCTTTTTTTAGGTAAAAAAGATTCAGTAATTTTTTTATAATTTACATTCGTTCAAAATGCTTTCACTATATTATCAGGAACATTTTCTATAGTTATAGTTGCCATAATTTTAGAATTAAAAATTATTCTTGGATTTCATTATAAAAAAAAATATTTTTTTTTCAATTTTTATTTTGTATATTGTGTTTGAAGGCAAAAAAATAAGGAACGATGCAATCGTTCCATACCTGAAATATTTCTTAACAATTTATTATTTGAATACTTGGAATTAATTCTCAGTTTTTTTCTGTATCAAATACAACAACAAGCTTGTCTCCAGATACTACAGCTTTTTTAGCTTTTAATTGAGCTATTGCTGTTTCTACATTTTCTTCGTTTGATTTCTTTTCTATCATAATTGGTCTTACACCAAAAAGTATATTCAAGAATCTAAGAACTTTTATGTCATAACAGAATGCATATATATCTTTTTTAGGTCTCATAGTTGAAGCAAGGCGAGCCATAAATCATCTTCTTGTGAAAACTAGAATTGCTTTTGCATCAATATCAGTTGCAAGACTTACAGCAGCAGATACTAAATCTCTTTTGTTATTATCTTCTCAAAAATCAGCTTCAATTTTGTGATTATCATAGTTTACAGATTTTTCTGTAAATGATAGAATATTTGCCATATAAGCAACAGTTTCGATTGGATATTTCCCTATTGTAGTTTCTCCAGAAAGCATTGTACAATCAGCTTTTTGCATACAAGCATTGTAAATATCTGTAACTTCAGCTCTTGTTGGAATTGGATTATCAATCATAGTTTCAAGCATTTGAGTTGCAACTATTACGAATTTCCCTGCAGCTTTACATTTTTTTACCATCATTTTTTGAACAACTGGAATAGTTTCAATAGGTATTTCAATTCATAAATCTCATCTAGCTACCATTATTCAATGAGTTTCATTTATAATTTCATCTAGATTTTCAAGTGCTTCTTCATTTTCTATTTTTGAAATTATTTTTATATGTGGTGCATTATTTTCTCTCAAAAATTCTTTCAATTCCAAAATATTTGCTCTACTTCTAACAAAACTCATAGCAATGAAATCAAAATCTTTTGTTATTCAAAATTCAATATCTTTTTTATCAGATTCTGTAATTCCTGGTAATTTTAATTTAACTCCTGGTAGATTTAGGTGTCTTTTTCCTCAAACTAAATGAGAATTTAGTGGAGTCATAAGTAATTTTCCAGGCAATATTTCTAAAACTCTAGCTTTTAGAAGTCCAGAATCGATATCAACTATATCTCAAACTTTCATATCAGTTAAAATATATTCATAATCACAAACAAGAAGTTTTTTTCCTTCTGTATCTATATTATTTTCTTCATTTATAGTAGATAAATAAAATTCCTCTCAAGCAATTATTTCTACTTTATCATCAATTTTTTTAGTTCTGATTTCTGGTCATTTTGTATCTAGTAAAGTAGATAAATTTGTAGTTCCAGATTCATTTAATTCCTTGATATTTTGTAAAACTCATGAGAAAAAATCATAATCTACATGTGAGAAATTAAATCTAACAATATTTACTCAAGCATCATAAAGCTCTTGTAATTTTTCTTTTGAAGCAGTAACTGGTCAAACAGTTGCTATAATTTTCGTTTTTTTCATAAAAACTTAAAATAAAAATATAAAATTTCTACTAAAAGCATTTAGTAAACAACAAATTTCAAAAAATAAATATGCTTTTATTTCCTTAAACTTGTAGTTTTCTAGCTTTAGTAGAAGCTATATTATATAGATTTTTTAGAAAAATAAAGATTTTTTTTAGAATTTTAAGTATCAATAATAAAATAGAATCTAAAAATTAAATTTTAGATTCTATAAATTGTTTTAATTTTCGCATAAATATTTCTTTATCAAAAGAAAGCGCATGTTCTCTTATATATTCATAATTAAAATGCATTTCTTCAAATTTTTCTATTGTATTATTTAGGCTTTCAGTATTTTGAC
>JAVHPF010000012.1:0-8085 GCA_036170435.1 Patescibacteria group bacterium
TTTTTTTATCATAATAATTTAATTTAAAAACATAAAAAGGCCTTCCTTTAGGTCAGCCTCTTTTTTTACTATTTTACGAAATCTACGATTTTTGCAAATACTGTAGGATTTGAGATAGCTAAGTTAGAAAGAACTTTTCTATTTAACATAACTCTTTTTTTGTACATAGCATTGATAAATCTAGAATAAGTTGTTCCAAGTTCTCTAGTTGCAACATTGATTCTTATTGTCCAAAGTCTTCTAAAGTCTCTTTTCTTTCTTTTTCTACCGATATAAGCATTCAATCAAGCTTTCATCCAAGCATTTTTTGCTCTTGAGAAAACTTTAGAATTCATCATTCTATATCATTTTGTAGCTTTTATCATAGCTTTATGTCTTTTTCTAGTCATAAGACTTCTTTTAACTCTTACCATAATTTTATTATTTTTAATTTATAATTTATAAATATCAGAAGTAATTACAAACGAGTGTAATATTTTAAAACTCCTAAGTATTTAATTTGATAGAATTTCCTCTAATTTGATTAACAATGAGGAAGTTGTTCTCTTATTTTTTTAGTTTCAGATTTATTTACGATAAAACCGTATTTATTTCTTCCTTTAGCTTTCTTAGATTTATCACTAAGTAAGTGTCTTTTTGATCCATGAGCTAATTTGAATTTTCCAGTTCAAGTTACTTTAACTCTTTTTTTTACACCACTTCTAGTTTTTAGTGTCATAGTAATACAAAGTTATAATATTAAAATTATTTTATTGGATGCATATTTGCATTTAAACTTGTTCAAGCTCTAGATATTCTTCCATCTAATTTATAGATAGGTTCTAACATAGCAAGAAACTTAGTCATTTTTTCCATAGCTATAGTTTCATATTGATTCTCCCTTCATCTCATAACAAGAGAAATCTTTAAAGGATGTCATTTCTTTGCGAAATCCTCTACTTGATTTTTTCTTACTTCTAAATCGTGGTCACTAATTTTGAAAGTAAGTCTTATTGTTTTCAAATCTGGTGTTTTTCATTTTGCTTTATTTTTTTGGTCTTGTTTCTTTCGTTTATAAAGAAATTTTCCATAATCAAGCATTTTAACCATAGTAAGATCACCTTTTCTTCAAAGTTCCATTAAGTCAAGATTCAAAGATGCAGCCTTTTGTTTAGCCTCATCTAACATCATTTCTCATAGTACTTCTCAAGATTCTGAAACAAGATGGATCATTCCAGCCTTGATTTCATTATTTAATGCTCTCTTTTTTTCAGCCATAGATTTGTGATTAAGCTTTTAAAGAAGTTTCTAAACCTTTCAACATAACAGCGAATTTAGATTTTTTTCTAGCTCCATTATTTTTGTGTAAAACGTTCTTCTTTACAAGTTTATCTATATTTGAATGTAATTTACTTATTACAGCAGAAGCTTCTTCTACATTTTTAGATGAGATAGCTTTTTCAAACATTTTTCTAGTTTCTCTATATAAATCCTTGAAATGTTCATTTCTAGAATGTTTTTTAAGACTTTGTTTTAAAGCCTTTTTTGCAGATTTTGTTATTGGCATAGTGTACCTAAATATCTTATAATAATAATAAATAAAAAAAATAGTGGGGCTAAGTTTTTTATCTTATGGATTTTCGTTCCATTAAAACGCAAAAGATTATATTTGTAAAATCAAAATAGTCAAAAAATTTTTTATTTATTTTTCTTTCTCTTAAATAAGACAAAAAATACTTTTTTCAAAAAATAATTTGACTTAAGAAAAGTTTTAAATAAAATCTGTCTCGCTTAAATAATATTTGAGTAAATAAGCGGGTATAGCTCAATTGGCTAGAGCATCTGCCTTCCAAGCAGAGGGTTAAGGGTTCGAGTCCCTTTACCCGCTCCATTTAAAAACAATATTAAAAATTACGAATTACGAATTTTTCAATAAATAATTTGTATTCGTAATTTTTGATTTAAGGGTGTATAGCTCAGTTGGTTAGAGCGCAGCACTGATAATGCTGAGGTCCCTGGTTCAACTCCAGGTACACCCACCATCTCGGAAATTAGCGCAATTGGCTAGCGCACACGCTTTGGGAGCGTGGGGTTGTGAGTTCGAGTCTCACATTTCCGACCATATAAATATACAAAAATCAAAAATTGGCTTAGGTTGAACCCTAGGCCAATTTTTTTGTGTTTGAAAATTATTAATTATTTTTATAATCAACTAAATAAATTAGAAATTTCTTTATAATTTTCCTTTATTGTTTGTTCCCACCAAACAGTTTCATTTTTCCCTGAATAATCTGTCTTTGCATATAAAAGAAGAATCATTATAGTTTTATTTTTTTCATCAATATAAGCAATAAATCTATTTCCTGAAGTTTTCGGTGACATATTTAATCAAGCGATTGTAAATTCACATTTAGCAATATATCAAGTATCACAAATATGAATTTTTTCAACTTTTGTCGTCAATAAATATTTATCAACTCTATTACACATAATTTCTATAAAACTCCATGTTTCTAACCAAGCTGATTTATATTTCTTTTCAAAACTTTTTATATAATGCCTATTAGCATACTCACCAACTAATAAAACATATTTGTCATTAATACACATTTTCTGGTTCTTCTTGTGTTATTAATACATATGGAATTATTTCTTTGTCGTCACACATACTCCAAGGTAGTTGATGGTGAGTGAATTCAACTATTTCTGAAGTATTTTTATATTTCCATTTTTCAGCAATCTTTTTTAAAAACGATTTTTCTTCTAAAGATAATTTAGATGTATCTGAATATCATTTATTAGATATTAAATGAGAATTTCCATCAATCTCTATAGATATAGATTCTTCGCTAAATAATTCTTCTACCATAGTAAAAAAAGCATCTGGTACTGGTCATTGTTGTATTCTTCTATAATCTAAATTAGTTAAAGATTCTAGATTATTATAATACCAAGCAAAATCGGCTAAATAGCAAAGTTTTGCTAATTTTGTCTTAGTTATTTTATATTTTGTTCAAGTTCAATATTCTATAAAAAATTTAATAATTTCCTTATATTTTTCCCAATCTGTTTTTTTTGTTATTCTTGCTCAAGTATCAGATGATAAAAAATTATCAATATCTACTCATAATAACTCAGATAATTTAACAGCTTGTCATAAAGTTATTTCTATATTTCCTTTCTCAAGCTTTGAAAATGTTTGACGAGTAATTCATAAATATTTTGCAACTTCATCTTGAGTTTTATTTTTCTCTTTACGAAGAATTTCTATATTTTTAATCATATTTAATATTATTAGTTATATAAGAGAAGATTATATTAATTTTTATAATTTGTCAAAACTTTTAACATTAAATGTTAAAATAATTAACATTTAATGTTGTATTAAAAATCAAAAATTAGTTTAAATTATATTCTAGAACAATTTTTTATTTTTTGATATATGAAATGAAATTTCTTCAAAGTCTTGTTAATTCTATAGTCATAGTTTCTTCTTCTTTTTTATTACTATTTTTCGGAACAAAACCATAACTATTTCATTTTTCTTTATTTATTTGTTTTACTATTCATAAAGATATTAATCAATATACTAAATCACTATACACTTCTCAGAATGAATTAGTATCAGATAATTCTAATAATGGTTCTCAAATTGAAAAACTATATAATTCTGTTGTCATATATTTGAGTCAAGATTTTTCTTTAGATTTAAAATCGAGTCTTCAGTTTTCATTAATATATTTCAGAAATAATATTTCAGAAAATGTTATTTTTTTACTAATATCTAATAATCTTTCAAGTTCATAATTCTCTTTTTTATCTTGTGGTAATTTAGTAAATCATAGAAAAATATTCTTAATAATTTCTCTTTTCTCATCATTTCTTTCTTTTAAATAAGTTTCAAAAACAACCAAAAATCAATCTTTAAACTCTTTTGTTTCAATTATTTCTTCTGCAAAAATTCAAGGATTATTAATTATTATCTGAATAAAATCATTTATTTCATTTTGTTTATATTGCATCACAACTCAGAAAAATCAATAAGCTAACATTAATGATATTTATAATGTAGGATAATGATTTACAAAAGTAATTACAGACGGAGATAATATTTTATCAAAACTTACTAATAATTGGTTTTTTAAGGATTCCATAATTTTTTTATTTTTTAAATATTAAACTCCCTCATACACATAAATACTCAAAACCTCACTATTTTCCTTGTAAACTGTTTCTTTGTGTTTCCATCAGTTTATCTCAAATACATAGGAAATTACTCTGGCTTGAGACTTCATTTCTTTTTCGAATTTTGGTTTGAGCTTGTATTCTAGACTTTCTGCTAGTCAGAATACGTAGAAAACATCGGGTTCTGAGAAGTTGGCTTTGAGTGCGTTTGCGTAGATTATGTGGAGATTTGGGAGTGGTTGTAGAAAAGTTCTGAACTTGGAAATGATATAGAATAGAAGTGAATATTCTACTCAAGTTACTTGTTTGTTTGGGTTGTTTTTTGCGATATAATGACTTACTTTTCAGTCTCAGCATCAGATTTCATAGAAAGTTTGCCAAGGGCTTAAATTTAGAATTTTATTGATTCTTTCTAAATCGCTAGTCTTTGTCGGAACGTAGGGAGCAAGAGAAAAAAATCAGAAACAGAGGATTATAAAAAGAAGAAGAAATATAAAAAGCATTATAAATCAATTTAGGTTTTAAAATAGTAAAAAAGACTAAGGCTAGCTTAATCTTTTTTTGTTTTAGATGATATATAGAAAAACTGCAGTAGCTATTCATAATATACTTCCGGCAAAAGCTTCTGAAGGCAAATGTCATAAGTGTTCTTTGAATTTTTCTCAAAGAAGTTTGTTGATAGCACTAGCGTGAAGTCCTGCTTCAAATCTAACATTTATAGCATCATAAAGTATGATTACTGTAAACGATAAAGCTATTGCAAACAAATCTGATGAAATTCAATATTTTATAGCCATTGCTGTAGTTGTTGAAACTACTAGCGCACTGTGAACTGAAGGCATTCCTCCGCTTCAAAGAGCTCTTTTTATATCGATTTTCCCTGTTTTTAACCAAGTTGAAACTCATTTAAAAGTAACAGCAAATAAAAATGATATTACTGGAATAGATATCAAATATGTATAGAAAAAATTATATTCCATAATATAACAATATTAAAAATTAAAATAAATAATAATTTTTTAAAAAAGAGTCAAAAGCACTTTGTAAGCAAACAACCTTCGACCCTTTCTCATTTTATTTTATATCAATTATCTTATATTCATTTATTCAAGCTTGAGATTTTACTTTAACAACATCTCATTTTTTCTTTCAAATAAGAGCTTTCCCAACTTCAGAATCATTTGAAATTTTAGCTGGTTTGTTAAGAATATCAGCTTCTTTACTACCTACTATTATATAATCTTCTTCTTTTCCTTCATTTGAAATAGTTACTTTTGAACCGATACTTACTTTGTTTTCTTTTTTCTTATGATCTTCAATTATTTCAACATTGTTTAATTGTTCTTCAAGTTCTAAAATTCTTGATTCAACAGAAGCTTGTTCATCTCTAGCTTCAGCATATTCAGCATTTTCAGAAAGATCTCAGAATGATATAGCTTCTTTCAATTTCGCAGCTATTTCCATTCTTTTCTCATTCTTTAAGTATGATAGTTCTGCTTGTAATTTTTCAAGACCCTCATGCGTTAAATATATAATTTCGCTCATATTTTGTAATTTAATTTATTAAAATATTTTATTAATTTAGTTCATTTTATTTAATATCGTATCTTTTACAAGATTATATTGTGATTTTTTTATTTTGAATCCATAACAATGATTTTTGAATTCTAGAATAAAGCGTACGTATCAGTCACTTTTGTCTAAATTTATGAAAAATGATTTTTTCTCATTTAATTTAAATTTCTTTAGACTAATAGGGTTATCATAAGATAATACATCGAAAAAATCATACATAGAATCAAATGATTTAATTCCAAAAAAATACATATCAATATTTTCTCATTTATACAAAGTGTATTTATCTGGATATTCTTCAGTAATAGAAAAAAGTGAATTTTCTGCTACTTCTTTTTCCACTATACTTCATGAAAAATATGAAATAAATTCTTTATCTGTATCATCTAATTTATAATCTAATGAGGCATCTTTCGATACTCCAGAAGATGACATAATTTCTATTGGAACATTATTTCTTATTACATATTCATCTGACAATGGTTTACTATCAGTATAAATCAATTCATCACTTCAATACTTCAATTTTTTCAAGAAAAATCTGTAGTCAGAAGAAGTGTAATAAACCAAAAGATTTAATATAAATAGTACAGATAAGAAAATAATTATGTATAATCTTTTTTGCATAATGTAAAACTATTTTACTTTTATTTGAGTGAAATCCAATTCAACTGGAGTATCTCTTCATAAAAGATTTATATTTAATTTCAAAGTACCTTTTTTTTCATTGATTTCTGAGATGATTCCTTCATTACCTTCAAAAGGTCATTTTGTAATAGTAGCGAATTCTCAAACTTGATATTTTGTAGAAAAAGTTTCTGCATTTCTTTCAAGCATTCCTTTTAATTTATCTAATTCTTCTCCAGAAACAGGAACTGGAACATTTCAAGCTCCTAGGAAACCAGTAACATTTGGAGTATTTCTAACTATATACCAAGATTCATTTGTAACTACCATTTGAACTAGAATATAACCTGGAAATATATTTTTCTTTCTTTTTACTTGAGTTCCACCAGCTCTAACTGTAACAACATCATGAGTAGGAACAAAAACATCAAGAATGAAATCTTCTAAACCAAAACTTTCTCTTCTTTGGAATAGTGATTGTCTAACATTTTCTTCTGTTCCAGATATAACTTGAATTACGTACCATTCAGGATTATTTAACATAAATTATCAAAAAATTAACAAATTATAAAATATTTTTTAAAGTATCTTTTAAGAAAAATATAACATAAGAAAATATGTTACTAAAAATAAATAGATATACACCAAATAAAACTAGTACTGATAATACAACCACAAAATATTTTGCAGTTTCAGCTTTTGTTGGCCAAACAACGTGTTTAATTTCTCTAAGTGAGGCTTTTATAAAACTTATCATAAAAAATGCGAGTAAGAATTTAAATTATAATACGGGCAGTATTATATAAAAAGTGCGTCTATAGTCAAAAGAAAGTAAAAAATATGTGTTTATTTCTTTATTTCTTTTTTTGTTTCTTCAAAATATGCAAGTAATTTATCTTTTGATTCTGAAACAAAAGCTGGAATTTCTTCCCTGTAAGATTCTAGCATTTCTTTTTTCTCATTGTACATATCTTCTAATTTTTTATAAATTTCAGAAGCATATTCAGGTCATTTTTCTTTTAATTCATTGAATTCTTTGATTAATTCTTGAGCTTTTTCTTTGAATTCTTCAGCTAAATCAATTAATTTTGTTTTCATTTCTTCTGTATCCAAAGTTTTAACTTCTTCTTTCACATCATTAAACATTTTTTTATTTATATCAACCACATTATTCCAAACTATTTTCAAAGCATTATCTTTATCAGATACTATTTCTTTTTTTACAGCATCTCATTTTTTTGAGTTATAAACACTCGCAACAGCATTACCAGCAATATATGCACCAGCAAGCAAAACTAAATCTTTTAATTTCATAATTTTTAAAAATTAGTAAAATAAATTTTTACATATTTTATTTTACTAATTTTTATATTTATTTCAATACATAATTAAAAAAACCAGCTTTAAAATTTTAAAGCTGGTTTTTTTGTTTTTTGTATTATGCAACAAGACTCTCATCTGGATTCCAATCAGGGTTATTAGAAGCTGCCATCATTAGACCTCAAAAAGTTCTCTTATAAGTAGCTAGTGTATTTTCCATAGTTAATCATAATTTTCCTATTTCTCCTGCTATAACATCTTCACTACCTGGATTCTTATCTAAAATTCCCTCAATTTTTGATTGAAATCTTGCAAATACTTCTGGATTTATCCCCATAGCTTGCAATCAAGCTAATTTTTCCATTACATCTTGTGTTTGATGAGATTCTAAATGTGAAT
>JAVHPF010000012.1:8185-10549 GCA_036170435.1 Patescibacteria group bacterium
AATCAAGCTAATTTTTCCATTACATCTTGTGTTTGATGAGATTCTAAATGTGAATCTAATCTTTCTGATTTTGCTGCCATATTTTTATTTTTGTTTTAGTAATTATTTTTTATAAGGTTTTTCTTAGATTTGTAACTGCATCAGATACTCATCTTTTTATTCAATTTCTTTTGGCATTTGATAAAGCTGTTTCTATATTATCAAGTGCTTTACCAAGTAGTATTTCTTGTTCTTTTATTAGATTTTCTCTTAATTTTAGAAGAAAGCTTTCTGTTTTTGTCCAATTTGCCAAAAAATTTATTTGTTTTTCCGAAGGGAGCATATAAAAAATTTGTCTTATCTCGAACTTATCAGCTTGTTCTAATGGAGATTTATCTAGAAATTGTTCTAGCATTATGTTCATTTTTGGATTTTTTAAGTTTTATTTAAACTAAGTTTATTCTATCACAAAAACTACAATTTTGCAAAATTTTTATATAAAATTCTAAGTATCTCAAAGAACAGATAATACTTCTTCTAGAGATATTTCCCCAAGAACTACTTTTAGAAGTCAATCTTCTCTAATTGGAACCATTCATTCTCAAATTGCTTGTATTTCAAGTTGAGTTTTACTAGCTCATTTCAGAAGTAAATCTTCTATTTTTTCAGTTATTTCCAAGACCTCATAAATTCACATTCTTCCTTTATATCAAGTATTGTTACAATGCGGACAGCCTCATTCATGAGCCTTGTACAATTTCATATCTTCCTTATTTTTTATATATTTTCATATTTTGCCTATTATTTTTTCTTTTACCCTATCATCTGGAGTATATCATTCTTTACAATGTGTACAAAGTTTTCTAGCAAGTCTTTGTGATATTATAAGTTTTATACTTGATGAAATTAGCAGTGGATCTATTCATAAGTTTAAAAGTCTTTGAATCGTATGAACCGCCGAATTTGTATGTAGAGTAGAAAATACCAAATGTCCTGTAATTGATGCTTCTACTGCTAATTTAGCTGTTTCTTCATCTCTTATTTCTCAAACCATTATTATATCTGGATCTTGTCTAAGTAAACTTCTAAGTCATTCAGCAAAACTAAATCAAATTGCAGGATTTACTTGCGTATGATTAACTCATTTAATTCTATATTCAACTGGATCTTCAAGTGTAGAAATATTTTCTTTTTCTGGGTCAAATTGTGAAAGCAGAGAAAACAAAGTTGTAGATTTACCTGAACCTGTTGGTCAAACAGCTAAAATCATTCAATTAGTATTTGTAAGATGTTTTTTTATTTTTGTAGAATTGTATGGCAAAATACCTAACTCATTTAAAGCTGGTGGATTTTCATCTTTTTTCAAAATTCTTATTACACACTTTTCTCAATAAATAGTTGGCATAATAGATACTCTCATATCTATACTTTTCCCCGCATATAAATTGAAATTTATTTTACCATCTTGAGGAAGTCTATGTTCATCTATTCTTAGATAAGACATTATTTTTATTCTAGCAATAATTGCATCTCTAAATTCATTATTTATAATTTTATAATTAACAAATTCTCCGTCTACTCTAAACCTTATTCTAAATCATTTTTCAGATGGTTCCATATGTATATCTGATGCTTTTTTATTAAGTCATTCAAGTAAAACATCATTTACCATAGTAATAAGAGAAGTATCATCTTTTTTAGCTCACAAATTAGATAAATCAAGAGATGAAGCTCATTTTTCAAGCTTCATTTTTGGAGTATCAGATGCAAATAAATTATCTACATTTATGTTTTTATTTGATTCTCTTTTTCAAGAAAACATATTTCATATACTTGTTCCCACCTGTTTTATTTGTTTTAGTTTTTAAACTTTTATTAATAATATCATATAAATTTTCACTTTCCAAAAAATACTTATTGACAAAATATAAAAATAATATTTTAGGCATATTAAATTTATATTAAATAATATTTTTATTTGCCTTTTTCCTTTTTAACATATAATTAAATGGAGGATAAATTATTTTATCTTTTTGTTTATTATTTTATATAAATTTTTATTATGGATTTAAATAAAGTTCAAATTATTTGAAGAATAACTCAAGATATTGAGGTTAAACAAACTCCAAATGGACAAAGTGTTGCTACATTATCTATAGCTACAAACAGAAATTGGACTGATGGGGCTGGAATGAGACAAGAGGCAAGTGAATTTCACTCAGTAGTACTTTGGGGAAAACAAGCTGAAATTGCTGGTCAATATTTACAAAAATGAAAAAAAGTATATATAGAATGAAGACTTCAAACTAGAAGTTGGGAAGCTCAAGATGGAACAAAAAGATATAGAACTGAAATAGTTGGAGAAAATATGATTATGCTTGATTC
>JAVHPF010000012.1:10649-21474 GCA_036170435.1 Patescibacteria group bacterium
GAACAAAAAGATATAGAACTGAAATAGTTGGAGAAAATATGATTATGCTTGATTCTAGAGATTCAAATGCTGATTACTCTGACAATTCTTCTAGCGAATCTTTCTCTGCTCCTGCAGCAAAAAAATCAAGTCCTAAAAAAGAAGAAGAAATTTCAATCGAAGATATTCCGTTTTAGTCAAAAATCTTTGCTTTTTGAGAAAGTATTTGTATATTTATGCAAATACTTTTTTATTTTATGAAATTTATGAAAGCAATTATACTAGCAGCAGGAGAAGGTTCTAGACTTAGACCTCTTACAAATAGTACCCCAAAACCTTGTTTAAAGATTTTTGGTAAATCTATTTTGGAACATAATATAGAAAATCTAGCTAAATTTGTTGATGAATTTATAATCGTTGTAAAATATAAAAAAGAAAAAGTTACTGAAACTCTTTGAAATGAATTGTTTGGAACAAAAATATCTTACTTTGAGCAATGTGATATTCCTGGAACAGCTGCTGCTATAAAATGACTTTGAGAAAAAGTTAATTGAGATTTCCTACTTCTAAATTGAGATTCTATTTTTGATTATTCTGATTTAGAAAAAATATCAACTCTTGCTTCTTACTGAGCTTTGGTGAAAGAAGTAACTGATCCTTCAAAATATTGAGTATTCAAACAAGATTCAAATTCTCTAGCTACGGAAATCATAGAAAAACCTACAGAGTTTGTAGGAAATCTAGCTAATCTATGAGTTTATAAATTCAATGAAAAAATATTTGAATATATAGAAAAAATATCTCTTTCACCAAGATGAGAATTAGAAATTACTGATGCAATAAACCTATTTGTAAAAGCTTTTCCTTTCCATCTAATAAAAATCGAAAAAGAGTTCATAGATGTCGGGTATCCTTGGGATATACTTCAAGCAAATTCTCATTTCTTGGAAAAATTAACAAAAACTTCTATAGAATGAGAAGTTGAAGAATGAGTTACAATAAAAGGGAAAATCATACTTGGAAAATGAAGTATTCTAAAGGCAGGAACATATATAGAATGAAATGTATATATTTGAGAAAACACAGTTATCTGACCCAATGCCTATATAAGATGAAATACAGTTATCTGAAATGATTGTAAAATAGGAAATGCTTGTGAATTAAAGAACTCTTCTCTTTGAGATTGAAGTCATATTGCGCATTTATCTTACGTTTGAGACTCTATAATAGGAAATAATGTTAATATAGCCGGATGATTCATCAGCGCGAATCTAAGACACGATAAATGAACTATAAAAGTTCTTGTAAAATGAAACCTAGTTGATAGCTGACTAAAGAAATTATGAGTAATAATTTGAAATGATGCAAAAACATGAATAAATACAAGTTCTTATCCTGGAAGAATCATAGAAACTTGAGCAAGAACTATTCCTTGAGAAATAGTAAAATAATTTGTAGAATTAGGTAAATTAGATATATTTATAATGTTCAGGGGAGCAAAATATTTCACAAATATTGTGTAAATGTGTAGTCCTGACAAATTCAGCTGTATAGTCGTCCTATTTGGGTGATGCAAAAGATTTAATCTATAAATACAGCAAGGTGCGGGTTTTATCCCGCCTTTTTTTAATTTTATAAAATTAAAAAACAAAAAAAAGAGAAAGTATACAAAACTTTCTCTTTTTTAATGATTAAACAACTGAAACATAAGTATCTCTGAAAATTTTTCCATCAAATCTTATTCTTCTTTTTTCTTGAAATTTAACAACACCATCTTTAGATGCGAACAAAGTGAAATCAACACCTTGCATAACACCTTCTCCTGGCCAAAATTTGTTACCTTTTTGTCTAACAATTATGTTTCCAGAAATAACTGGTTGTTCTCCGTAAACTTTAACACCTAATCTTTTGGCATTAGAATCACGACCATTACTGGTACTTCATTGAGCTTTCTTGTGAGCCATAGTCTTAAATAATTAATTAATAATTAATAATTAATAACTAACGAACAAGTAAATATTATTCATTATTTATTGTTCATATTAATCGTTATATATTATCTATTTGCAAATCTAGCAAATGCTTTATTAGCTTCTGCCATTTTGTAAACATCAAGTTTTTTCTTAACAGCAGTTCCAGTTTCATTAGCAGCATCCATTAATTCAGTTGCTAATAATTTATGAAAATTAGCTCATTTTCTATTTCTAGCAGCATCAAGTAACCATTTAGCAGCAAGAAATAATTGTCTTTTTGCTTTAGTTTCTTGAGGTACTTGATATATAGATCAACCAACTCTCTTAGGTCTAACTTCTATTCTAGGCATAACGTTTTCCATAGCTTTAGAGAAAACTGCTTTAGGATTTTTTTGTCCTTTAGCTTTGATTTCTTCAAAAGTTTCGTCCATTATAGCTTTAGCTAGACTTTTTTTACCATTTTTCATTAAATAATTTATAAACTTTTCCAATAAAGGATCAGTATTATTTATAACAGTAGTATTTGTCATATTATAAACTTAGATTAAATATAATTTACTATTTTTTAGCTTTAGGTTTTTTAGTACCATATAGACTTCTACTTTGATTTCTGTTTTTTACTCATTCAGTATCAAGTACTCATCTAACAACATGGTATCTTACCCCTGGTAAATCTTTAACTCTTCATCCTCTAATAGCAACTACAGAGTGTTCTTGAAGGTTATGACCGATTCATCCAATATAAGCATTTACTTCATATCCATTAGTAAGTCTAACTCTTGCTACTTTTCTAAGGGCAGAATTAGGTTTTTTAGGAGTCATAGTAGTAACCTTAGTACAAACACCTCTTTTTTGAGGACATCCGTTAGGCATTTTTACTGTTTTTCCTCTAATAGAGTTTTTTATAACTTGCAAAGCAGGAGCTTTACTTTTAACAGTTTTATCTTTTCTGTTACTTCTAACAAGTTGATTGATAGTAGGCATCGTTCAATAATTAGTAAATAATTAATATTATCTTTTTGACCATTGACTAGCTTTTCTAGCTTTATGTAATCAAGGTTTCTTTCTTTCTACCTTTCTTGCATCTCTAGTCAAAAATCATGCGTCTTTAAGAGATTTTTTAAATTTTTCATCTTTTTCAGATAAAGCTCTAGATAAACCTAGTCTTATTGCTTGAATTTGAGAGCTTATTCCAGAACCTTCAACTTTAACATCAAAGTAAAATGAATCTTTCACTCCACATAATTTCAAACCAGAATACAAAACATCAAATAAATCATTTCTAGTTATATATTCTTTTGCATCTTTACCATTTATAGTATTTTTTCCAGCTCCTTCAAATAATTTTATTTGAGCAGTTGCTGTTTTTCTTCTTCAGATTGTATAAATATAATTTGCCATATTTTAAAAATTTTATTATAAACTAATTAGTTCTGGTTGTTGAGCAGCATATTTGTGTTCATTACCAGTAACAAGTTTTAATCTTAAAAGCATATTTGCTTTAAGTTTGTTTTTTGGAAGCATTCATCTAACTGCAAATTCCAAAACTTTTAAAGGCTTTTTATTTAACATTTCTCCAAGAGAAGTTTCTCTAAGATGTCCTAGATAACCTGTATGTTTGTAATATATTTTATCAGTAAGTTTTTTCCCAGTAACTGCAATTTTATCAGCATTAATAACGATAACATAGTCACCATTATCTACGTGAGGAGCAAAACTAACTTTATTTTTACCTTTTAGTATAACAGCTATTTGTGTAGCCAATCTTCAAAGAGTTTGGTTTTGAGCATCTACGATGTACCATTTTCTACCAGTAGCTTGTATTTGTTTAGGCATTATTGTCTTCATAGTATTTTTTGTAACTTATACAAAATAAAAAATTAAACTAATTCTACTAAAACTAATTTAGCGTTGTCACCATCTCTATATTTTATTGGAGTAACTCTTGTAAATCAAGAAGTTTTTGTTCCTTTATATTTTGGAGCAACATGTTCAAAAAGATCTTTTGATGATTCTTTAGTATAAAGATATGTCATAACAAATCTTATAGCATTCATCTCATCTTTTGTGTTAACTACATTTATAAGTTTATCTACGAAAGGAATCATAGCCGCAGCTTTCTTCTCTGTAGTTTTTATAGTTTTATGTAAAAAGAAACTTGTTAAAAGATTTCTTACCATAGCTTTTCTATGTTCGAAACTCTTTCAGTTAAATTTCAGATTTTTTCTAACTCTATGTCTCATAGAAATTATAAATTATAAATTATAATATTATTATTTTTTAATCATCTCAAAGTAATTTCAATCCTCTTTCACCTAGGCAATCTCTGATTTCTGTCATAGCTTTTTTACCAAATCATTTTATAGAAGACAATTTAGTCTCTGTACATTTAGTAAGTTGTTCAATAGAAAGTATATTTCCATTAATCAAAGCATTTAGAGTTCTAGGAGATAATCCCATTATTTCAATTGGAGTGTAAGTTTCTCTTTCTAATTCTTCTTTTACTTCTTCTTTTTCTCTTTCTAGTAATTCTTTTACACTACTAATGAATTGTCCTTCAATTTGAAGAGCTTCTTCATTAAATATTGTAAAATATGAAGCTAACATATCTCAAGAAAATTTCAGAGCATCAACTGGAGAAATAACTCCATTTGTTGTAACTGTCATTTGAAGAGAATCTAGATTAGTGATATCACCAAATCTAGTATCAGAAATTTCATATTTAACATTTAATACTGGAGAAAAGTTTGCATCAATAAGTAATACTGAAACATCTTCTTCTCTTTTCTTAAGTTCATCCAAAGATAAGTATCAAACTGATTTTTCTACTCTTATTTCTAAGTCAAAATCAATTCCATCTTTATCAATTTCAGTAATATAAAGGTCTTCGTTTAGAATTTTTACTCCAGAAGGAAGTTTTATATCGCTAGCTTTAACTACTCAAGATTTATTCTTATGTAATTTAAGCCATTCTACTCAAATCTCATCTTTATCCAATGAAAGCTCCTTTAGATTCAACATTATATCTACAACACTATCTTTTATTCAAGCTAGAGTAGAGTATTCATGACTGATTCATTTAATCTTAATTCATGTTACTCTAGCACCAGGTATAGAAGATAGTAAAACTCTTCTTAAAGAATTCCCTATAGTTATTCAATATCCTCTAGGAAGTGGCTCAATTGCAAAACTAGAAACGTTCGCTTCCAAATTTTCTTGAGATATCTTTGGTATTCAAATAGTTTTATGAATAATATGCATATTAAAACTAAGGTTACAAATTATAAAATTTTTATTATTTAGAATAGAATTCTATGATTTTTTTAATATCTATAACTTGGTCGAAATCTTCTTTTTCAGGAAGAGCTTTGATTGTTATTGTAATATTTTTAGGATCAACTTCTATCCATTTAGCATTTGTAACGCTTCATTTATTCTTTTTTGAAAACTCATCTAGTTCTTCTATTAAAGATTTGTATAGTGGGCTTTCTTTCATTTTTTCTCTAAGTTGTATAACGTCACCTACCTTTACAGAAATAGATGGAACATCAACTTTAACTCAGTTTAATTTGAAATGTGCATGACTAACAAATTGTCTAGATTGCATTCTAGTAATAGCAAAATTAGCTCTGTAAACAATATTATCTAATCTTAATTCTAGTAATTTAAGCATTTTTTCTCAAGTTGTTCATTCAGCTCTTGATTTTTGTGCTTTCGTAAAATAAGAAAAGAATTGTTTTTCACTTAATCCAAACATTCTTTTAGCTGTTTGTTTTTTTCTTAATTGAGATCAAAATTCACTCAATTTTTTACTTTTTAACGGAGCTCTTTTCGATTCAGAAAGGTTATATTTTTCTGTACCAAATAGATTTAATCATTCTCTTCTACAAAGTTTTTTCTTTGGTCAAGTATATCTCATAAGTAAAATTAATAATTAATAGTTAATAATTAATAATTAATGCGGAAACATTTAAAATCATTAAATCATTTTTATAATTTTCTCACTTTCTTTTTTCTACATCAGTTGTGAGGAACTGGAGTAATATCAAATATTGCTTTGATTTCTACACCTTGAGCGATGATTCATCTGATAGCTTGTTCTCTACCAACACCAACTCATTTAACATAAACATCTACTGATTCAACAGAGTGTAGAGCTTTAGCTCTTTCTACTGCTTTCTCAACAGCTATTTGTGCTGCATATGGAGTAGCTTCTCTAGCTCATTTAAATCAAGCAGCTCAACCTGAAGACCAAGTCAATACGCTTCATTTTTCGTCAGTTACATTTACTAAAGTATTATTAAAAGTAGCCAAGATGTGTACTTGTGCCTTTTGAACAATTCTTTTAGTTTTTTTAGACTTTTTTATAGTAGCAGCCATAAATATCTTGTTATCTAATTAAAAAGTATTATTTTTTCTTATTAGCTATAGCAACAGCCTTCCCTTTTCTTGTTCTAGAGTTTCTTTTTGTATTTTGCCCTCTAACAGGAAGATGTTTTCTATGTCTTATACCTCTGTAAGAGTTTATTTCTTGTAATCTTTTAATATTACCAGAAACTAATCTTCTTAGATCTCATTCAACTAGATAATTTTTGATTTCTTCTCTTATTTTATCTAATTCATCCTCAGAAAGAGTTTCAATCTTTCTAGTTTTCTCAATAGATAGTTTAGTTAATACTTCTTGAGAGGTAGTTTTACCTATTCAATAAATATAAGTTAAAGCTATTTCTACGTGTTTACCATTTGGTAAATTAACTCAAGCAATTCTTGCCATAAAAATAATTGTTAGTTAAAAATTAATTATTAAAAAATGTTAACCTTGTCTTTGTTTATGCTTCAAATTTTCGCATATTACTCTAACAACTCATTTTCTTCTAATAATTTTGCATTTATCACATATTTTTTTAACAGATGGTTTTACTTTCATGCTAAATTATTAATAAATTAAATTATTTTTTTCTAAAAATGATTCTACCTTTAGTTAAGTCGTACGGACTAAGCTCAACTAAAACCTTATCTCATTCTATAAGTTTAATAAAGTTGATCCTCATCTTTCAACTAAGGTATCAATTTATAATTTGTCATCAAAACTCCTCTGGTAATTGAACTTCAAAAACCAGATTTGGAAGAGCTTTCACGATGGTTCATTCAACCTCTATTTTGTCTTCCTTTCCCATGATGTGTAAACTTTTAAAAATAAAAGCCATTGGAGTGTATCCAAAAAAAAGAGAATTGCAAATCTTTTTTCAAAAAACTTTTAGTATTTACTATATGCTCCAGAGAAAAATAAAGGAAAAATTGATTTATTTTAAAATTTATATATTATAAGCTCATATTTAAAACATAAAGTAGAGATAAGTTTATGAAACAAAAATTAGAAGAAATTAAAAGTTATTTCGTAGCAGAACTAAAAAAAGCGCAAAATGATGCTGATTTGAAAAATCTAGAAATAAATACTATATGAAAAGCAGGTAGATTAAATGAAATACTAAAAGGATTAAAAGATCTAGATGTTGAAGCAAAAAAAGAAATCTGAGTTGAAGCAAATTCTCTTAAAAATTTCATACTTGATAATATAGAAATCAAAAGAGAAGAATTAGCAAAATTAGCATTTAGTGAAATAGAAGAATCTGAAAAATTAGATGTAAGTCTAGAATTCCCTTCTAAAGACAAAGGACATATGCATCCACTTAGTATAACTTCAAAATTACTAGAAGATATATTTATTTCTCTTGGTTTCAAAATCGAAGATGGTCCTCAAATAGAAAAAGAAGAATACAATTTTGATAAACTAAATATACCTGATAATCATCCAGCAAGAGATGTTTGGGATACATTCTGGTTATCAGATGATATAAATTCTGAAAAAGCTTCATGAGAAAAACTACTTCTTAGAACTCATACTTCACCAGTACAAGTTAGAACAATGCTTTCTCAAGAATTACCATTAAAAATAATAGTTCCAGGAAGAGTATTCCGTTTTGAACAAGAAGATGCAAGACATACTTCAAACTTCTACCAACTAGAATGACTAGTAGTATGAGAAGGAGTAAGTTTCTGAGATCTAAAATGGACTCTTGATACAGTTATGAAAAAACTTCTATGAGATGATACAGTAATCAGATTTAGACCAAGTATCTTCCCATTTACAGAACCATCAGCTGAAATTGATGTACAATGTAAACTTTGCCAAGGAAAATGATGTAGAATGTGTTCTGGATCAGGTTGGGTAGAACTACTATGAGCCTGAATGGTTCATCCAAAAGTTCTAGCAGACTGCGGAGTAGACCCAGAAAAATACTCATGATTTGCCTTCTGAATGTGAATAGACAGAATTGCCTCACAAAGATTCTCTGTCTCATCTTCAAGACTTTTCTACCAAAGTAAACTAAAATTAAATGAACAGTTTTAACAAAAAATAACTCTTAGCGAATGCTAAGAGTTATTTTTAATATTTATAAGATTTAGGTGTAAAAATAATAACTCATTTAAATCAAAAATTTTTTGCTTGTACAGATAAATCTTGCGCATGTAATCATCATGCTATAATAGGGATAAAATTTTTTCAATTATTATTATTTGATGATGTTAAAATATTTGTTATATTTTGAAGCCATAAATTATTTCTTTTATTTATAATTGTTTCAGATATATATTTATTAAAAGCATAATTACTAGTGTTAGAATCATCTAATGAAGACAACTGTGCCATTGTATTAGTTGTAATTATACTTTTGTTTAATGTATGACTATCAGTATCAACTCAATAAGTATTTAAATCATCTCAGTAATATTTTTCTATTGCCTCAGAAGAAATTCAAACATATCATGATAATATAAAATCTATTGAACGTCTTACATTTGATTTCAAAATACTACTTTTATAAGTAATATTATAGTCTGCCCCCTCAGTTGCAAGAAAATTAAAATATTTTTTGTTTGAAATAAATGTCTTGAAATTTTCTACTTTTACATTATTATCATTATGTATCTCTCTAAAAATAACTAAAACAGGTCATTGCTGATTTTCATTAAATAATTTATATTCAGTTTTTCAATGTCAATCTAGTCATTCAAGTAATTTAAAAAAATCTTGGTTTGTAGCATTGTATTTTTCTGTTTCATTAGGTTGTTTTGCGGAATCAATTAAACAATTATTATTACTTATTTGCCTATTCCTTTCTATTTTGATATCATCATTAAATCTTTCTCATGAATCCATAAAAATAAATGGGTAAATTAAATATAAATTCTCTTTAATCTTATCATATAAATTTTTATTTTGCAAAAATCCAGACTAAAAAAGACTAAATATTTCTATTTAGTCTTAATTTTTTCTTATATCTATTAACTTTATCTTCAAATCTGGAATGTCAAATTTCAAAGTTTCCCAAATTATTTCTAAATCAAGTCAAAAATAATCGTGCGAAATCCAGTCTCTAAGTCAGATTATATCTTTGTATGGAATATTTTCATAAATTCCTATTTTCTTTATAGTTTCTCATAAAACTTGTAATTTCATAATACTTGCATCTATTTTCATCTGATTAACAACAAAATCTTCAAATTTATCATCAGATAAATATAGTTCAATATCATCTATAATTTTTATAAGCCTATCAATATATATTTTTTCATCTTTCATAAAATCAAAATTAATAAATTAGAATTTTATCTTTTTCAATGTATGATTTTAAATCAGAATATATATAGTCACTATTAACTAAATCTAACTTTTTTCATAATTTTTGTTCTAATAAAATTTTTGCATTTATGAACTTTATTCATCAAACTCTTATTTTATCATTTTTTTCGTACACTAAATCAATATCACTTTCAGTAGTTTCTTCTCATCTAGAATAAGATCAAACTAAATAAAGATGCTTGATTCATATACTATCAAATATATCTCTGAATTCTTTTGAAACTAATTTATTTGTTATTATCTGAGTATTTGTCATAAATAGAAAAATTATATTTTATTTGCTTAACATTATATAAATTTTTATCTAAAATCAAAATTAAAAAAACGAATTAATTTAATAATTCGCTTTTTATTTTGTTTCAAAATGGTGGGTAATATTGGATTCGAACCAATGACCCCCTGCTTGTAAGGCAGATGCTCTCGCCAACTGAGCTAATCACCCGGGGTTTTATATTTAATAAATGAGATTTATGGTACGCGAGACAGGGATCGAACCTGTGACCTTCGCCTTAGAAGGGCGCTGCTCTTCCAGCTGAGCTACTCGCGCATATATTTGCACTAGGTCATTTCCAAAAAACCATCTCATCTAAGAAAAAAAACTTAATATCAAGATCTTGGCAGCTACTTACTCTCCCACATTTACGAAATGCAGTACCATCAGCATTGGTTGGCTTAACTTCTGTGTTCGGAATGGGAACAGGTGTACCCCAACCATTATAACCACCAAGATCTTAACATCAAGTTCTCACTTAATTATATGTTCTTTGTTTAAAAAATCTGTACAGTTAAAGTTAGTTAATGAATAAATGCGTAGAAACATTTAATCGTTTTGAGAATTTTAAGAATCATTCGTTCTATTAGTATTGCTCGGCTGAATGTATCACTACACTTACACCTGCAACCTATCAACCTCCTAGTCTCGAAGGGAACTTATAATCTTGCGATTGAGGATTCTAATCTTGGAATGGGCTTCCCACTTAGATGCTTTCAGTGGTTATCCCTTCCGAACTTAGCTACTCGGCAGTGCCAGTATGCCTGACAACCGATACACCAGAGGTTCGTTCACTTCGGTCCTCTCGTACTAGAAGCAAATTTCCTCAAAATCCTACGTGTCCACAGCAGATAGGGGCCAAACTGTCTCACGACGTTCTGAACCCAGCTCGCGTAC
>JAVHPF010000013.1:0-13357 GCA_036170435.1 Patescibacteria group bacterium
ATAATAAGATAGATTTACTTATAGTTGATAACATGGATTTTGCTACTTATAGACCTGGACTCAAAGCACTACTTGAATGAAAAGATAATTATTTTGGAATAGAAAAAGTAAAAGAATTTCAAGATTGGAATAAGAAACTTATAATTTATAAATTTAAGTAAAAAATATATTGTAATAATTCAATAAAGAGTTAGAATATAAACGTTTATATTCTAACTCTTTATTCATGAAAAAACTACAAACAAAAAAGGCTTTTACACTTGTAGAATTAATCATTGTAATAACTATTTTGGCTATACTTGCTACAGTAGGATTTTTGAGTTTTACTTCGTATACTCGCGATGCTAGAGATTCTAACAGAATTACTAGTTTAAGTGAAATGTGAAAATGATTAGATATGTATAAACTTCAAAATTCTAAACTACCCCTTCCAGATAACACTCAACTTACATTATCAGCTAAATGACAAATTATAGGATATAGATGAACTCTTGGTAGTCAAACTGCTAGTTCTATAAAAGCTAGTTCTATAGCTGTTGATCCTCTTTCTAAATCTAATTTTGCTTACTGAGTTGATTATACTAGAAAAAAATATCAATTATCTGTTCCTATAGAATGAGATTTATCTAATACAAATTTCATAAATAATACTTATGCTGATACTCCTTATAAAGCTAAAGTTATTTGAAATTTTTCTTGATCTCTAAATTTTTCTACTGGATGAGTAAAATATACAGCCACTATTCCAAGTTTAATATATAATTACAGTTGAACTATTGTTAATAGTTGAGTTATTGATATTCAAAATGATAAAAATAATATTTACTACGTTGTTGATTCTTGAAAAAATCTTCCTTATTCATTGGATTCAAATACTATTAATAATCAATTATTAGTTTGAAGTGTCTACAAAGCTAATACAACACCGCCACCTCCTCAATGAGAATTTTTTGATAGTATTTGGAATACTACGTATACTACTTGATCTGTAACAGCTAATAATCAAATAAAATTAGCTCTTGTTTCTTGATGAACTTATAATTTTACAGTTGATTGGTGAGATGGAATTACTGATACTATTACAACTTGGAATCAAGCTCAAACTACTCACACTTATGCCACCGGGTGACAAAAAGAAATAAAAATTAAATGAACTATTATTTGATGGTCTTTTAATAATTCTTGAGATAAAACTAAATTACTTGAAATAAAATCTTGGGGACCTCTTAATTTATGAAATAATTGAAGTTATTTTTATTGAGCTTCAAATATGAAACTTGATAATCTTGTAGATATACTTGATTTAAGTGGGACTACTAATATGGCTAGTATTTTTTCATATTGTAGCTGAATAACTACTGTTCCTTACATTAATTTATGGGATACTTCAAAAGTTACAAATATGCGAGGGGTATTTTATTGGGCAACTAATTTTAATAGTGATATATCTTGATGGGATACATCTAATGTTAATACTACAAATTGGATGTTTTCTTCTGCTAATAAATTTAATCAAGCAATATGAAATTGGAACACATCTAATCTTACTGATATATCATATATGTTTCAAGCTGCATCAGTATTTAATCAATCAATATGAAATTGGAATACTTCTAATATAAAAAAATTTAACCAAGCTTTTCGTAATGCTGTAAATTTTAATCAAGATATATGATCTTGGGATACTTCTTCTTGAACAGATATGTCATATATGTTTTCTAATGCACAAGCTTTTAATCAACCATTAAATAACTGGAATACATCAAATGTAACTAATATGAATAATATGTTTAATGCTGCTACAAACTTTAATCAACCAATATGAAATTGGAATACTTCTAATGTAACAGATATGAATAATATGTTTAGTTCTGCTACAAATTTCAATCAAAATATATCATCTTGGAATACTTCTAAAGTTACGGATATATCATACATGTTTCAAAATGCCTCAAGTTTTAATCAAAATATATGAAACTGGGATACTTCAAATATAAATCAATTCACATCTACTTTTCAAAATGCAATAAATTTTAATAATTTATGAAGTAATAGCCTAAATAATTGGAACACATCTAGTTGAATAATAATGTTATCAATGTTTATGTGAGCTACAAATTTTAATCAACCAATATGATTATGGAATACTTCTAAAGTTAATAATATAACACAAATGTTTCAAAATGCCTCAAGTTTTAATCAAAATATATCATCTTGGAATACTTCTGCAATAACATCTATGAGTAGAACATTTTATTGAGCAACAACTTTTAATCAAAATCTTTCATCATGGATAGTTAATCCAAATGTTACAACATGTACAACATTTGCAAGTTTTACTCCAGCATGGGTTCTAGCAAAACCTGGATTTACTAGTTGTACTCCATAATTTTTTGGAATTTTCAAACAAACTTGAAAAAAGTAAGAATAAAGAGTTAGAATGTAAACGTTTACATTCTAACTCTTTATTCATGAAAAAACTACAAACAAAAAAGGCTTTTACAATTGTAGAATTAATCATTGTAATAACTATTTTGGCTATACTTGCTACAGTATGATTCTTAAGTTATAGCGCATATACATCAAATGCTAGAGATTGAAATAGATTGACGAGTATTTGAGAAATACAAAATTGATTAAATATGTTTAAACTAAAAAATAGTAAATTTCCCTCAGCAGAAGGAACTATTTTTTCTTGAACTATAAATTGAATTGCTTTAGTTTATGTTTGAGAATTTTGAGATAACATATCAAAAAGTATAAGTCTTGGTTTTACTCCAACAGATCCATTAACAAAAACTAAATATACTTATGGAACTACAAAAGATTATAAATATTATCAAATATCTAGTATAATGGAAAATACTGTTTGATATGAAAATCATATAACAAATCAAACTTATGCTTGAAATGAAGAAGCAAAAGTAGAATGAAATTACAAATGAATTTTGAGATATTCTTCTTGAAGCGAAAAATGGATAGCAAATGTTCCTAGTTTGATTTTTAACAATACTTGAGCTGTAGATTTATTAAATTCGTGAACATATTTCGTAGTAAATAAGAAAACAAATCTACCATATAATTTATCTTGAATCAAAGATGCAAGTATAAGAAAAGTAGATTGAACAACTCTTGTAAGAGATATAACTAAATCAACAGATGCAACTCTTACTTGAGTAAATATAACAAACTTAGATATAAATAATTTTTCTTCAATATTTACATGAGCAACTATTAATAGTTTTAATGTATCTTGAATAAGTACATGAACTTTGGCATATTCTGTTAAAGCTAATATTATGTGAGTGGCTGCAGCTGATGCACCTATTGTTTGAGTATGTAACAATAGTTTAGCTTTGTCATGTACTGCATGATCTGCAATAAATGATAATGGACTAACAACTTGTTGAACTACAAGAACTTGGAATTGTAGCTGAGCTTCTGGTTGAGCTAATAGTTGATTATGTAGTTTAGCTAATGCTGCCTGTGTTATACTTAAACCCCAAGATGTTTTTAGTGCAACAACTTATACTGGAAATGGTGGGGTAAATACTATAACTAATTGAATTGATTTTCTTAATAATTGATGATTAATTTGGACAAAGAATAGGTCTTCTTGAGATCATTGGTTAACTTATAGTAAAAGTATACCTGTAAATTCTTGGAGTACTCTTAATATATTAAACTCAAATAATACTAATATAGCATGGTGGTCTGGTGCAGCTATTGATTTATGAACGACTTCATGATTTCATATTAATTGAGGAGCCTATGACGTAAATTATAATTTATCTAATTATATATCTTATACTTTTCGTAAGGCTCCTAAATTTTTTGATATTGTTACTTATGTTGGAGATGGTACAAATGCTAGAGCAATTCCTCATAATTTATGAATACAACCATGACTTGTAATTATTAAATCAACTTCTGATCGAAGAAATTGGCATGTAATGTCAACAGCGCTTCAAACTGCAGATGGTGATGCAAGTATATGATTATATTTAAATACAAATGCTGCAAAAAATCCATATTGGGCAAGTGGGATAGCTACTAGCACAAATTTTAAAGTTCGGAATTTTGATTATGGTTCTCCATTAACTGTAGGGAATGCATCTTGATCTACTTATATAGCCTATGTATTTGCACATGATCCAGATACTACAAATTGAATAATACAAGAGTGATTATTTACTACAGATGCTTCTTGAAATGCAAATGTTTGAACTATTTGATGGGAGCCACAGTATATTATGATGAAGGCAAGTAGTACAACAGGTGATTGGATTACACTTGATCAGACTCGTGGTTGGTGAGTAGGGGCAGATAAAGCTCTTTTTGCTAATACTACTTGAGTAGAAAATACTACAACGGATTACTGAGCTCCTAACTCTACTTGATTCACAGCAAGTTGACTTTCTCCATCAGCTACATATATTTATATGGTTATAAGAAAAGCTTATTAATTCTTTAAAGAATTACAGAAAAAAGACTCAATCCTGAGTCTTTTTTCTTGCATTTTAGGAAACTATGATATAATAAAAATTAAATTATTTCATAAAAAATCTCTATGAAAATACTAAAAATAAGTCTCGCAATATTTATACTATTTACTGCAAAAACAAGTTTCGCAAATGAATTGTATAAAACTGAGATTGATGGATACAAAATAACAACTTTGAAAGTAGTAAAATGAAGCTGATACAAAATTATTGCTTGAGTAAGTACAAATTGAGAAAGCCTTGATTCTCTAGTTAAAAAATATAATTGAGTATCTGGAGTAAATTGAGCTTACTTCTGCCCTGCTGATTACAAGGAGTGTAATTGAAAAAATGATTCTAGTTCAGATAGAATAAGTAAGTGAACAAATTATTCAAAATGGGATGAAACTTGAGCAAATAGAGTTATATTTTCTTTTGATAAATCTGGAAATCCTTTTTTATTCCAAAATGCTCATGATTATAGCACTTGAAGATGAGATATTTATCTAACTTGAAGAACTATAAATTTGAATAAACAAAATGATATTTATAATGGAATTTGAAATTTTCCACTACTACTGAAAGATTGAGTAAATATGCTTGATAAAGCACTTGAAATAAGTGAAAAAATGAAAGCAAAATCGCTTAAAAATTTCATTTGTAGTTCAAAAGATTGAAATACTATTTATATGTGAAGTATAGAAAATCCAAATATTCGGGCTGTTCCAGAAATACTAAAAAAACTTGGATGTTATAATGCAATAAATCTTGATGCTGGTGGTTCTAGTTCTATGATTTATAACAATAAATATATTCACTGACCTGGTAGAAATATAATGGATGGGTTTATTGTAGTAAAAGATGATAGTGTAAAAATAGAAGAAAAACCTATATCTGATGACGAAAAGAAAAAAGAAGCTATAAGAAAAATGATTCTAGAAAAAATAGCAAAAGAAAAACAGGATGAAAGCATAAAACAAAATATTTTAAAAAAATATTCAGCAATCCTTGATCTAAGTTTTAAAAAAATTGAAACTCAAATATCCCCTTTTTCAAAAGAAAAAAGCTTAGAATTTTTAAATAATTTAAAAACCAAAATAGAAAAACTTTTGCAAAAACAAAATTTAAGCTTAAAAAATAAAACAATATTAGAATATTTAGAAAATCTAGTTCTAAACAAAATTAAAACAATAAATTAAAAATTATGTCTATTTTCAAATCAAAATGAGTAATTCTCAAAAAAATCAACTCTGGTGGAAATTCAGATGTAATTTATACTATTTTTTCTCTTTATTATGGGAAAATTCAGGCACGAGCAAAAATTAGTAAAAAAGAAAAAACACTAGATTTATGAAACATGATAGATTTTGAAATAGAAACTAGTGATAAATCTAAAATTAATAAAATCAAAAATATCAAGATTTCCTCTATTTTTTTATATGAATGAAAAGAATATAAAATTATAGAGCAATATTTAAAAATAATAAATACTGTTATTAAACTTAGTCCGGATTGAGTAGCTATAGATAAAATATTTGAAATACTAAAAGCTATAAACTCAAAAGAAGATTTAAATTATTCAAAATTAGTTTTGGCAGAATTAAAAATCTTAAATATTTTATGAATATTAAATCTGGAAAACAAAAATCCTCTAATACAAAAAATACTACTTTTTGTAGATAAAAATAATATAGAAACTATTTTTTTACTTGAAGAACTTGATGAAAAATTGCTTCAAGATTTAACATTATTAAAATAGATAAAAACATCATAATAATTTGACAAAGAGCTTTAATTATATATAGTAAAACCTTATATTTTTAAAGCTTTTTCTTATGGAAAAATATCAATTAATAAATGAGAACATATCAAAAACTGATTGAAATTTGTATACAAATATGAAAACAATTTCAGAATTTGTTATAAAATATAGATATTATTTAAATATTGATGAAAAAATAATTCGAGAAATTTATCAAGTACTAAACTCAATAAATATAATTTTAACTTGAGTATTAAAGGCTCAAACAAAATTAAAAGAACTAAATCAACACAATATAAAATCAAAAAATCAAAGTGACAAATGTTTACTTAGTTTAGAATGTGCAAAAGTAGAAATAGTAAAAAAGAGTATTTTAGATTTTGATAAAATTGCTGCTAAGAAAATAATTTGATGTACAGATTGAACTATAAGAGATATAGAAAACCTTACACCTAAAATTGTACAATTAATTGAAGAATTACAAATAAGCTTTGTTGAGGCTATTTCTTGAGAGAAAAAACAAGAAAAAATAAAAAAAGTCGAAAATCCCAATCAAGCTCCTAAAAAAATTGAAGAAATAATAAGTGAAGTAAATCCTGTAAAAATAGAAGAAACTAAAATAGAGGAACTTGTAGTAGAAGATCCAAATGAGTATTATAGAAATTTTAATTCTGGAAATCTAGATACTATAAAAGATTTCTATAATTTATGCGAAGAAAATCAAAAAGCTAATTATTTCTTAAAATTTTTAAAGAATAATTTTAAATGATTATCTGTATTAACTAAATTAAAATTAATAGATTTTTTGATTTATAAAAATTTCGATGCAAAATATATAAAAGATAATCTATTAAATGCTGACTTACGTGCTAGTCTAAATTCTAGAATTTTAGAGCAATGAGAGTTGTATGCTAAATTAAGCAACAAATTAAATTCTATATTAAATCCTAAAAAAGCGAATCTTAGTGAAACAAAATTTCAATGAGCAAAAGAAAATCCAGAAATAACTCCTAAAGCTAAAACAAGTAATTGATTAATAAGATTATCTTCTCAATGAGTATTTAGCGAAGAAGAAAAACTTGAATTAATAAATACTCCTCAAGAAAATCTAGAAGAAATTAAAGAAGTCCCTCTTAAACAAGAATATATCAAAGAAGAAGAAGAAGAAGAAAAAATAAAAATACAGATTGAACCAAATATAGAAGAAACTGTTATAAAGCCAATAATCAAAGAAAAAACACATATAAGAATAGTAAAAAAACGAGAAGAAAAAGCTGAAACTATTCCGGAAATACCTTGAATAAGCAAAGATGAAGTAATTACTTTTATAGGATTACTTGGGACTAATAAAAAAGAAAATAATGAATTTATTTCAAAAAATAAATTTGATCTTAAATCTTTTGAAAAAAGTGAAATATTCAAAGTAGTTCGAAATAAAATAAATATTTTATGTGATGAGTTAGATTATACTAGACTTTATTACTTACTTGAATTAGCTGAAAAATTAGACCTATTTTTAAACCTAGAATGATTAAGAAAAAAATTCTTAAATTTAGCTCTAAAACTAAGTAAAACCGAAAAAAATAATAAAATTTTTAAATTATTTTTAGATAAATATATAATAAATAACTAAAACAATGTTTTTACTAGAAGGCTCAGATGCACCAATAGAAATTGAAATTCTAATAGAAGAAGAATTAGAACAAACTCAAGAATTTACAAAAAAGAATTCTGAAAAAATAAATGAATATGAAAATTCATTACTTAAAAGACTTCAAAATTTCCAAAAACCTGCACAGAAAGACTTATATAACAAAACTATAAATGAAATTTCTGAATATTTAAAATCTTTTAAATCAAAAGATTCTTTTATCGTAAATATTATATCTTATTTAAAATTAGCTGATTTAGAAAATTTTTATATAAATTGAATAATAAAAACTTCAAATAAAGAAGTAATAAAAGCATCAATCTCTAGATTAATAAGTGAAAGAGTCAGAATTTTTAATCATCTAGAATTAACTAAAACTTTATTTTTAGCATTTAATAATAATTTAACTAATAAATCTGATAGAAAAGAGGATATTTATTTACTATTTAATAAATTTAACGACTTACTTCTTAGTGAACAAATTAATATAGGTGCTATTAAAATATTAAATCTTGGATGAAAGAAACAAGAAAAAATTTTGTCTATAACTAAAGATAATATAAAAGATAAAATTGAAAATATTGTAGTAAGTCCTAAAGAAGAAGTAAAAAAAAGACAAGCTTGACCAAAAAGAACTGGAATACAAACAACTTGAAGATGACTTCTAAATAAAACTACGAAACCTGCAAAAGCAGAAAAATCTCCTAGATTAAGTGCAGAACAAAAAGAAGAAAAAAGTAAGCAAGCTTCTTTATTAAAAGAAGCTGAAAAAAATCTAAGAAAAGCTAATAAAATAGCTGATAATAAAAAAGAATTAGCTAAAAAACAAGAGGAAAGAAAAAAACGAAAAGATATAATAGAAGAAAAGAAACAAAAAATTTCTTTACTTAGAAAATTACAGAAAATTCATGGAAAAATTTTGAGTGATATAGAAAAAATTAAAAAAGTAAAAGCAAAAAAAGCTGAAAAAAATATTATTGAAGATACTCTTTTCTTGAGTTTTTGAGATAAAATTACAGATGAACAATCTAAAATATTTTTTGAAAAATTAAATGCTTTTAGAAAATCAAGAAGAACTGATAAAAGTATATTGTCTGATAAAACATATATTTCATTTATGGGAAAAGCCTCAGACAAAGATTTTTATAAACTTCTTGATATAGAACAACTGACTATAAATTGAGATAAATTAGATAACAAAATCGTACTTCAGATATTCAAAAGACTTATTTCATTTTCAAAAGAAAAATTAGTAGAACTTGATAGATTCAAATGACACAAAAGAAGAATAAATACAATGAAATCTAAACTAGATTGATTCGTTGATGTAGAATTAGAAAATACTTATGAAATGCATTTGAATGATATTGAAACAACTAATATAGTAAAAGTTCCTAAAACTAAAGAAGAAAAAATTATTATTGAAGACACTTTTTTCTTAATTTTTTGAGATAAAATTACAGATGACCAATCTACAATATTCTTCGAAAAATTAGCAGAATTCAGAAGTTCAAGAAGAAAAAATACTGAAATACTTTCAGAAAAAACTTATCTATCTTTTATACAAAAATGTAATAATAAAGATTTAATAGATATTCTTAATATTGAACGATTAACAATTTATAAAAATCTAATTTCACTCGATATCTTAAAAGTATTTTTACAAAGACTTACAAAAATGACTGTAGAAATAGGAAATTGAGTAAATTTACTTAAAAGAGTAAAAAATATTAGATCTAAAATTTTAGAAAAAACTTGATTAGATAAATTGGATGATGAGGCTGAAAAAGAATTTATAAATTTTGAAACTAGGTATTTAGAAGCAAAGAAATGATCTAAAACAATTGTTGATAATTCTAGTTCTTGATCTCAAACATCAATCAGATGAAAAATTTATCACAAACATTGAAGTTCTGTAAGAGTTAAAGCTATTTCTTATCACGAAGATGAAAAAGAAAAGATTAAATTAGCTTGAACTATAAAATATTTATTTGATAATTTTATCAAATTTAGAACAAAAACAAGTAGTATGAATTTGTTCAATTTAATTGATGAAGAAAGAAAAAATCCTATTATTTCTAGCTGTTTATTTGATTTCTTAAATACTAAAGATTTTGATATAATTAGAGATTTTTTCTTGGAAGATGATAATTTTTTCGAAAAATCAGAAAATTATATATTATGATTTTATAATATTTTTGAAAACGAATGATTCGCAGATGATTTTGCAAAATTACTTATAAATAATCTAGATAAATTAAATGATTATTTAATTAAAAATATTATATCACAGTATAATTGAGAATATATAGAATATATAGAGTCATACCTAAATAGACATGAAATCGAAAGAGAAAAACAAGAATTAGAGGAAAACGACAGAAAAGAAAATATAAGAAATTTACTTTTAGAATCAATTCCTTCTAAGCTTACAAAACTTGCAAAAACTCAAGAAATTGAATCAGCAAAAAAAGAACTTATAAGTTTTTTTGAGGATTTTGAAAAAATAGAAGATGAAAATTGAGATATTTATGAAAAATTAACAAAAGAAAAATTAGCAATTATTCTAGATAATAAAATGCTATTTACAGGTTTTATATGAGCTATAAATTGATCATATAAACATCTATTCACAAAAATTTATTCACTTCTTGATATAGAAAAAATTTCTAATAATAATCCTCATTTTATACTAATATTGCTTCAAATATCATTAAATATTAAAGAATTTGAACAAGCTATATTTTTGAAAAATTTGTGTGATACAAAAAATATAAGTTATAAATTTTTGGAGAAAGATTTGAAAAATATAGAAATTATTAATGAAACGAAACAAATTGTAGAAAAAATAATGAATCATGAAATATTAGAAAAAGATGAAATTGAATGAATAAATGATTATAAAATTATTTCTGCCTATATAAATAAACTTATAGAAAAAGATGATTTTGATAGAGTTTTAGAAATACTTAAATCAAAGAAAAAAATACTTAATATAAATTTTGTAACTCAAATAGTATCTCAAGTAAAAAACCAAGAAAAACTTAGAAATTTTATAATGACTTTTTAAAAAAATGGAAAACTCTAACAAACCAAAAAGAAGAACAAATGAAGAAATAATTACTCAAGCTTTTTTAGAAAAAAAGTATTACTTTGGAATGAAAAAATACTTGGAACTAAAGCACGAATGATATGAATTTACTGATGTTTTTTTAGAACAAATATCATGAGAATTATCATATTTTGAATGATTTGATGCAAGCTCAATCAATAAATTAAATCAATCAATTTATAATTTTGTTAATAATCCTGAATTCAACAATAATAATAGAGATTGATATGAGGCTACAAAAAAAATTATTGATTCTATGGAACATATAAAATCACAAACTCATGCAACAATTACTCTAGATTTAAGAAATCCTGATTTAATTGATTATTATACAAAATATTTTGTAAATCTAAGATTAACTAAAGATTTATCAATTTTGATAAATTTTCTCCAAAGATTCTTAGACATAAAAGATAAGATTAGATCTAGGACTGTTTATAATCTAATACTTAAATTTTTTGAAGAAAAAGAAGAATTAAGCTACCAAGAAGAATATTTCAAAGAATATTTTCTTGAAACTCTTGCTCCAAACTTCAAAAATATGCTTGAAACTTGAGATTATATGACTAGTTCAAAAGCTCTAGAATTTAATACTAATTTACTAGAATTATTTGAAAATGATTCTAAATCTCGAGTAAAAGAATATTTTGAACTAGAACACAAAGATATATCAACTCATATAATTTTTATAGAAAATGCTTCTGATGAAGACTTATTAAAAGCATTTCATAGATATTACTATCAATATTTATATGCATGAAATGTAGATAATAAAAAGTTTTATACTTCTATAATAAGCAGATTTCTAAATCTAGTATGAAGAGAAGAAGAATTTTTCTGTAACTTCCCTATTTTTATAAAATTAGCTGCTAAAAATGCTTCTTCATTAGATGAAAATCTACAAGAAAGATATAATGATTTTTTAGCAAATGAAGAAAAATATTCTAAAATAGATGGTAATTTTTTCAAAGATGATACTATAAATTTCATCAAACTTAAATTAAGAATGGACTTAAGTAATACGGATGAGAAAGAAATAATAAAATTATCTAGTAAATATGATCAAGAAGAAAAAGAATGATTTTATATAATGTGAGAACAAAAATTCGAACACAGTTTAAAATCTGAAATATTAGAATATTTTTTCACAAATAATGAAAAAGAAAAAGCAATTATGTTTTTCAAGAGAATTCCAGGAAAAACTAAATTAATGTTACTTTTATTTATTTTAAATTCTTCTAGTAAAGATATAGAAGATTCATTTCCTATTATTTTCGATTATTTCCTAAAAGAAAAAGTTTTTAGCTGAAGTTTCTGAAATCAAACTAGATGATTTAATTTACTTAGAGATATTGATATTTTCAATAAATTAAGTGAAAAACTAAATTGAGATAAAAAAGATGAAATACTTGATATATTACAAGTACAATTTTCAAGACATAGATGATATGAAGTAAAATGAAGAGAAATAAGTAATCTATCAAAAGTAAAATCACATATGTGAGAACTTATACTTATGAGTTACTGAGATTTATCACCAAAAAGACGAATAAACAAAATACTTAAATTACTTGAAAAATGAAACCCCGAAGATGCACTTATGCTTTCTGAAGCTTTGTTTAAATGGGAAGAGTAAAAATATAAAAAAACCTTTAGAAAATATTTTCTAAAGGTTTTTTTAATAATCTGTAATAAATGTTTTTGTATTATATTTAACTATTTTACTAAGTGGTCAACTTATAACTCATTTAAATCAAAAATGTATATCCAAGTCTCAACTTGCATAAGTTTGAAAATTAGTTCAATCATAATATTTAGTATCCAAAGATCAACTTATTGAATGAAATATAAAAAGCATATTTTCTTTGTCATTTATACTGCTTATATTAACAGAATCTGGCAAAGCTTTATCTTTTATTAATCTAATATTTTGTGAAATATCTTCACTTGTAATATATGTTCCTGAAAAATCATATGGATAAGATAAATATCTAAGTTTATTTCAAGAATTTTTATCAAAATATAATCCGATTTGTACATTAGATGTAGAATTTGATAAACCATTTATTGCCATATTTTTAGCCTCTCATAAACTTTGAGATACTTCTTTAGCTGTTATTCTAACTTTTTCTTTATTAGAATAAAAACTATATGGAACATAAGTAACAATTGTCATAATTGCAATTATTGTTATAACAACCATAAGTTCAATAAGAGTATAAGCTTTTTTAGAATCATTATTTTTTATGATTAGTTTCATAATTTTTTTATATTAAAAGATAACCCATCCCCCTTCGGGGACTTCCCTTAAAAAGGGAAGAAATCAGAACAAATATCTTTTCTATTTCTTC
>JAVHPF010000013.1:13367-21261 GCA_036170435.1 Patescibacteria group bacterium
TTTTAAGGGAAGTCCCGAGGAACGAGGGGATGGGTTATCTTTTTTATTATTTATTTTACTAACCAACAGTTTGAGTAAGTTTTAATATTGCTCCAAATATTGCAAATGCAAACCAAAGTACAAATATTCAAGCTGAAGCAATAGCAATAGGTTCTATCCATTTAGTGATAGATGCTAGAGAATTATCTATTTCAATAGTATATTGATTGTTTATTTTTTCTGTTATTTTTCAAATATTAGCCGTTTTTTCTCAAACAGATAACATAGTAATGAAATCAGATGGAAAATATTCGTGCGTAGGATCAACTTCTAACATTGATTCAACTATTTTAGACCCTGATGATACCTTTGTGATTATTCTATCAAATAAAGCTACATAAACTACGTTATTTGTTGATTTTCCAACAAGTGTAAGTATTTTTAGAATTGCTACTCAAGCACTAATCAAAACTCCTAAATTTGAAGCGACTCTTGAAATGATATAATTTCTATAAAGATTTCAAATAAGTGGTAAACCTAAGAAAAATCTATCAAATACTTCTTTTCCTGATGGAGTATTTCTATAAAAAACTAATCAAATAAATAATAATGAAATTCAAATAATAAGATGAACCAAATAATTTGATATAAAATCACTAGTAGCAATTAAAGCTGTTGTTGCAAAAGGTAATTCCACTTGAGCTGTATCAAAAAGTGGTTTAAGCATAGGAATAACATAAGTCATAACTATTATAACTGCTACAATTAAAAATAAAAATATTATAATTGGATAAGTTAAAGCTCCTTTTATTTTTCATCTCAGATTATGTATTTTTTTGAAATCATTACTTAGAGATTCTAGTGAATTTACAAGAGAACCCGATTTTTCTCATGCTTCTGTAATAGAGGTTTCTGTGTCATCAAATAAATCTGGCATCTTTTTCATAGCTTTGCTAAGAGATTCTCAACTAGAAACATAAGTTTTTATTTCTCAAATTTTTTCTTTGAAATATTCGTTTTTTGTTCTATCTGAAAATGAATCTAGCGCTTGTATAAAATTTACACCTGAATCAAGCATAACAGAAAGATATTCATAGAAATTTGATTTTTCTATATGTGAAACTTTTTTGAATAAGTAAAATTTCTTTTCCGTTAGAGTTGTTTCATCTTTTTTTTGTTCTATATTTATTTCTCCATTATCATAAATATTTTCTTGCCCTCCAAGAGGACTTGTTTCACTGCGCATATTTTTTTTGTTAAATATTATTTTTCCTATTTTATTATTCTATTCCCTCTCCTTAGTAGGGAGAGTGTTAGGATGATGGCTTCTAATAGTAAAGTAATTTAAGAGGAATAGAAACTTGAAAATCTTTGTTATTTTCCCCAAATGGATAAGAAAAATTTTGTAAAACAAAACTATATTTAGAACTTGTACTTGTTAAAAAACTCATAAAATTTTGCATAGCAATTTCATCTCTAAAAGTAACTGATAAATTTATATTTGATTGCATAAATCCCATTTCATTTTTAGATCATTTTTCCATGCTCATATTATTTATACTTACTCATGCATTTGTTTTGTAAGCATAAGAATAAAAATATTCTATCAAATCTTGTTCAGATAATGACACATTAAATTTATTTATAGTTTGAGCTACTTCTGGATTAGATGTTAAACTTGCTTTAACTTTGTTCATTTTATCTAAATCTTGTTTTTTATTAGATAAATCAGTATTTGCTTGAGATAATGAATCCCCTGCTACTTGAATATCATAATACATTGATTTTGTTACTATTATCAGAAATAAAAATGATAAAGCTATCAGCATATATGAAATTGTTTTAGATTTCTTTTTATTATTTAATATATTATTATTCATAATCTTTTATTTATTTTAAGAATTAATTTAATTATTTTACATCAAAAACTAAAGCAGTTGATATTTTATCACTTCCATTTATAGAATTTACAAATTCCAAATCAACTAAATCATTTGTAGTAGTTCTATAATCACCTATAAATTTAATAAGTTTCAAATATCATAGATTTGTATCAGTAGTAGAAGTCAAAGTTGTAGATATTTTTTTTGTATCATAATTAAATCCATCAAATTTTAATCCGTATTTAGAAGCAGTAAGACCTAAATAATTAATATAAACATTTATATTAGATTTTTTGAATGCATTATCTATTGTTGTTTTATTCAAAGTATAAAGGTTATAAACTTGTAAAGCTTTATCATTTTTTAAATCACTTATAGATTTATCTATACTTGAAATTTCAGAATTTGTATCATTTAAAGATGATTCCAAACTTGCTTTATAAAGATACAAAGATGCTGTAGATATAAGTATTACAACAAATAATCATACACTGAATCTGAATAAAAAATCTCCTTTCTTTTCTAATTGAGATGTAGCATTTGATATATTTTCTTCTTGGTTTTCCATAAATTTTTATTTTATAAATTAATATTACTCTCTAATACTAACATAAATAAAAAAAAATAGCAAAAATCATGATTGACTTTTTGCTATTTTTTATGAAAATTTATTTTTTTATGGAGTTGTAGTAGCTGGTGAATTTAATATATTCATAATAAATGTTACTATTGAATATGATAACCATATAACTATTATTCAAATAAGTACATGAAATATAGTTGTTTTTGATTTTTTCACTTTATCTTCAGCACCAGCTGAAATCATAATTTGAAACCCTGCATATATAATATATATAACAGCAACTAAAGTTATAAATCAAAGTAAATATTTGATAATATCTTGAATATAAACAGATGCTTTACGATCTTTTTCTATATCATTAATTCAAGCATGCATGTCTTTTATACCATTACTCAAACTACATTCACCATCCTGACAATAAGGAGTTTTAGGATTTGTATCTTGAAAAACATCTTGTAACCAAGAAGCATTAACATAAGAAAATAATGAAAAGAAGCTAAGTAAAAATATTGCAAATATTCTCATAAATTTGGTTTTTATTATATATTTATTAGTGCTTATTATAATACAAGTCTAAATTAAATCAAATTGTTTTATTAAAGAAAAACCCACCGGCTTTTCAAGCCACCTCCCTTGGAAAGGGAGGAAATAGAACATAAGTTTGCTCTAATTTCTTCCCTTTCCAAGGGAAGTCCCGAGGAACGAGGGGAGGGGTTTTCTATAAATCAAATTGTTTTTTAAGCTCCTCTTAGTAAATCTTCATGAACACTATTTGCTGCCAAACAACCTTCTGCCGCTGACATAATAGTTTGTTTGAATTTATTTGAATTTGTAGTCACATCCCCAGCTGCATAAAGCCCTGGAATTGATGTTTCTTGTCTAGCATCAACTACTAAACATCCCTCATTATCTCTTAAAGGATTTAGAGAATCTATAACTGCAGTATTTGGAAGGGTTCCAACAGCAACAAATATTCATTCAGCTTTTAGAGTTTTACCAGATTTTAAAAGTATTTCATTAACTCACATAAAATCTCATTTTATTTCTTCTACTTCTTCTTTTAATACAAACTCTATATTTTCTTTCTTTTGCGCATTTTCTACCCAAATATTTTCAGCTCTAAAAGTATCACTGCGATGAACTAAATAAACTTTATTACATATATCTGATAAATACAAAGCTTCTGTTAATGCAGTATTTCATCCACCAACTAGCACTATATCTCTTCATTTAAAAAACATTCCATCACAAGTAGCACAATATGATACTCATTTCCCTAAGAATTCATTTTCTCATTTTGCACCAAGATGTCTATGATTATTCCCTGTTGCAATTATTACTTTTTTTGCTTTATATTCATTTCCATTAGAAGTAGTAATATGAAAATGATCTTCATGTTTTGTGATATTAGAGACTATTTCTTGAACTATTTCAGAACCAGACTCTATTGCATGTTCTTTGAAACTATCCATAATTTGTTTACCTGGAGCTGATATAGTTCCTGGATAATTCTCTACTTTATGAGAAGTAGCAAGTGCGCCACCTGGCATAGCACCTATAATCAAATTTTTTATTTTATATCTAGATGCGTACATCCCTGCTGGATAGCCAGCACTTCCCGCTCAAACTATTATCAAATCGTACATATTTTTTTACTTTATTTTATAAATAACAGGCCCGATTATATGAAAAAAAATCTAAATTGCAAATCTAAAATGAGAATGATTATTATAATGTTTTATAATTTAATTTATTTAAAAAATTATTTTACTTTGACAAAATAAAATAATTGATTATAAAGTAAGTACATTCAAACACAAAGGATTTATTATGAATACTAACAATGAGCTTTTCCCAGAAAATCTGGAAACATCTTCTCACATCGAGAATGATGAAAGTTCTATTGAATGCGTCATGCATGAAAAAGCAAAAAACAGTTTACGTTATGTAAATAACGCTACTTACAAACAGCACATTTGCGGGATTGCGAAAAAAAGAAAATTCCTCGCGAAAAAAGAAAAAAGCAAAGCCGTACTACAAAAACGAAGCAAATTGAATAAAATGCTCCATTCTGATACAACGGAACAATTACTGGATTCTACCGCTGCATGACAACAAATCACCCTAAATAGGGTGATTTTCTTTTTGTTTTTATTGACAAAATTAGTTTATATCATATATTAAAATCGCTTTCAAATAAAAACAAAGGGGCGAAAATGAAGAAGTTAGCTTTATTCTTGAGCTTAATTCTAACAATATCCGTATTTGCAGCAACTGATAAATACGAAGCTGAGCTAAATCAAGCTCTAAATAGCTTTAACGAAGTTAAAGTAAAAAGTCTTGTTGACTCAAAAAAAGTTGACTTAAACAAAAGAGATAATCTAGGTTGGACACAACTCGAAGGAAATTTAGCATTTAACGAATACAAAAAAGCTGAAATTCTTCTAAAATATGGTGCTAATCCAAACTTAAAAAACAAGGATGGGCAAACTGTATTGCATTTTTGCAGTGAATCTGATGATACTCAATGTATCACATTACTGTTAAAATATAAAGTTGATGTAAATATCAAAGATAATAATGGAAGAACTCCTCTCTATTATGCTTTGGCAAAAAATAATAAAAAGTCAGTAAGTTTACTTCAAAAAAATGCTGCAATAAATGATAAAACGATTGTAAAGGAAACTGAAAAAAATGCTCTTATAAATGTGTTGGTAAGTTTATCAAATTTAGCGAAAAATCAATATATTGATGAATATACCAGATTTGATATTGCAAGTGCAAATGGAAATACTATTGATGTTCACTATACAATCTTTAGCAAAAATAATAGCAGCTTAAAGTATTTAAAAACTATTGATACTTTGAAAGGAGAAAAAAAAGAAAATGCCAAAAAAATATTGGCTGAACTAAAGTCTGGGATCAAAGATGCATATTTAGAGAATCTATGTAAAAATAAAATCTTTGCAAATGCAAAAGATGAAAAATTACACTATGAATATATCTACAACATTGATGATAAAAAAGAATTGTTTAGATTCGATTTATATCCATCTGAATGCCATAAATAAAAAGAGTGCCTTTGCACTCTTTATTTTTTTCTACTCATTTCTTCTTTTTTAGTTCTTACATAAAGTCCTTGCACTTGCAAACGTGCCCATTCTGTTTTTCTCAAGAATTTCAAGCAAGACATTTTAGTGGGATTTGATGTAAAACAATTTATTCTCACCATTTCAGCAAGTTCATCATAACCATAGTAATCCACCAAATAATCCAAAATCATAGCCAAACTTACTCAATGTAATAGTTCATGGTTATAGTTAACATCTCCCATATATCTTTTTTATTAGAATTTAATTAGTCTGTATTATAGAGATTTATTTAGATTTTGAAAGTTGGATTTAGTTTTTTAATTTTTATTTATTTTTTTATATTCCAAATATGAATATACAAGTAGAAATATAATAGCAGCTAGAATTGGGACTATAATAATATAGAACATATGAATTCAAGCAAATATTGCGACTAAAAATATAATTGAAATTATTTTAAATATTTTTCCTCATAATTTATTTGTTTTTTCCCATACTACATCACTACTAAGTGTCCAAGGAGTTCTAATTCATATAAACCAATTTCTTTTTGAATTGATTAATAATTCTCATATAAAATAAAAAAGTACTGACATTGCTGGAAACATCAGCAAATTCATATCAAATTTATATCAAAGATTCCAAAAAAGCACAATTAATGATATATAAAAAAAGAATCCCAAAAACACTGTTATAAAAGCATCATAATAAGCAGCAAATGTTTTTATATTTTCTTTCATTGGATCTAGTTTAGGTAAATATATTAACAATAGATAAATCCCTATAGAAATTATTGGTAATATAAAAGTTCCCCAGAACTTCGGCAAATATGAATTCACTTCTCAATCCATATTCCAATGAGAAGCCATTTGATTAGGTAATTTACTATACAAAAATATAGGAATCAAGAAAGACAGTACAATAATAGCAATTTGAACCAATTTAATTTTTTTCATAATTATTTATTTAAAAAAATATATTATTAGGACAATATTGTGTTAATAATTTATGTAGTTACTATTCTTCTTCATAATAATAACTATAATCAATTCATTTCATAAACATATCTCTATCGTTTATTTTATCAGTCAAAGCACCTTGTATTAAATGTTTAATTTTAGTATTATTTTTTACACTTTCTATCATTGCATTAAGATAATTATCCTTGCTTATTTGACTCCAATCTACACATTTTTTTAGCCTTTTTTTTAGAATTAAATCAAGCCAAATTCTTGCAGTTCTTCAGTTTCACTCCATAAATGGATGAGCAATATTTATCTCAATATATTTTTCTATTATTTCTTCCAAACTATTTTCAGGCATTTTTTCAATTTCTGCTAAAGAATTTTTCAAAAACTCAGCACTTGCAAATCTAAAACCTCATTTTGAAATATTTTTTTGTCTGATTTGTCATGCAAAATCATATAATCAACCAAATAAATATGCATGAATTTGTTGTAAACCTTTTGATGTACCAATTTCAAATTCATTAATTAAATTACTTTCAAATAAATTATATGCTTTCAATTTACTTTGTCAGTCTATACTATTATCACTATATGTAAACCAATCAAGAAACTTTATAGAATTTTTTCATGGAATTAATTTTATTACTTCCAAAATATCATCCTGAGAAAAACAATCTGTTGCATATTTTTTTCAATCTGAAGATTCTAATTTCAGTTGGCTACATTTTGTAGTCAACTGATTTCCTTCTTTTTTAAGTCTTGTCTTCATAACACTCCAGTACTTTCTTGGAGTTATACTATCTGTTAAAATAGATATAATATCAACAATAGAATACCACCATTTAGAATTTTGCTCATCCCAAATAGCTCTCACTTCTCTATCATCAAAAAATCTAATTGAAATTTTATCCATATTTAAAATTTTATTAAATTAAAGAAACTAGCTTAAACTTTTCTTTTCTCAAGCTTTCAAAAAATTCTCTCAACTGGTCACAATTTGTGACCAGTTCACTCCATTCATTTTTTAAACGATTTTTTAATGTAGTCCAATATGTTTTTGCTTTAGAATAATCATCTTGTTCAGTCAATGCTCAAACAATATCTATAACTGAAAAATACCATTTTTCAGATTTTTCATCAAAAACTCTTCTGATTTTTTGTCACTCAAATAATGATAAATCTTTTTGCATATTTTAAAAATATTAAAATAATTAAATTACTCTTAATATATCTACTTTAAAGCAAAACCAAAAACTTTTTTTTAAAAGATATGCTGAAATTTAAGATGGATTTAAGGTCTGGAATTTAAAACAGCAAAAAGAAGCACTAAAGTGCTTCTTTTTGGCTTAGATTTGATTTGGTGGAGTTCATAAAAAAACATTTGAATGA
>JAVHPF010000014.1:0-5032 GCA_036170435.1 Patescibacteria group bacterium
TATGGGAGAGCGAAGTGCAACGAGCGAACCTCATAGAAGCTGTTGTCAGACCCGAGCGAAGTATGAGCGAGAGTGCAACGAGGGTTTACCGTACATTTTTATCTTTTTTCTTTTATTTTATAACTCTGCATATTTTACTTTTATTAAAACAAGATTTTTTTTCATCTTTTAAAATGGAAGAGGGGTAGGGGTGAATTCCATTTTAAAAGATACCTTATTTCGAATATATTATGCAAAACCCATAATTTAATATTCTTTTTCTAGCACTTTTGCTAAATCTCTTCTTTCTGGGATGAATCATATTTCCATTATTTTATCGATATTTAAAACTTTTTCTCTTGTAAATATATCTTCCATATAACTAAATTTATTTTTGCTGAAAATTTTCAAAAAAGTTATAATTTTAACTGGAATATATATAATTCATTTTAAAGTATATTTTTTTACTAACATATTATAAACTTCTTTCATCGTAGTAATTGTTCAATCAGTAATATTAAAAATATCAGATTTAATTTTTTGATTTTCATATAAAAAATCAATTGCTTGATATAAATTGTCAACATGAGTTACTGACATGTTTTTATTTCATTTTCAAATTATAATCAATTTATTAAAAAAAGAAACTTGTAAAATTGCAGGAATTAATAATCTATCTCATTTTCAATATATTGCTCTAGGTCTTATAATACTTAATTTATTTGTACATCATTTTATCAATTCTTTTTCAGCTAAATACTTTGATAAAGCATAAGAATTATTTAAATTATTTTCATCAATTTCAATATCTTCTTTGATATTTCAAGATTCAATTCATTGATAAACTGCTGATGTAGAAATGTAAAAAATATGAGGAATTTCACTTGCAAAATCTAAGACATTTGCAATACTTTTTGTATTAATTTCAATCATTTTTTCAACTGATTTTTTCCAATTTGTATCACTTGCAGAATGAATAAATAAATCAATTTTTTCATCTTTTAATAATTCTTTATTAATCTTTTGAGTAATATCCCATTGAATATATTTAATTTTACTATTTTCAAAATTATAAAATGGTTTTCTTCAAAAAGCAATTACATCATCTCACTTTCAAGCATATTTATAAACTAGATATTTTCATACAAATCATGTTGATCAAGTTATAGCTACTTTCATAGTAATTTTAAATAGTTATGTTTTAAAATAATTTTATTAACTTTATTTTGTTTTCAAGAACAAGGAATATTAATTTTTTCAATAAAATCAGGAATTGCAAAATCGTCAATTGAATAGTTTCAAAATTTCAATAATTGGAATAATTCTTTTTTTAGTTTACAGAAATTTTCTGATTTATATTTATCTTCTAATTCAATACATAAAACTATATCTTCATCTTCCTTAATTTCATTCCAAACTCAAATTAATGCTGAATTTTTTATAAATGGAATATTATTTATAGTTTTTTCATATAAACTTGGATAAATATTATATTCTTTTCTGATTATCATATCTTTTTTTCTAGATAATATTGTTAATAAATCCCTTCATTTATTAGAAACTATTTCTACAACATCTCATGTTTGTATAAAATCATATCTTTCTTTTCAAAAATACTTTTTTGATGCATGTTTTCCTTTTAAAAATAGTTCATTATCTTTTTCAAGTTTATATTCAATTCATTCTAATGGATATCACAAAATATCTCATTTTATGTTTTCTTGCAACTGGATTTTTTCTTTTCAATCAATTAATGCTATTGGAAGCATCTCTGTCATTCAATATATACTATAAATTTTTATAAAATCATTTGTATATTTATAAATTTTTTCTAAAAATCAGGTATAAACTGGGGCAGAACCAAAAAAAATATATTTTAAACATTTGGGAATTTTAATTTTTTTTCTCATTAAATCATTGAATTTATATGGAGGAGAAAAAATTGTATCAACATTAAATTTTTTTATAGTATTAATTAGTTTTTTTAAAGAATATTTCATTCTTCAAACAATAACTTTTTTTCAGCTAATAATTCAAAGTAAAATAAATTGAGGCATGTCTGCATAAAAAACTTCAGTATTTTTTGTTAAATTTTTAATCTCATCAAGCATATAAAAAATTGAATTATGAGAATGTACTACTCATTTTGGATCACTAGTTGTTCATCAAGTAAAAACCACAATAGAATCATCTTCATTTAAAAACTCAATAAATTCTAAATTTGTTATTTCTCTTTTTTCTTTAAAATTAACATTTAAAACTTCTTTTTTGCTAAAATAATTATTTCAAACTGATATAATATTTAATCAAGGAATCTTATATGGATTTGATATTTTTGCTTTAGATAAAATAAATTTTGAAAAAACATTATCCACAAAAACAGTATCATAAAATCATATTTTTGGTTGCAATTCTACAATTTTACTTTTCAAATTTTCTTCTCACATTGAAGGTTCTAATATTACAAATTTTGCTCAAGCCATAAATGTAGCTAAAACAAAAATTGAATAATAAATTGGGTTGATTGAGAAAGCAATAACAACTTCTCATTTTTGTAGTTTACAGTTATTTATTAAATAATCTGCTAAATATATTGAATTATTTACATAATCTAAAAAACTCATCTTTTTGTTTGTTTTTGAATCAAAAAGTTCAGTTTTTATATCTTTATTTGCAATTATTAATTCTATTAAATCTGAGTTATATATTTTCATGTTTTTATAATTATTTAATAATTCAGTTATATTCAATATCACTTGTCATATTAGAAGTTAATGATTCTTTATTTAAAAAAGATTCAATAATACAATAAAGAGATTGAATAAATTGTCAAAAAAATGGTTTAATATCTTTTACACTAAAAATACAATCTTTTGATTTGAATAATCAAGAGAAAAATAATTTATTTTTTGAAAAAATATAATTTATAAAAAATAAAATAAGTATTAATTTAAATGATCTAGAAGTGTTAGATGGTTGTAAAACTTTATAAGTATAATTATTTTCATCTAAAAATACTTTAGAAAAACTATTACTTCAAGAAAATAAATGAATTCAACTTGTAGGTCTTGGATTGCATTCTATACAAAAATTCCCATAGTCATTACAAATAAAATCAAACGAAACTTGTCCATGAATATTATATTTTTGTCATAATTCTTTCAAAAAACTTATTAAGTTATCATCAAAACAACTTTCAAAATAAACTCAGCTTCAAGATGAATAAGTAAGTAAATTTTTATAAAAAGAACTTATTAATAAATGTCATTTATTAAATACTGCATAAATACAAATAGGATCTCATGAAATAAATTCCTGTATTACATATTTTTTATTTTCTTCAAAGATAAATTTATTTAGATCTTTTGATTTAATTTTATTACTTGCAATATTTCAAGCAAATCTTGAAAATTCAGGTTTTAATACATAATCAAACTTGGTATTTTTATTTATAAACTCTAATACTTCGTTTTTATTATTAAATAAATAGGTTTTTGGTAATCTAATATAATCGAAATTCTCTAAATATTTTATATAATTATATTTTGAATGAAGTTTAATCAATAAATCAAAATCACCACAAAATACTTTACATTTTGTTTGTATTTCAATTTCATTTTTCAAATAAGCAATATAAATAACTTCCTCGCAAGTAGGAATTAAAAAATCAATTTTATTATAATTAATATAAGTAATTAAATACTCTTTAAATTTATTTATATCTTTATTAATACTTGGGTATTTACACTTTTTATAAATATATTTTGAAAAAAAAGCAATAGAAAATATTTTCGAATCTCAAATAAAAATTTGATTATCTTTATGCAATAACCTAACTAATTCTAAAGCAACAAATGATCTTCATGAAATTATAAAAATATTCATATTAAAATATATTATTTTTTAAAAGAGGTTCTCCTATTTTATTTGAAACACATATAATAATCTTCCACACAAATCTTTTAAAAGATTTTAAATTATTAATATATACAAGCGAATATTCCATATATTTAACAGCTCACCTATTAATTTTAAATTGACCAACTCATGAACTACGATTTAAAATTTTCGCTTCTTTAAGTGATTTAATAAGCAAATAATAACTAATATGTCTATATAAATTTTCATTTTTATATCAAAAAATCGGAGTAGTAATTGTTTCTCAAACTTTGTAATATCAAAAAACAGCCTTTACTCAATTAATATTATTTAGTGTATTTATAGAAAATGCATTAACATATAATAAATTTTTAATAAAATTAATTGTAAATTGAGGATTTTCATAAGTATATTTATCTAAATATAAATTATTATAAGAGTTCAAAATATCATTTATTTCAATATCAGAATAATTTTTATCCATTCTGAGAATCAGTTTTGATTTTTCAAATATTTTTTTATCTTTTTTTACATTTGAAATATTTAAATACTCATCTAATAAATCTGATTTAGATACATATATTTGTCTTGAAATTATTTTTTGAAAATTAAGTTTTATTAAATTCTCTAAATAAGTACTATCAAAATCATTTATACTTCTATAAAATACTGCATATTTTGGATAATTTTTAAATAAAAATTTATTAATCTCATCTAAATCCTGAATTGATAATTTTGGATATAATACTGTAGATAATAATAAATTATTAACAAAAACAATATTATCTAATTTAACAAGCTTTATTAAAATAAAAAAACTGATGCTAAAAAATTAATAATTTTTTTCAAAAAGTAATTATTTATATTATTACTTTCAGTAAGTAAATATCTAAAAGTCCCAGAAAGGGATGTCGTATAACAATTATTCTTTGAATTTCAAATACTAATTGGTATCAAAGTTCAATTTACTTCTAAGATTTTTATTTCAACATCAATATTTTTTATATATTTTTTAGTTCAATCTTTAATTATTGGCAAAAAATATTGTTTTATAAAAATTGAATAATCATTTTCAGGAGTATAATTTTCTAGATTATTTATATATTTTATCATAATATATTGTTACTATCAACCCAACAAAAAATCTTCCAAAAATGGAAGATTTTTTAATTTT
>JAVHPF010000015.1:0-4424 GCA_036170435.1 Patescibacteria group bacterium
GGTTCTTATGTACTTTCAGCTTGATTTTATGATGCTTATTATAAAAAAGCTTCACAAGTTAGAACACTAATTAGAGAAGATTTTGATAAAGCATTCACTCAAGTTGATGCAATAATCTCTCCAGTTTCTCCAAATGTTGCTTGGAAAATAGGTGAAAAAATAGATGATCCATTAAAGATGTATCTATCAGATGCCTACACAATTCCAGCTTCTCTAGCAGGACTTCCAGGAATTTCTGTTCCAGCTGGTTTTGCTATTTCAGAAGATGCCGAAAAAGAAGAGCTTCCAGTAGGTTTACACATCTTAACTCCTCAATTTGAAGAAGAAAGAGTTCTTGAAATTGCTCATGTTTTTGAGACCGGGACTCCTTGGTCAAAAATATCACCAAAAGGTTTTGAAGATTAAAATACCAAATTTTTGCAAAATAAAACTAAATATAGTAAAATGTATTTAGTTTTATTTTTAATTAAAAAATTATGTCTATAGAAAAAAATGAAAAGCAAGATTTGAACGGGGAAGCTTTTAAAAAAGAATTTTGAGATAAAATGACTGATATGAGCCCTGATGAAAAGAATTTACTTGGGGAATTAGGGAGTAATTTTGATAGTGAAACAAAAGATTTAAAATGAGCTTTTAATAAAACAGTTGATGATAAAGTAAATAAAAATTTATCTAATTTATGAGCAGAAGATAAAGAAAAATTAAAATCATTAAAAGAATGAATGCTTAAAAATCCAAATGATTTAAAAGAAATGGCTAGTGCACTTGCCGAAATAAATTCTATTATTTGAACAGATGTTGCAGAAAATTCTAGACAAGCAAAAGATTATCAAGCAACTCAAGAACAAACAACTAAACAAAATTCTAAATTACAAGAATTTAAAGACGAATTTTCTAAAATGCTTACTAAATCAAGAGACATTGTAAAACAAAATCAAGATAAAGCAAAACAAGCAAATAATGCTTGAGCTGAAGAACAAAAACAAGTTGGACAAAAAGCTGAAGCTAATTTATTAAGTGAATGGCCTGAAGGTACAAATGAAAAGAAATCATAAAAAAAGAAGCTTAAGCTTCTTTTTTTGAAGTTTCTCCAAATAATAATTTGTAATCTTCTATAGCTCTTAAATGTCTTTTCTCTTTTTCACATTCTAATCATTCTTCTTCACGCAAACTTATCACTTCATGTAAAAGTTTTTCATAATTAGCTAAATCTTCTGGGTCAATTTCTCACATTTTTTTTATTTCGTCCTCTAAACTCATAGTTTTTGATATTAAGAAATATTTTTATAATATATAATTGAATATATTTTTCTGTCAATTTTTTAGTTTGCTTCTTTTTTTGTTTCTTGAAAATATAAAATCAAAAACACTAAAATTATATAATAGAAACTTAGAAAATAAAATGCAAAATCTTGTAAATCTATTTTCAAAACACTATAGTAAAAATTTCAGAAAAAATGTGCAATTTCAAGTATGTAAGCTAAAAATCCCCGAGCAATAAATCAGATATAATAAGCTAAATTAGTAGAAAAAAATGAAACTAAAACAGATATAAATCAAAAAAGCATAGTAAAAGGCAGAGTCCATCAGATGGCTAGATTGGCTAGTGGTGCAAGTAGAGAAACTTGGCCAAAATATACTATCATTATTGGAAGAGTAAAAGAAAAAGCAGATAGAGTCAAAACAAAACTCTCTCTTATCGCTAGTATTTTTGGTAGGAATTTAAATATTTTATCAAAGAAGTTTTTTGTATAAATAAGCCCAAGAACTGCGAGGAAACTCAACTGAAAACTTATATCATAGTTTATAATCAAAGGATTGTATAAAACTAATAAAAAAGCTGATAGAGTAAGTATAACAAAACTATTTCAACTTCTTCCAGAAACAAGTATATAGTAAGCCAAAAGTCACATAATAGCAGCTCTGAATGCGGCAATATTATCTCAAACTATTGCTACAAAAGATATTACTCAAATACTTATGAAAATAGTTCTGAAAAATATTGGAAAAATTTTCAAAATATAGCTTAAAAATACTATAATAATTGTTATATTGAAACCACTTACTGCAACTATATGAGTTAGTCCAGAATTATTGAAATCACTTTGTAAATCTTTTGATAAATCAGATCTTTCTCAAATCAAAATTCAAGAAAGTAATGTTGCTTCATTTTGGGGAAAAATAGTTTTTATAGCAACTAAAAATTTCTCTCTTATGAAATCTAGAAATTTTTCTATTTCATTTTTTGGGTAGCTTCAAATAGTTTCATAAGAATACAAATAACTTGTAGAAAAAACTCATTTTGATTCCATGAATTTTTCATAATTGAAATTTGGAGAGAAATTCTCTATTTTTTCTAATTTCGTTTTGCTTTTAATTATACTTTTATTTGCAAGTGGATAATTTCCAGGAATTTTTAGAAGGATTTTAATTTTTTTAAGCTCCAGCTCCCCCTTAGTCCCTCGCTCAACTTGAGGTGGAAAGTGAGCGACAAGCGAACTAGGGGGACTTATTTTTTCTAATCTTGCTACATAACTTGTATAATTTTCAGTTTTTTTATAAAGAGATTCTATACTTGCTTCAATTTCTAGATTTTCTCAGATATATGGAGATATTATATTTTGTTTTTCTTGAATTTTATCTAAATTATAGCTAGAATAGGCAAGTCATAAAAGCAATCAAATAAAACTTATTATAAAATATAGTCCAAATTTTTTTGAATACAAAAATAGTAATATCATAAAAAATGCTGATATTACTATTATAATAAGTGAAATATAAAAATTTTCTATAATGTTACTTAAAAAAATGGCACAAATAAAAGATGATATAAAAAATACAAAGCTATAGTGATATAATTTTATATTATTTGGTATCATCTTAAAATATATTAGAAATATATATTATTCCCCTCTCGCCTTTGAGGAGACAAGTGAAGAAAGGAGTGTTTACACGACTATTCTGAAGTTGGAGCGAAGCAGGGGTTATAGGGGTGAGGTTTTTATTTATTCAATAGTTTCATAATTTTTTGGGAATTTGTATATTTTATACAATTGAATACCAGCAAAAATCATAAAAAATATTGCTGCAAATTGTGTAAAATTTATCCCTATATAAGTTTTGAAGAAATCTATTTTTCCTGAGAAAACTTCTAAAACCAAAAGTAGGCTAGAGAATACAAAAAGTGCTAAATATCATATAAGTCATCTAATTTTTACGAAAAGTGCAAGTATATAAAATCCAGAAAAAAGCATTAAACTAAAAAATGAATAAAAAAGTGCAAGAGGGAAAATTGGTACTTCATAAGGAACTGGTGAGAAAGGATTTGTGTAAAGCATTTCTATACCAAAACTTGTATCTCTTCAATAAACTTGTCCTCATAAAAAAGCTCAAATATAAGCGAAAATTGCTACGAATAAGAAAGCTAAAACAGACGCATCTATATATTTCCCACTTTTTAAATTATATATTTTTAGAGTAGTGAATAGCATTACTAAAAATCAAAATATAGCTCAAACAAGAGAAAAATTATAATCACTCATTATGAAAAATTCTATTGGATTTTTTATGAATTTGAAATCGCTCCATTGGCTGATTATATAAAAAAGTCTTGAAAAAAAGAATACTGATAAGAAATACCAAATAAGTCTATTCAAAAAGAACGTTTCATTTATCCCAAATCTATGACAAAGTTTTTTCAGCATCCATAAAAATAAGAAAAAACTTATTGTTAGAGCAAGTCAGAAGCTATAAATATTTATTCAAAATAATTCAAAAAATGGAAACATGAGTTTTATTGTTATAAAATATAAGCCCTTATCTTAATATCAGCCCTCACCCCCGACCCCTCTCCTTATAGGCGAGGGGAGATTAGTAGGAAAATTCATTTTTAATATTTATTCCTTCTTGTTCCCTCTCCTCTAAGGAGAGGGCTAGGGTGAGGTTGTTCTAAAGAGTAGCCTCTAAGCTCTTCATAAGTATGATTTTTCTTTTGTATCTACTTTTACTTTATCTCAAATAGCTACAAATAGAGGAACTTGAATAACAAGACCAGTAGATAGAGTTGCTGGTTTTTTTCATCCAGTTGCTGTATTTCCTTTTTCTCCTGGTGGAGTATCTGTTACTTCTAGAGTTACACTTGGTTCTAAAGTAATATTTATAGGTAATCCGTTATATTCTTGTAAAACTACTTTATCTCATTCAGTTAAGAATAATTTAGCAGTTCCAACTACTTTTTCACTAAGTGAAACTTGATCATAAGTTTCTTTATTCATGAAAAAATATTCAGTTCCGTCAGAATATAAATATTCATAATTAGAAGATGAAACTTCAGCTTCTTCAAATTTATCAACTTCTCTAAAAGTAAGTCCAGAAAGTGAATTTCAAGTAACTAGATTTCTTAGAGTTATTTTTTCCATTCATTT
>JAVHPF010000015.1:4524-6683 GCA_036170435.1 Patescibacteria group bacterium
TTATTTAGCGTATTCTATTACTCTTTTTTCTCTTATCAGGTTTACTTTTACTTCACCTGGATAATTTAGATTATCTTTTATATTCATTGCTATTTCACGAGCTAAGTCCATTGCTTCCATATCATTTACTGTATCAGCATCAACTATAACTCTTATTTCTCTACCAGCACTTATTGCGTAAGCTTTTGATACTCCAGAAAAACTTTGAACAAGCGCTTCCATTTCTTGAACTCTTTTTATATATTGTTCAATATTTTCTCTTCTAGCACCAGGTCTAACAGAACTTATTGCATCAGCAATTTGAACTACAAGAGCTTCAATAGAAATAGAAAAATGTTCACCGTGGTGATTTTCTATCATATCTATAACTTTTTCATTCATTCCGTATTTTCTAGCTAATTTCCCTCAAATTTCAGGGTGAGTTCATTCTATATCATGGTCTAGAGCTTTTCCTATATCATGAAGTAATCATCATTTTTTGATTAAACTTACATCTAGATTTAGGTCTTTAGCTAAACTTTCAGCTATAACTGCAACTTCTATAGAATGTTTCAAAATATTTTGTCCGTAAGATGTTCTGAATCTTAATTTACCAATTATAGGAAGTAAATCAGAAGGAATATCTGTAATACCAAGTTCATCAGCAGCTTGTTGACCAAGTTCTCTAAGTAGATTTTGACTTTCTGCATTTGTTGCTTCTACAACTTCTTCAATTCTAGCTGGTTGAATTCTACCATCTTCTAGTAATTTTTCTAGTGATTTTTTAGCAATATATCTTCTAAATAAATCAAAAGCTGAAATAAATACAGTATCTGGAGTATCGTCTATAATCAAAGCTACTCAAGTTGCTCTTTCAAAAGCTACTATATTTCTTCATTCTTTACCTATAAGTTTACCTTTTATTTCATCATTTGGAAGAGTTATAACAGTAGTTGTAACTTCATTTGTTACATCTCAAGCATATTGTTGAATAGACTTAATTAGTATTTCACGAGCCATTTCTACTTTTCTTTCTTCTACTTTTTTTCTAGCATTTTCAATTAATGCAATTCCTTCATCAGAATATCTACTTGAAACTTGTTTTAAAAATAATTCTTTTGCTTCTTCTTCACTTAATTTTGAAATTTCAGCTAATTTAGTATCAAGTTCTGATACTTTTTCAGCTAATTTTTTCTTAGATTCTTCAACTTCTTGTTCCTTTTCTAAGATAAAATTTTGTTTTTTTTCTATTTCTTCTAATTTTTTTTCTAGTTTTTCTTCCTTTTCTAGAAGCCTTTCTTCTAATTTTTCAGCTTTTTTTAAAAGTTCATTTGATTCAGATTTTGCTGAATTTAGAGTTTCTGAAGATTCTTTTCTAGCACTGTCTAGAATCTCATCTCTCTTTTTTTCTGCATCTCTTATAAGCTCTTCTCTTTTATTTTGAGCTTCCTTTAACATATTTTCAGATTTAGAAACACCATTTTTGGCATTCTTGTCTTCTATTATCTTTTGCATAGCAAAAGTGACAGCTCATCCAAGAGCTAGTCATAGTACAACTAGTATTATTTGGTACATTATTTTGTAGTAATTAATTAAAAATTGGCTTAATCTTCTATTATAATTTTAGGTTTTTATATATGATTTTGCTTTATTTAGTGCTCTTAAATAATACTTTTTTATTGAAAAAGTCAAGAAAAAAAAAGATTTAAAAAAATATGCAGAATAAAAATTTCAGAAATTAGAATTTATAGATATAATACCGACCGTGAGAGGAGATATCTACTGGCTTTTAAAAAAAAGCGAGAGGAAAGTCTGGACATCATGGGAAAATCCTAGCAGATAACGACTGCGGTCCTATAATAATCAATAAAATTAGGATACAGCTAGTGCCACAGAGACAATACTAGGAAGTTTTCTTCCGAAAAGTGAAAAGCCAAAAAGTGTAATAATAACTAATTTTGAGATTTATTTTCAAGTAAGATATTATCTGCTATTTTTGGAGACTTGTAGTAATGCAAGAAGCTTGGTAAACCTTAGGAGATGCAACGAGAATGGTATTTTTATGAGATTCACTTTCCCTATTGTCATATAAAAATATACTCGGCTTGAGCTTATGAGTGATTATAAGCCTAGATAGATTGATATCGAGATACAGAATCCGGCTTATTACTCTCACAAAT
>JAVHPF010000015.1:6783-14835 GCA_036170435.1 Patescibacteria group bacterium
TTTTATGTACATAGTTTTAGCTTGAATACAATGATCTGGAAAAGGAACACAAGCAAGAATTTTAGAGAAAAAATATAATTTTGAGATTTTTGACACTGGTGCTCATATTAGAGAACTTGCAAAAGAAGACAGCGAATTAGGAAGAGAAATAAAAAGAACAATTGATGCAGGTAATTTAGTGACTATTGAAATTTTAGAAAAAGTTGTTTGAGAATTTATAGCAAATCATTCATCTGATGCTAATATAATTTTTGATGGAATTCCAAGAAATCTAGAACAAAAGACATTTTTTGATAAAGTAGTAAAAGATTTCAAAATAATTTACTTAAATCTTTCAAAAGAAGAATGAGAAAATAGAGTAATTTGAAGAAGAATTTGTTTCTCTTGTCGAGCAACTTATCCAAGAAATTATGAACATAAATTTTGTGAAAAATGTTGAGGTAAATTATGAGTAAGAGTTGATGATTCTGATGATGCTGCTCTGCAAAAAAGAATAAATATATTTTTTCAAGAAACTGTTCCAGTTATTGAATCATATAGACTTGAGTGAAAAGTAATAGATATAGATGCATCACTTGAACCAGAAGAAGTAAATAAACTTATAGAAAAAGCTCTAAATTTGGAAGATATAGAAACTTCAAGAATCAGAGAAGTTACAACAAGCGAAAAAGATTTATCAGAATTATCAAAATTATACAAAATTTTTGGTGAATGATATGATATTTCATCTAGAAATATTTGATTTATCTATAACTCACCTAGAGATTACTTATTCGCTTATGAGCTTGAAGATAAACTTGTTTGAACTATAAGTTTGAGTATGTGTCTAAGTGCTGGTAAAAAACCATACATGATGATAGATAATTTCTGTGTAGATGAAAAATATAGATGAATTGGTATTGGTAAAGCATTACTTGAAAAATCTGAAAGCATAGCAAAAGCATATGGATGTTATAAAATGGTGCTTCTATCAAATAAAAGACATACAGAATTTCATAAAACATATGTTAAATTTGGACTTGATTCAGATATAGCACTTGGATTTAAGAAATATATATAAAAAAATAAAGCGGAGTTTTACTCCGCATTTTTTTGTTCCATGTTTACTATAAAACCTTCAAGTCGAACTTTTTGAAAGCAAGCAATTATTCGCATATATTTTGATTCGGCTTCTTCAATGCCTTCATCAAAATCACTTGTTTTTATTTGACCGGGGACACCCAAATAGATTCTATTTTGGTATACTTTTCGGTCATTTACTTTTATTGATACAGCATTTGTAGAAAATAAAGTATCACTTTTTAGTAAATTCGCTTTTATCAAATCAGACAAGTATTTTGGGTTAAATTTACTTAATCCATCAATATGCCGGAAAATTGATATATTTTCATTAATATACAGATATATTTTTGAAGAATTTTCTCTGTAAATAATAAAACCTATGTTTATGTTTTCATTTGATTCCAAAATGTTTGTACTTAGTACAATTGGTCTTGTTTTGTGGTACATGGATACTCCTTTTTTGCTAATTATTTATAATAATTTATATAAAATAGTCAAGTAAAGTTTATTTTTTGCTTTTAATCCTATTTTTAATATAATCAAAGCCAAATTTAAAAATAACACTAAATAAATGTTTGCAATACAAAACGGAAGAGAATTTAAATTATCGATAGCTGAAATATTGGCAGTTTTTCCTGGGATAAAAATAATAACAGTTTCTAAATCAGTTACTGTTTTTGATGGAGTAAGTGAGGAAGAAATTTTGGAAAAAGCTCCAAATCTAGGTTGATCTATAAAAATAATGAAAATCAGAGAAGTTTTAGGTAAAGATGTGAAAATTCCTGAAATTATTAGAGATTATTTTGAAGGGAAAACTGGGAAAATTGATTATGGAATAAATACTTTCCCAGAAAAACCAGAACTAAAAAAGATTCTTATAGATACAAAAAAAATCTTGCAAGCAAATCAAATTTTTTCAAGATTTGTAAATAAAGATTTTAGAAATATCTCTAGTGTTCAGATAACTCATGAAAAACTTATAAGAAAAGAAACAGATTTGAATTTCATTTTTGATTCAGAAAATATGTATTTTGCTACAAGTATTTTTGTACAAGATATAGAACGATATGGGAAAAGAGATTTTGATAAAGAAAGAAGTATGCAAACAGGTATGCTTCCACCAAAACTTGCTCAAATTATGTTGAATTTAGCAAATCCCCCTGTCCTAACGGACATCCCCCTTAATAAGGGGGACTCAAAAGCTATTTATGACCCATTTGTTTGACTTGGTACAGTTTTAATTGAAGCTGTTTTATCAGGTTCTAAAAAAGTTTTCTGAAGTGATTTAAGTACTGAAATGGTAAAAGTATCTTCAAAAAATTTAGAAGCTTTATCTGGTGATTTTTCTCACAAAATAATAGAACAAAATTCTAAATATATTAACGAAATAGATTTTATAAAAGAAGTTGAATCAATTGTTACAGAAGGTTATTTATGAGAAGTAATGACTCAAAAAAATATAAGTTTAGAAAGAATTGATGCTCAAAAGAAAAAACTTGCAGATTTGTATATTTGATTTTTTTCAGGTCTTCAAAAGCTACAATTTAAATGAAATATAGTTATTAGTTTTCCTTTCTGGGAAATGAATAAAAAATATTTTTATTTTGAGGAAGTTTATGAAATAGTTAATAAATACTGCATTGTGCAAGAATTACTTCCAAATGCTTTGGAATTTGGAAATCAGGAAAAAGCAAAAGAGAGAGAAGTAGGAGAGTATCATAGTTTTATAGAAGTTTCAAAAGCTTGAAGTTTGCTTTATAAAAGAGATAATCAGCTTGTAGGTAGAGAAATATTTAAACTAAAAATTAAATAGGCAAAATATTTGCAAAAAGTGCAGTAAATGTGATAAAATAAATAAAATTAGAAAGCTTCATAATTGGAGCTTTTTTAGACCAATAAATTTTAAAAATATGATAAATAAAAAAGATTGAGAAAATTTAACAGAAGCAGAAAAATTAGCTGAATACAAAAGAGTTTGTAAATTAATATGAATAAGCGAATCTGTTAGTAAAAAAACTTTTGAATTAGTTGAATTGGATGTTACTACTAACAAAGATAAGTTGAAATTTGATAGAAAAATAGATGAAATACTTTTAAGAAGAGCAGAAAGTAAAATTTTTAGATTTAAAAATGAAGAAGAATATACAAAAGAATTTTTAAAAACTTTTGTTGCAATATGAGTAAATGATGAAAATATTGATTATGAAATGTTGGTAGAATTAGAAAAAGAAGGAAGAGAAAATTTAGATAATGATATAGATGAATCTGGAGATTTGAAAACTTATAAAAATTATGTAACTAATTATAAGAATTGGATAGGAAAAAAATTAATGCTTTGAAAGGAGGATAGAAAACAAAAAACTATTGAAGATATAGAAACAATGGCAAGTCCTTATATAACCTATTGAATATGACATATAAAGGAATTTATGAAAATGTTTAATTCATCAGAATCTGAATTTTTAAAAAGTGAATTTTTTGAAACAATTCATTCTACTTGAAAAGAACAAAAAACAGTTTATGAATATATAGAAATGATTTTTGATTTAGAAAAATCAAAAAAGGATATATTAAAAAAACAAGAATACAAAGAAAATCCAACTAGATTTCAACATCTTATTAAAAATATAGAAATGTGAAAATTTGAAATTCAAAGACTACTTTGATTATCACTTCTTTATTTGGATAGAGAAAAAAATCATGTTCATCAGCATATAGAAGAGGATATTTCTTTTATTATTTGAAAACTTCTTGAAATAGTTCCTGAATGACAAAAAAAAGATTTTGTAGACTTAAAAACGTGAGTAGATAGCCCTCTTTATCCTTATGTTAATACAAATTATCAATATTGGAAAAAAACTAAAACTTGATATATTTATTCAGATACTCCAAAATCTTGATATAATTCTTTGAAAATGAACAGTATGTTTATTTCTTGAGAATATAGAGATTATAAAAAAAATAAAGTAGATATAAATCTAAGACATATAGAGATAAGAGGTAAAAAAAGTTGATTTTCATCAGTAGAAAAACTTATAAGAAAATGATTCTCATCTTTTAATGAAATTCTAGATCATAAGTGATTTATATTTGTTGTTGATAATTTTAAAGATTGAGAAAAATTACTTAGAATAATAGAAAATAAACTATGAACTCTTAGATCTAGTTGGATAGAAGAACCAAAAAGCATGAAAGAAATTTGAGGAAATAATTTTTCTTCAGATTCTTATGATTGTATGAAATGAGTTATAAAAATTCCATATAAATGAAAACTTATAAAACATTTTTTTGAAATACTTGATTCTCATATGGAATTTATAAATTGATGATTAAAAAAATCTTTTAATGAATTTAAATCTCAAGTTAGCTTACTAGATATGGAAAGTGATGAAAATATTGAAAAATTAGAAAATTTAGTGGAAGAATTCAAAAATACTGATATTACTAATGTATATCATGACCTCAAAGCTAGATTTAAAGAAAAATCATATAATATAGAAGTTGAAATTCAAATTTTTGATATGGAAAATTATATGAAAGCTGAAATTGATCAAAGTTCTCGAGCTTATCATGGAAAATATAGAATGAGACAATTAGCAGAAAATACTCCTATTTATTTTCCTAAAGAACTATATGGAGAATTAAATATAAAATCTCCAATAAAAAGAATAATAAAAGAAAATTTATAAATTAAAAAACACTCGCTTGCGAGTGTTTTTTTCCTTTTTTTATGGTTCGGAATGTAGGATTCGAACCTACGATAGAGGATTCAGAGTCCTCGGCCTTACCGCTTGGCGAATTCCGAATATAAAATACTACATTTTGTAGTATTTATTGTAGAATGCTGGAATCGCACTCAAGAAAGCTAGTAAAAATTGGTCTTTTCTAGTAAGCATATCATCAGACCAAGCTCCAAATGCTCAAGTTTTCTTACTTGCTCATTCAACTCAAGTTATTTCAGTCAAAACTGGACCTAAATCTTCTAGATTATCATAAATTCTTTTTCTAAAAAGTTCTGGAACTTCCATTCTATTTGAAAATCAAAAGTGTCCTTTTCAAGAATTATCCATTATATAGACTACTCAAAATAAATAAGCTCTATCTCAAATCATAGTAGTTCAACCTTCCATTCATACATAAAAATCAGCTTCTACTTCTTTTTGTGCATTTATTGCTCTATTTCTAGCTCAAGTCATATTTTCTTCTTCTGATAATGGCATATCAGAAATTCCTGATTCAACTTTCAAAGGAATTATTTCAACTTCAATTCTTTCAAAATAAGGACATTTTTTTACAGCTTCTTCTATAGCAGCAACTTTTGGTGCAGCAGTTGTTCAAATTGCAATTTTCATAATTATTTTTATTTAAAGTGTAAGATTTTTGATATTTTATGGAAAATATGATATAATCAAATAGAAAATTAAAATTTATTTAAATATTTATGAAAAATCAAACTTCACTTAATCAAGAAGAATATATATCTAGTATTATAAGTCCTGAAACAGATATGGTTTTAAAAGAGTTTTTAGAAACTTATAAAAGATATCCAGTTATAGCTATTACTTGACCTGCATGAATAGGAAAAAGTACTATTACTGAAGAATTATCAAAATATTTATGAGCAAAAATTTATACAGAACTCCCAAATACAAATCCATTTCTAAAAACAATTGATGCAACAAATTATAAAGTTAATGATGCTAGTTTGTGGCTGAATAATCAGAATTATTTTTTAGCTACGGATGTTTCTCAGATTACAAAAGCTTTTATAGAAGCTAGTAAAAAACCTATAGTTTTTGATTTTGCTTTATCTCAAACTCTTATTTTTGCTGATATAAAATTGAATTGAAATTATCTAAAAACATTTAAATCTATGTATGAAGCTCAATTTGATAGCTTACCAAAACCAGATATAGTTATAGAAGTACAAGCAGATTCCAGTATAATAATAGATAGACTAGCAAAAAGATGAAAATATATAGATGAATGAGTTATAAAAATAACAGAATTAATAAATTCTTATTATAAAAATGGTTTAGTAGATGAAAATTATCAGGATACAAAAGTACTAAAATTTGATAATAATAAATTTGAGCCAGAAAAAAGTAATATACTTGCAAGAGTTTTGAAGCTTTTAGATGAAGCTGCATAAAAAAATCGCAGATTATAAATCCACGATTTTTTTGTTTTAGTCTAAAATTATTTAATTTCAGCAGAAGCACCTTCAGCCATTAATCTAGCTTTGATTTCTTCAGCCTCTTCTTTAGAAACTCCTTTTTTAACTTCACCTCCGTTATCAGCTAAGTCTTTACCTTCTTTTAATCCAAGACCAGTAATTTCTCTGATAGCTTTGATTACAGCTATTTTATTACCACCTGCAGAAGTTAAGATAACATCAAAAGATGATTTTTCATCGTCACCAGCAGCAGCAGCAGGACCAGCCATCATAACTGGAGCAGCAGCAGAAACACCAAATTTTTCTTCCATAGCTTTAACTAAATCAGCTAATTCTACGATAGTTAGTCCTTCAACTAAATCAATTACTTTTTGTGCATTAGCACCAAGAGTTATTTCAGACATATTGTTCTAAAATTACAAAATAAAAATATTTAAAAATACATTTTAAACTTAGCTTTGTAGCTAAATTCTTATTTCCTACAATAAAGCAGGAAATAAGTGTTTAATTACAAAATTAAGCAGCAGCCTCTTCAGTAGTTTCAGTAGTAGTTTCAGCAACTACTTCTTCTTTAACTTCTTCAGTAGCAACAACTGGAGCTTCTTCAACTACAGCAGGAGCTTCAACTGGTGCAGCAACTTCAGCAACTGGAGCTTTTTCAGCTTTAACAGCACCGATAAGATCTCAAACTTTTGAATTTCCAGTAGTTTCAAGTTCTGTTTTTGCAGCATCAAGAAATCTTGCAAGTCCAGAAAGTGGAGACATCATAGATCCAACCAATCTTCCAAGTAATGTTTCTCTAGAAGGTAGCGCTGCGATAGCTTTAGTTTCAGCAGCATCTTTGATAGATCCTTCGAAATAAGAAGCTACAAAAGTAATTTTTGGTACTTTTTTTACTACGATTTCTTTAGATAATTCATTTAATTTTCCAAGACCTTCAACTGCATCTTTGTTTGAACAAAGCATTGCAACTTGACCAGGAAGCATAGACATATCTATATCAGCTCCATAAACCTCTTTTAAAGCTATTTTAATAAGAGTTTTTTTAGCTAGAGTAAATGATGAATTAGCTTTTCTTAATTCTACTCTTACTTTAGTTATTTCTTCAACAGTTAATCCTTCATTTTTCGTGAAAGCTATTGATTGAGCTCAAGCCATTTTAGCTTTTAGATCTTCAAGTATTGCTACTTTTTTTTCTTTAGTTACAGCCATAATCGTGTATCTTTTTTAATATTATAAATATCTTTTTTCAATAAAACTAAAATATAAAAAACTCTAAGCCAAAGGGTTTAGAGTTTTTTATTTTCCAGTTCATGATAAAAAGGGAAAACAATTTTTATTCTCTAAATCTCGGCAGGACTTAATTTGATGCCTACTTTCTACGATTTATTTTTTCAAAATTTTGTTTATTTAGTTAGTGTATCTTATGCAGATTAAAACAAAAAGCAAATTATTTACTAAGAGTTTCAGTTTTCTTTTGTCTAGCATAAAATTTATCAACAGCACCAGTTTTAAGTATTTTTTGTTCACCAGTGTAATGAGGATGACATTTAGAACAAACTTCTATTCTAAGTAGATCTTCTTTTACTGTACTTTGTGCTTCGTGAGTTGCACCACAAGAACATACGAATTTTACTAGTCTTGATGTTGGATGTATTCAAGTTTTCATAATTTTATTTTAGTTAGTTGCTCGCTAAATACGATGCAAAAAATAAGGATTTTATGGTGCCGAAAGAGAGACTCGAACTCTCACACCTCGCGGTATTGGTTTCTAAGACCAACGTGTATACCAATTTCACCATTCCGGCAATTTT
>JAVHPF010000015.1:14935-21029 GCA_036170435.1 Patescibacteria group bacterium
ATGGTGGGCAGGGAGTGATTCGAACACTCGAAGACGTAGCCAACGGATTTACAGTCCGTCCCATTTGACCGCTCTGGAACCTACCCATAGATTTTAATTAAAAATTACGAATTACGATTGTTTTAGAAAAAAATCCGTAATTCGTAATTTTCGTTATTTTATAATGGAGCCACTTGTCGGAATCGAACCGACGACCATCCGCTTACAAGGCGGGCGCTCTACCAGCTGAGCTAAAGTGGCCTATTATTCTGTCTTGCTTTTTTTAATTAAGCGAGACAGATTTTATTTAAAACTTTATATAAGTCAAATTTTTTTTGAAACTTTTTTAAAAATTATTGTCATATATTCTATCTTCTATCTTTTCAGAAAATAAATCATACAATTTTCGGTCTATTATTCATTTATTTCTAAGCTCATTTATTGTATTTGCTGTTGTTTTAAGTAAAGACTTTTCAAATAAATTATTTTCTAATTTCGTTAAATCATCATTTGAACTAGCTTCTTTTTTAATATTTTCATAGATAGTATTATATATATAAATAACTTCATCAAAGTGACTTGAATCAAATCAAAAATCTATTTTTTTTAGTAAATTTAATTCTTTTAAAACTTTTTTTATAGTTATTTTTCTTGCTCTGTTTCTGATAAATCTATCAGATTCTTTTGCTTTTCTAAAAATATTTACTATTTTTTCAAAAAAATTATAAGTATAATTATCAGAGTCGCTAATTACAAAATCTTCAGCATTTTCGAGCTTTTTAATTTTGTTCTCAAATCTTACAAGTAAATGTTTGAAATTAGTTTCATCTATTTCATTAAAGGTAAGAAGTTCTATCAAATATTTTTTTTGCATAGATAGAGCACTCAGTGAAATAGCTCTTTCTATTATATTATTTCTATTATCAAAGGTTTGAGTCTTTACCAATTCTCTAGAATTTTCAATTCTTTTTTGAAATTTATTTTTCAAAGTTTCTAATTCTATTTTACCAATATTTCATTTACTATAAGACTCTTTAAGTTTTTCTATGTCTTCTAAGAATATTATTATTCTAGCTAATTCTAGTTCAAGTTCTTCTAATCTATTTAATTTATTCAATTTAAGTTTTCTTATTAAAAAAGGGACACTAGGAACTTTTACAAATAAACTAAACATTATTGTAGATATTATAGTTAGAGTAAGAAAATCTCGAACAGAAAAAGGCATATTCCATCAACTTACAGTTAAACCACTAGGAATCATAATAAGCATCATAACTGACAATGCTCATCTAGGGCTTGCCCAAGCAAATATATGTTGCCGAGAGGCTGGAATTTTTTTTGTAATTTTAAAAGAATTTACTAAATTAATTGGAATATAAACTGATAGGGCTCTAGAAATAATTTCTGATGCTATAGCAATAAAAGCTATAATTATAAATCAGTTAAATAAATCCATTTTTATGTCTGATAAGATAAGTCAAAGTAGTATAAAAACTAGAGAATTCGCAATAAATGCAAAAAATCACCAAAATTTTTCCATATATTCTTCTACTTTTGGACTTATTTTATATCTACCATAATTTCCCATAACAATTGCAGCAACGGCAGTTGCAATAACTCAAGAGATATGAATATTATGTCAAAATATGCTTATATTTTTTATAAGTTCAGCTATGATAAAAGTAAGGTGAGCAAGTATCATAGTCAAAGTTATTTCTACAGATTCATTGTTTTTGATTTTTTCTATAATTTTTGAAAATAAAACTCAGGTGAAAATTCAGAATAATATTCAACCAAAAAACATAGATAAAAAAGAACTAAGTCCTCACATAAAAACTGAAAAATCTATATTTCTACTTTCAGAGATTATTCAAAGAATTACTAAAAATAGAGCAATAGCAGTTCAGTCATTAAAAAGACTTTCTCATTCAAATACACTTATTAATCTTTTTGGAGCTCACACAGATTTGAATAATGATAAAACAGCAACAGTATCAGTAGCTGAAATTATTGCTCAAAATAATAAACAAACTATAAAAGGTATAAAAACTCATAGAAATCCTAATGTGAAATACATTATAGCAGCAATAGAAACAACTGATATAAGTAATCATACAATGGCAAGAGAAAAGACAGGAAGTGAATTTTTCAGTAAATCTTTATAATTCATATTATAAGCTGATTCAAAAATCAGAATTGGTAAAAATATGAAAAATAACATATCAGGAGTCAATTTGAAATCTCTAATAAATGTTAGATGTCACATTTTTATTAGAGGAATAAGTAAAATTCATACAAGAACAAGCATAACTGTATAGGGAAAATTTATCTTTTTAGAAAAAATAAATGCTATACAAGAAACACCTAGTAAGAAAATCAAAGATAATAAAGAATTAAGTAAGCTTATTTCCATAAGTTTTTGTTTAAGATATTAATTGTAATTTTAATTCTATTTTATATAAGTTATAGAAATGTAAAGAAAGAAAAATAAAAATCCCGCGAATGCGAGATTTTTATTTTGTGCAAATTACAAACTATTTCTAATTACTTCTTCTATTTCTGTAGCTAAAGCAGGATTTTCTCTCAAAAATTGTTTAGCATTTTCTCTTCCTTGTCCAAGTTTAGTGTCTGCGTAAGAATAGAAAGCACCAGATTTTTTAATTACTGATAAGTCTACTCAAGTATCAATGATTTCTCATACTTTTGAGATACCTTCATTGTACATAACATCAAACTCAGTTTCTTTAAATGGAGGAGCAATTTTGTTTTTTACTACTTTTACTTTTGTTTTGTTTCAAGTAGCTTCTTTATCATCTCAAGTTCCAGTTTCAATTTTGTCTTTTCTTCTGATATCTAGTCTTTGAGAAGCATAGAACTTAAGGGCATTACCTCAAGTTGTAGTTTCTGGACTACCAAACATTACTCAAATTTTAGATCTAATTTGGTTGATAAATATAACTGTAGAGTTTGATTTAGAGATTGGACCAGTGATTTTTCTAAGAGCTTGACTCATAAGTCTAGCTTGAAGACCCATATGAGAATCTCACATTTCACCTTCTATTTCAGCTTTTGGAGTAAGAGCGGCAACAGAATCAACTACAATTAAATCAACAGCTCCAGATCTAATAAGAGCATCAACTATTTCTAGTGCTTGTTCTCCATAATCGGGTTGAGAAATAATTAAACTATCAGTATCTACTCAAATTTTTCTAGCATATTCTGGATCTAAAGCATGTTCTGCATCTATAAAAGCAGCAGTTCCACCAACTTTTTGTACTTCAGCAATAGCATGAAGAGTAAGAGTAGTTTTACCAGATGATTCTGGTCCATAAATCTCTACTATTCTTCATTTTGCATAACCACCACCAAGAGCAATATCAAGTCCAATAGAACCAGATGAAAATGTTTCTACTTTTTGAACTTCTTTATCTCAAAGTCTCATTACAGATCATTTACCAAATTGTTTTTCTATTTGAGCCAATGCACTTGCAAGTGCTTCGTTTTTATCAAAAGCCATAATATAATTAGTTAATTAATAATTTTTATATACTCATATACACGAAAGTATATATTTATAGACTCGAGTATATACACAGTTTTTTTATTTGCAAATTATTTTTTTATTTTATTCTGTAATTTGATTTCAATCATTCGTAGGTACCTAAAACTATATTTTTTCATCCACATTTTTTGCAAATAAATACATATTTTTCTGGATTAGGTCTATCAGTTTCTACTATTTCTTTACAATCTTTACAATAAAAAGAAACATCTCATCTTTCAGGATTAAAGCCTTCTTTCTTATCTCCGAATTCTTCGATATTTATAAGGTCTGAATAATTTGGCATAATTTATTTTAATTAGGAAATATTAATTTTTCATTAACAAAAAAAAGATTTTTTCATTTTCCTCTCCTTAGCAAGGAGGGGTTAGGGGTGGTTTTTAAAATAGACTCATTACTGTTTCTTTTTTCTCTTCTATTTTTACAACTCATTTTTCATAAAGTGATAGAAAACATTTAAGAGTATTTTCTACATCGATTATCGCATTATGAGCTCATGTAAAGTATTCTCAGAAAAGTTTTTTGTGTAATTCTCCAAGTTTCGGATATTTATATCTGTCTCTATCTCACATAATTGCACAAAATTCTACTGTATTTTTCATAGAACAATAAGTATCTTTTGGTTTATAATCATGTTCTCTCTCTAGTCTTTTTAATTCAACTTTTATCATCGATTCATCAAATTCTATATTGTGTCATACAATCAAATCTGGAGTATTTAAAAAATATAGAATTCTATCAATAACTTCTTCCATTTTTGGAGCATCTTTTACATCTATATCATATATGTGATGGATTTTGCTTGTTTCAAATGGAATTCTAATTCCAGGATTTATATATTGATCTATTCTTTCTAGTTCTGTCCATTTTCAGTCTTTTATTTCTCACATTATTCCTGAAAATTGTACTATTTTTGGTTGTGCGTTCAAGTCAGGATTTTTTTTGTCTATAAATCAAGTTGTTTCTGTATCAAATACAAAAATTTTCGTCATATATTTCATTTTAAAAACTAAGGCTTTTTGATTATATGAAAAAGACTTTTTAAAACAATTTTTTGTTTCAAATTTTTGCAAATTTACAAGTAAAATGATATAATTAAAAAAATTAATAAAATATAAATATGAATAATTATATAACTACAGAATCTGAATTTGATGAAATTAAGAGAAAGAATTTTTTCTTTTACTCTTTTATTGCATCTTTTGTATGGATGTGTTTTCATTTTACACTTGTATTTTTCTTCCTTTTGCAACTTAAAAGTCCTATGATAGTTGGGATATTTTTAGCTTTATGAAATTTAGTTTCTTTTTTAGTTGATAGTCCAATTTGAGTATTACAAAAGTATTTTGAACCTAAAAAAATATTTTTATTTTGAAATATTTTGATGTTTATTGTTTCTCTTATTTTTGTATTTTTCATATATAAAGCCAATAATCTTCCTATTACAGATGCTGTTCAAAATATGGATATTTCAGTTATGGCTTTACAAAATCTATTTGGTTCTTTTGTGAATATTATTTTACTTTTGATATCTGTTTTGTTTTACTGAATAATAAAGGAGCTTAGTGATGTAACTAGTTTGTCTTATATAATGAACAATGCAGATCCAAGTGAATATTCTGATTTACTTTCTAGAAATAATATATTTGCAGGTCTTTGAGCTCTTACTTGACTTATAATATCTGGTATAATTTTGTCTTTTAATACTCTTGTGGCTATCATAATTTTGGTTATCATAATATCTTTATTTATGTTTTTTATAGTGAAGTACTTCGATAGTTCAGAGAATCACATAGAATTTAAAGATATACAAAAGCTAAAATATATTACAAAAGAAAATGTTTTGAATTCTATAAAAGATTATACAACAAAAGTTTTGAATAAAGATGAAATAATTGAAAAAGCAAAATGAGCGAAAGTTCTATTTTTGAAACCAATTGAGATGAAAAATTCTGTAAATTGGACAGAAGTATATACTATAGCAAAGTCAGATATTCATAATTTTTTTGAAATATTATTCCAAGCTCCATATAATTATAGACTTCTTATAATGTGAGCAGTTTTGACACTTTTTGGTTTTTGGGATACATTTGTAACATCATTCTTGATAGATTTTCTAAACTGAATTTTGAAAAGTAATCAGGTTCCAACACTTATTTCAGCTTATGTATTTATAGCGCTTTTAGCTGTTCCAGCATATTGAGCACAAATTCCACTTATTTCTCTTTGAAATAAAATCTGAGTTATGAAAGTCTTGTTAGCCTGAGTTTTGCTTTCTGGAGTTTCAGTATTTTTATTTTGATTATTTGATACTTTTTTAATAGTTTTATTACTATGACTTTTAAATAGTATAGGTTATGCAGCTGGTATGCCAACAGCACAATGAGAATTTTCAACTGAATACAATAACACTTATGCAGATAAAAAACAACTAAAACAAATAGATTCAAATGCTTCATCAGCACCACTAAAAATGCTACTTAATTTAGCAAATGTACTTGGGCTTTTCGTCTGATGAATGCTTGTATGAGTATTTGGCTACGCCGGAACTTT
>JAVHPF010000016.1:0-4956 GCA_036170435.1 Patescibacteria group bacterium
CTCGGCCTTCTCAAGGCTGCGACCGGAGTTCGATTCTCCGTGGGAGTACCAAAAGCAAATTGAACTTTATAAAAATAGAACACCTCGTTTTGAGGTGTTCTTATTATTTGTGAGTGATTTTTTATTAAAAATAACTTTTACTTAAATTATTTAATATTTTATATCTTATATATCATAGCATGTAGTTTTAATATTATTAATCTTTAATTGATATAAAATTATTCTCATCTAATGCTTTAATTACTCCTCTAACCAAATAAGAACTAGTAAAATCTAAAACATATTTCCTTGATTTTTCATTTATTGAAGATATCATTTTTTTATCTTTTAATCACTTTAAATATCTAGAAATAGATGCAGATAATTTTCCAGGGAATAAGTGCTTAATATCTTCCGCCTGTATTTCTTGTTTTTCAACTAATATTTTTAATATATCATACTCTTCTTTTGTTATATTTCATCTATTAATAGCAAAATCGATAGTTGGTAATAATATATTTTTTTTCAAAAATTTATAATCTAATAGGTTATCTATTTTTTCTATTTCTCATTCAAGTCATCATAACATGTATTCGCACCATTCAATAATTCATTCATTAGTTAATGAATCTGCTATTTGTAATTTTATATAATATTTATCTCTATCTTGATTAAATATTGCAGTAGGATTAATAATCCTACCATTCTTTACATTAAATCAATATTTAATTAAAAGAGCATAAGTAATTAATCTCACAGTTCTTCAATTTCAATTATCAAATGGATGTATCCAAGCAAAATTATGATGAAAAATTGCAATCTTTAATAAATTAAATTTCTGTCATATATCTGAATTTATAAAATCAATCAATTTTTCCATTAATTCATCTACTATAATATAATCTGGTGGAAGATGACTAGATTTAGTAATAGTAACATTTGACTTTCTATATTCTCCTGGATTTTTACTTCATTCAGTTATTAATCATTTAGTAACAATTTTATGTACTTCACTAATAAATAATTTATCTAAATTAGACTTACCAATATTATTTTCAATAAATTCTATAGCATTTTCAGAATTTTTAATTTCTAAAAAATTTTCATCTTTCGAATTTGGATTTTCTAATTTACTTTCAATATAATCAGATAAAGTAGTATGGTTTCATTCTATTCTAGCAGATCAAAGACTTTCCAAAATATGAAATATATTTTTTAATTGAAAAAAAACATGTGGATTAGTTGTTCAAAATAATTGTTTTTTTCTTAAATAATCTAATTTAATTATTATATCAACCAAATTTGAATCAAAAGATATTTCTGGAATTTTAAAATCTAATATTTTTCTTGCATTCATGATTTTTATTAATTAACATTAAATAATATTAACAATTAACATTATATTAGAAAAATTGCTTATTACAAGGGAATAATAAAAATTATTAAGTTTACACTAGTTAACATTTAAGTTTACACTAGTTAACATTTAAGTTTATATAATATACTAACTTTCATAATCTAAATAATTGCTAATAAAAATGAAAAATTTTTATATTGTTACTATAACTACTCTTAGCTATTTAAAAAGAAAAATTCCAAAAAAGATAATTAAAAATGTATTTGCTATTAGATATTTAAATCATAGAGTTATAGATTATATTATTTAATAAATAAAAATATGAAGAATTTGAAGAAAATTTCTTTAATTACTGTTCCTGTTTTTGCAGGAATATTTGGAATAATTGCTATATTCGCTGCGACAAGTCCAGCTTTGAATAATGCTTGAACATTTGCCATACTTTCTAGTACTTTCACAAATTCATCTAGTACTACAGTAAATGGTGACATTTGATATACTACTCCTCCTGCAAGTCCCGCAACACTTAGTGGAACTATTCATATGGCTGATAGTCTGTATAATCAAGCAGGCTTGGATCAAGCAAGTACTTTGGCTAATTTAAATTCGCAAGTTTGTACTTTTAATTTTGCTCCTGGAGCAATAGATTTGGCTACTGATATCACTCATACTTGAGCACTTTGAGTTTATGCTCCTTGAGTTTATTGTATAACATGAGCCGCTTCTATTTGAACAGCTTGAATTGTATTAGAATGAACTTGAACTTATATATTTAGAATATCTTGAGCTCTTACATCAGCAGATAATTCTATTGTAACATTATCTGGTGCTGCTTCTAATTGTGATGTTTTCTGGACACCTGGTGCTGCTACTACACTTGGAGCTAATACAAATTTCAAATGAATTATTATTGATGCAGCTGGGATAACAATGTGAGCTAATACTACTCTTTTATGAATGGCCTTGGCTTATGGATGAACAGTTACAACTGATACAAATACAATAACAGCTCCAATATGTTCTAGCTCTGCAAGTTTGCATGTAATAAAAAATGTAGTTGGTGGTCCAAGCACAGCTTGAAATTTCAATATTCATGTAAAATATCCTTCTGGAACTGATGTAATTTGAAGTCCTGCAACTTGAACTCAAAGCCCTGGTAGAAATTATTCTCTATCAGCCTGATCTTACAGCATAAGTGAAGATACTACTTCTTCTTATACTCAAAGCTTTGCTTGAGATTGTAATACAAGTGGAAATATTACATTATCAGCTTGAGATAATAAAACTTGTACAATTACAAATACTTATGTAAGCTCTGGAGGTGGTGGTAGTGCAGTATTAAATAAAGATGTTTGTCCTGCTTGAGATTATTCATATTCTTATTATGACGATTCTTGTTGAACAGCTCCAAAATCTAGCACTTGAACTATTAGCTCTACTGGAACTACTACTACAAAAACAACTAGTTCTACATGAACAATTACGAGTACTGAAAATATTACAGAAAATAATCCTATAAATATAGTAAATACTTGAGCTATTATATCAACAATTAGTGATACTTGATCTATTGTAAAAACTTCAATTACAAGTATTCCTAAAAAATCAACTCATTCTCCAGCTTTCCCAAATACTTGATTTCCTCCTAAAGAAATAAAATAATCGATTTATGAAAAAAATATTATTATGATTATTCCTGGGTTTTGCTATTATATGGACTAGTATAATTATAATAGCTTGATATTTATATATTCATAATATTTTATATATAGAAAAAAGTGAAACTATTTCTCTCAAAAATCAATTTTCTTCTCATATTTTAGAAAATCTAAATAATAATATTAAAAGCTCTAAAATATCAATCTGAACTCCAATAAATATAAGAATTCCTGAAATTAATTTAATTGCAAATATAGATTCTGTTGGACTTATAAATGAAAATACTCTAGATGTGGCGAAAGATTTTTCTGATGTATGATGGTATAATCTTAGTTCTAAGCCTTGAGAAATTGGTTCTGCTGTTATTGATGGGCATTATGGCTGGAAAGAATCAGCACGATGAGTATTTAATGATTTAGATAAATTAAAAATTTGAGATGAAATATATATAAAAGATGAGAATTGAAATATTATCACTTTTATAGTTAAATCATCAAAAATATACAATGAATATGATGATACTTCTGATATATTTAATTCTCTGGATTGAAAATCTCATCTAAATTTAATAAGTTGTTATGGTCTTTGGAATAAGTCAAAAAAAGCTTATCCAAGTAGGCTTGTTATATTTACAGATAAAAAAATTAAAAACTAAATTTGATTTAAGTATTTATTCATATATGATTAGTGAAATTAATTTTTAACAAATATATTATGACAAAAGATATAGAAAAAGAAGAACTTGAAACAAATGAGGCTGAAGAACATACAAAAGTCACTGTTCCTCCAGTTATGGCTAAATATACTAGACCACCTGCATTTCAACAACAAAATAGTTTTGGAAGAGGAAATCAAAATAATAATGGAAATAAACCAGTTATCAGAAAATGAGCTGGAAGAGGAAGATAAAGAAAAAATAAAGCATCCAAATTTGGATGCTTTATTTTTTTATCTTCTAAAATTTTGTTTTCTTGCAGCAACTGCTGGTCTTTTATTTGATTTTTTTGGTACAACATTATGAATACTATTTGATATTCTTAAAGCAAATGGATGATTTTCTACTACATCTATTTTTCTAGAAATTAATCTTTCTATATCTTTTAAATATTCAAATTCTTCTTGGTCACAAAATGACATTGCTGTTCCATTAAGTCCAGCTCTACCAGTTCTTCAGATTCTATGTACATAAGTTTCTCGCTCATTTGATAAGTCATAGTTGATAACATAAGCTAGGTCATCAATATCTATACCACGGGCTGCAATATCAGTCGCAACTAACACTCTTGTAGTTCATGATTTAAAATTTCATAGAGCTCTTTGACGAGCATTTTGAGATTTATTTCAGTGAATTGCTTCTGATACTATTCCAGCTTTTTCCAAATCTTTTACTACTTTATCTGCTCAATGTTTAGTACGAGTAAAAACTAGAACTGAACTAAGTGCTGGATTTTTCAAAATATCTACAAGTAAATGTTTTTTATCTTGTTTTGAAACAAAATAAACTGATTGTTTTACAGTATCAGCTGTTGAAGAAACTGGAGCAACTTCTACTTTTACTGGATTTACTAGTATAGAATTGGCTAGTGATAATATTTCTTTTGGCATAGTTGCTGAGAAAAATAAAGTTTGTTTTTTTGATGGTAATTTAGCCAAAACTTTTTTTACATCATTTATAAATCACATATTCAGCATTCTATCAGCTTCATCAAGTATAAATATTTCTACTTTTTTCAAATCAACAAATCCTTGATTCATCAAGTCTAGAAGTCTACCAGGAGTAGCAACTAAAATATCAACTCAAGCTTTTAATTTATTTACTTGTGAATGTTGATTTACTCAACCAAAAATAACAGCATGACGAAGTGATAAATTTTTACCATAAGAAGTAAAACTTTCTTCTATTTGGATAGCAAGTTCACGAGTAGGAGTCAAAATAAGTGATTTTATAGTACGAGCTGAAA
>JAVHPF010000017.1:0-1027 GCA_036170435.1 Patescibacteria group bacterium
AAATTAACAAATTCTGATTTTTCTCCATCTAGATCTCATTTAACTCTATAAGTATTAACTTCTTCTATATGTTGTCCAAGTGAATTTAAAAATATATCTTTTGTTTCTCCATAAGGAATAACTAATTTTGCTTCTAAATTTTCAAATAATTTAACTGCATCTTTTGTTCCAATAATAATAAGAATATCAATATCTCCAAAAAAAGATAAAATATCTTCTCTAAGTTCTAATTTATCAGTTGTAACAATAAAAAGATGTTTAGAATCAATAGTAAAACTATAAAATAATGTAGAATCAAATTCTTTTACTTCAGCAAGTATTCAAGATTTTTCATATTCCCCAGGAAAATCAATAACAAATGTATCAATTGCTACTGAATATTTTTCAGTATTAAAAGTAATTTCTTTTTTATTTGAATCTTTAATTATTATAGAACTTCAATTTTTTGATATATCTAACATAAATTCGCTTATATTTTATTAAATAAAGTATATTTTATTTTTAGAAATAATTGATAATAAATCAAATTTTATTTCTACATCTTTTATTTCATTTAATGAAACCCATTTATATCATACAAATCTTTCTTCTTTTTGCACAACAGGATTTTCATTTCAATTATATCTTATAAGAAAAAGATAAACATCTTTATCAATCAAAGGAGAATCTTCCAAATGAGCTGCCGTAAAAGTATAATTAAGTTTAGTTATAAATTTAATTACTTCCAAGTCTTTTTCTTGAAGACCAGCTTCTTCAGATATTTCCCTAACTGCAGCAACTCTTGCTATTTCTCATTCCTCTATATGTCCTTTAGGAATAACAAGTTCAACATTTCCTTTAGAATTTAGCCATTCAAGTAGAAGTACTTCCATATTTCCCTCTTTCTTACGATAAACTATACCTCCGGAACTTTTTTCATATATTCTAGCCATAATTTATTTTATTTATATACAATTTCTTTATTAATTGGCGAGATAATACTGAAAAAAACAAAAAAGACAAAATTTATTTCAATTTTGTCTTTTAA
>JAVHPF010000018.1:0-4797 GCA_036170435.1 Patescibacteria group bacterium
GATGATTATGTAACAATAACATCAAGTTGAGTAGATTTATCATATCAATGAAATTTATGAATAACAGTTCAAAAACTACTTAAAACAACAAGTGAAATAAAAGATACAACAGATAATAAATATTATACATATACATTAAATGTAAATAAGAAGAATTTTGAATTATTATGATTTACAGAATGAAGTAAAACACTTTGATATAATTGAATAAATAAAGTATATGCAGATTATACAAATAGATATACATATACTTTAGGAGATAAGTTATGAATACTAGTAGATACATGAACAAACTTACCAATACAAGAAAAGAAATCTTTAACTTTCACATGAGTAGATATAGTAAACACTAATGAAGAATATAAAGCAATATTTGATGAAACTGTATATTTGGAGTGAACTTGAATAGTATTAGCTGTTGTATCAAGTAGATGAGGAAAATCATGTAAAGATATATTACAAAGATGATGAAAAAATTGAGATTGAACATATTGGATAAATCCAACTTGAACTTGAAGTTTTCAAGTTTATTGTGATATGACAACAGATTGATGAGGTTGGACTAGGATTTCTACATATAAATCAAGTATTTTTACAACTATTTGATTTGAAGTACCAGATGTACAAAGAATGTTTTTTGAATATGAACGTAATGATTCTTCAGTGATAAATAGAATAGCTTTAAATGAAATTAATGTTACAGCTAGTTGATGATATATTTTATCTTCTGTGGCTGAATTATGAAAATTAATATCTTTAAAACTTACATGATGACCTCAACGGTTTTGACATATAACATGATGAATCTGGAAATCAACTAGATTAACTTGAGATGATCAATGTATAGATGATTCTAAATTAAATATTTTACCTAATTGAATTAGTTGGTGAAGTTGTTGATGAACATCAACGACTCCTTGTACATTAATTCCTTGAAATATATTATTTCGGAATGGAAATAATCTAACAATATTATCATCTAATAATAATTATTCACGGTGTAATTGAGTTGATATGTCCACCCCTAAAAAAAATAAATATACAAATGTTTATGTTAAATAAAAAATAAACGGTTTTAAACCGTTTATTTTTTATATATTATTTTCTCTCAAATATCAATATTTCATTTGCTTATTTGTGAAATATCTATTTCATCATAGTCATCAATTTCAGGGGCTTTGATTTCAGGTCTAACTATAATTTTATCATCTTCTAAAATATCCATAATATATCAAGTTTCTTCTTTTCAAGCTCTAGAAGTTTCTTTTTTATCATAAATAGAATTTAGCATTTTTCCTAGTTTTCTTACTCTTTTTTCTATTTCTCTATCTGGAACTTTATCTCCTAGCTTACTACTTGCAGCCATTTCTTCATCATGATATCCAAACATAGATACACTATCAAATTCATATTTTTTTGCAAAATCACATAATTTTTCATAATCTTCTTCTGTTTCTCCTGGAAATCAAACTATGAAATTAGTATGAATGAAAACTCCAGGAAAATTTGATTTGATGTAATCTAGAAGTTTATAAATATGTTCTTCATCATAGAATCTTCACATTTTTTTAAGTATTTTTGGTGAAATATGTTGAAATGGAATATCAAAATATGGAAGCATTTTCTTCAAATTTTTTAATCTTTCTAAGTGGCTAAGAGTCATTGAATCCGGATACATATAGAAAAGTCTGAATTTGAAATCTCAAGGAATTTTATCTATTTCTTCTAGTAAATCATATAATTTTGATTCTCCATAAATATCTGTTCAGTATCTAGTCGTATCTTGAGAAATAATTTGAATTTCTTTTATTCAAGATGCTATCATAGTTTTTACTTCTGCTGCTATATTTTCAATAGTTCTAGAATTTTGTCTTCATCTAATTTTTGGAATAATACAAAATGAACAATTATTATCACATCATTCTGAAATTTTTAGAAATTCATAAGAGTATGGTGCATTTAAATATGCTCTAACTGTATCTTCTGCCCAAACAAAAGCTTTTTTTTGTATTTGATTTCAACCAATTTTAGATAGATATTCATCCAATTCTTTTCATTTCATTTGTGAAATAAGTTTATCTAAGACCGGTCTTTTTAAATTTAGACCGGTCTTTTTAGCTGATGCAATATTTCAAATATTTTTCAACTCTTCATAATCTACAATTGAATGAAGATTTTTCAGAGTTTTTATATAATCATCATCTTTTAGGGAAGTGTAACAACCCATTATTATTACTTTTTTACCAAGCGAATCATAATAGCTAATAGTCTCTTCAGCTTCAGCTCTTGAACTAGATAAAAATGAACATGTATTTATTAGTACATATTCTACTTCATCGCTAAGTGAATCTTCAAAGAAATTTACTTCTTGACTCGGAGTTTTTAGTATTTCTCAAATTGCAAATTCTAAATCAACTAGATTCTTGTTACATCCTAGGTTTATGGCAGAAAAATTAAACATTGTTTTTTATTATTTTTATAAATATTTTGAGCGTATTTTAGTTTTTTTTCTTAAATTGCCAAATTATTATGAAAGATTAAAAGTTTTTGACAAAAGTATTATAATACTTATATTAGAATTTAGGTATTATAATACCTCAGTGTTCATTAAAATAAAAACAAAAAAGGAGTCAAAATGGCTGATATACTTAGTCAAGAAGAGATTGATAATCTCTTGGAAGTTGTTGATGATGAAGATGATTGTAATCTTAGATATGAGGGAGATGATACTCTTTTTCCACAAAGACAAATCACTCTCTATGATTTCAAGAGACCAAATGCTATTTCTAAAGTTCAACTTCGTGCTTTCCGTGGAATCCATGATAAAGCTTGTAGAGATTTGTGTACAAAGTTAAGTCAAATTTTGAGTTTAATTGTGGAGATACAACTTCATTCTATTGATCAAATGACTTATGGTGAATTTCTTATGAGTCTTCCAAATCCGACTTCTTTCAATATTTTTGAGTTAAAACCTCTTGATGGAAGAAATATTTTGGAAATTAATCCAAGTATTACTTTTCCAATTATTGATAAATTACTCGGTGGTTATGCAGATCCTTTTGAAAGGAGTAGAGAGTTTTCAAATTTAGAATTAAATCTTTTTGATAAGATTCTAAAAGCTGTTTTAAGCAGTTTTAAAGTGGCTTGGGATGAAGTTTTGGAGACAGCTCCAATCCTTATTCAAAAGGAATCTTCACCAAATGTTGTACAAATTGTGCCACAAAATGAAATTGTTGTGATGGCTGTTATGGAGATAATTATAGGACATTCCTCAGGAATGATGAATATCGCATATCCTGTAAAAAATTTGTACCCATTACTTGATATTCTTTCTGATAGAGATTTATCTCTTTCGAATAAAAAAGCAAAAGGAAATATCAAATGAAAAGGGATTATTTTCAAAAAAGACAGTTATATTTGGGGAAAATAGCTACTTCTAATGAAGTCCAAAAATTAAAAAGGGTTCATGACGAAGAAATCTTGAAACTAAAAGATCAGCAAGAGTCAGAAATGCAAAGATTCTTTATTGATTCTGGCATAAGAATGCTTTATTTGCTTTCAGGTGCAAAGTTGAATTTGAGAGCAAGAGTAGGGAAAAAATTTCTCCCATTATCATTAATAAAGAAACTTAATTCTGATTATAGCATAGAATTTGATCAATTACCGAATGATCCCTTGGAACTTTTGGTCCAGAATCAAATTTTTGCTAAAGGTGAGGTTGTTATTGTTGATGGAAATTTCGGTGTTCAAGTAACAAAAATTTTTGAAAATCCAATAGAAGACAAAGCTTATTATCCTGAAAAGACAAATAAGCAGGATCCAATGCTTTTATTTGAATCAATATTAGGTGATGTTGATTGGACTATCGATATGTTACGTAAGATTGAAAAAGGAACTGTTATAGATTTGCTTATCCCAGCCGGTAGTTTTTCAAAATTATATGCTGATAGACATTATATCGGTGAAGGAGAAATAAAGGTTTATGAAAAAAATCTAGCAGTCACCTTTATTAATACTAAAAAGCCTAAATATTTAGAAATTCCTGTTTTGGATACTAGTGACCGTGAACAATTTAATTCAGCAAATCAAAAAACAATAATTAGTAAAGAAGTTTATAAAAATAATTTTTCTTCACTAAATGATTTGTCTGCTGATATTCTATTTATGGTTTTATCTTGTGAACACCCGCAGTCTATTGCGGTTACGCTTTTAAATTTGGATAAAAAATTAGCTTCGGAAGTTTTAGGCTTATTTCATAAGAATGACTCAGCTGAAATAATCATTCGTATGTCTAAAATAAAAAGAGTAGATGATGAAAGTCTTTTTATTCTTTCAGAAACTTTAAGACATTATTGCGAAGCTTTGAGTTCAAAGGAATCTTTGACCGGATTTACTAAAACCACTGAAATTCTCAAACTTATGGATCCAGAAAAAATCAAAATAAATTTGGATGGACTTTCCATACTTAATTCTGAATTATCAGAACAACTAAAAAAAGGAGTTGAAGAAATTGTTACAGAGTGAGATTTATTTCTCGCTCTTTTTTTGTTTAGAAAATTATTTATAGAAAAAATAAGTTATAAAATTTGCTTTTTTTAGCTTTTTAAATACATTAGCTTCGAAAAATATTAATTATTAACTCTTTTTTTTATGTTTATACAAGTTGTGAAAAATAGATATACATATTTTACTGTATCAGCTGTACTATTTTTAATTTCATTTTTGGCATTGATTCTATTACCTTTAAATCTATGAGTAGATATGACTGGTGGTACACAATCAGAATTTTCTTATAAT
>JAVHPF010000019.1:0-4697 GCA_036170435.1 Patescibacteria group bacterium
ATGCAAGAAAATAAAGAATCCCCTCTCGTTTCAGTAATTATACCAACTTATAATAGTTCAAGAACTTTAGAAAAATCTTTAATATCAATAAAAAATCAAATCCCCCCTACCCCCTTTATTAAGGGGGAATTAAAGGGGGATTGGTTAGAAATAATAGTTATTGATAATAATTCAAAAGATAACACAAAAGAAATTGCTATAAAATATACACCTAATGTTTTTAATAAATGACCAGAAAGAACAGCTCAAAAGAACTATTGAATAGAAAAAGCAAATTGAGAGTATTTTTTGATTATTGATGGAGATATGTCAATTGATAAAGAACTTATACAAGATTGTATAGAAAAAATATCACAAGATAAAAAATGAGCTTGAGTTTGTATACCAGTAGTTGATACCTGAAAATCTTTTTGGACAAAAGTAATAGCCTATGAAAGAAGCTTTTATAAATGAACTGATGTAGAAGCAGCTAGATTTTTAAAAGCTGATTTAGTTAAAAAAGTTTGATGATATAAAAATATTATATTTTATGAAGAGTTTATTGTTCCACAAGAGATAGCAAAATTATGATACAATGTAAAAATTCATGCGGATTATAATATATATCATGATTATGATGATTTCATATTTATATGAAACTTAAAGAAAAAGTTTTATTATGGAAAAAGTTTAGATGAATATAAAAAGAAAGTAAAAGAAATTTGAATACAAGAAACTTGAAATAATCAAATGTGAATAATAAATAGATATATGATTTTTCTGAAAAATAAAAGATTTTATAGTAAGCCCCTTTTATGAATTTGAGTTTTAATTTTAAAAACTCTAGAATTTTGATCTTGAGTTTTGGGACTAATATTTAGTAAGATAAAAAAATAAAAATATGAATTTAATATTTTAATCAAGAATTAAATTGATTTATACTAAAAAATAATTATATTCTTCTTATATAAAGAATATAAAACATATTTAATATTTATAAGTAAAGAGTAAAATGTTTTCAAAAATAATAAAAGATAATAGAGAAAAGATAAAAAACCTTAATCTTAAAAAGAGAGAGTATGTTTTTTATGATGAATTATTAGATTTAAATAAGATTATTTCTTTTATTTGAGCTAGGAGAGTTTGAAAAACTTACTTAATGTTTCAATTTATATTAGATTTAATAAATAAATGATTTTATGATTTAGAACAAGTTGTATTTATTGATTTTTCAATATATAAATGAGAAATTATTCATCCCGAAGACATTGTTCAGTCTTATTATTCTTTGTGAAATAAAGAAAAACCAATTTTTATTTTTGATGAAGTGCAAGATATAGAAAATTTTCAAAAATTAGTTTTACAACTTTATAATGAGTGATATCAAATATTTATTTCTGGTTCGAACTCTAATCTATTATCAAGTGAATTAGTGACAGAGTTTAGATGAAGAGTTTATGAATATTTTGTTGATCCTTTAAGTTTTAAGGAAATTTTAGATTTTAATAGTATTAAAATTGAAAAAAAATATTCTACAAAAGTAGAGTGAGAAATAAAAAGTATTTTTAATGATGTATTAAAATATGGTAGTTTCCCTGAACTTGTAATTAGTAAAAATGATATAGTAAGAACAGAAATTTTGAAAACTTATTTTGATATATTATTTTATAAAGATTTAATCGAAAGATATAAAATAGACAATGAAAAAGCTATAAGATTTCTGATAAAAAAAATGATCTTATGAAATACTAAAAGATTAAATTTAATAAAAGTATTTAATGAATTAAAAAATTCAGGTATCAAAATATGAAAAAATACTATTTATAATTATTTTGAATATTTAAAAAATATATTTTTTCTTACAGATATAGATAATTTTTATAAAAAAACATCAAATATTTATTTTTATAATTTTTGATTTTCATATTTATTTTGATTAACGGATAATTTATGACAAAATTTTGAAAATTTCATTTATCTAAATTTGAAGAAACAATATAATAAAATTTTTTATAAAGAAGAAATAAAGGAAATTGATTTTTATATTGAAGATACTGATTTGAATATTCAAGTGTGTTATGAATTAACTGAAAATAATATTGAAAGAGAGATAAGTGCTTTATTACAACAAAAATGAAAACATATTTTAGTATATTTCAATAAAACTTGAGAATTTAAGTATGATTGAATTGAAATAATGAGTTTTATAGATTTTTTTGAAATAGATATGTAATTTGAATTTTGATGTTAAAAATTTTGGAATTTTAAGCTTGATGAATAGGTTTAATATTTAGTAAAATTAAAAAATAAGATATGGATATATTAGAAATGATAAAATCATGCGAATCTGAAATTTTAGAATTTAAAGAAAATTTCTCAGAAAAAGTTATTGAAACTCTTGTAGCTTTTGCAAATCATAAAGGTTGAAAGGTAATTTTATGACTAAAAGATAATTGAAAAATAGTTTGAGTTGATATTTGAAAAGAAACCGTTCAAAATTTATTAAATGAAATAAAAAATAAAACTGCTTGAAATATCATTCCTGATATTGATATTTATGAAATAGAAAATAAAAATATCATCCTTATAAATCAATTAGAATATCCAATAAAACCTATTTCACTAAAATGAAAATATTATAAAAGAAAATGAAATAGTAATCATCTTATGACTACTTCTGAAATATCTGATGAATTTTTAAAAACTAAAAATTCTAGTTGGGATATGTTTATTTCAAAAGAACATAGTATAGATGATTTAGATTTTGATATCATAAAAAAAGTTATTGGTAAAATAAATACGAGAAAAGAATATAGCGAATTTGATGATCCAATAATTTTCTTGAAAAAATACTGATTTATTGAAAATAATAAACCAAGTTATGGTGCTTTGGTTTTATTTGCACCAAAATATTCTATACATAGAACAGTTCAAATATGAATTTTTCAAGAAGATTTGAATTTGAGAGATGAATTTATTACAAAAGATAGTATTATAGAACAATCTCATCAAATGTTTGATTATATAAAAAAATATATTAACAGAAATATAATTATAACCGACCAAATAGAAAATATTCAAAAATGGGAATACCCACTTGTTTCTATAAGAGAATTAGTTATGAATTGTATCATTCACAGAGATTATAGATGAACTCACACTCAGATAAGAATATTTCCAGATTATATAGAGTTTTTCAATGCTGGATGATTACCAAGTGATATAAGTATAGATGAATTTTTAAAATGAGAAAGGATGTCTTACATTAGAAATAAGCAAATAGTAGAGCTTTTCAAAGATATGTGAGAAATAGAAAAATTTGGAAGTGGCATCAGAAGAAATAAAAAACTTATAGAAAAAGAATGATGAAAAGTAGAAATAAAGACAGACCAATATAGTTTTATGATAAGAGTTTATTCAAATAAAATATCTAATGTTGATGTCACTGAAAATGTCACTGAAAATGTCACTGAAAATGTCACTGAAAAATCTAGACTTGATATAATTATTGATTTTATAAATCAGGATAAATTTATAAGTACCGAAAAAATAGCAAAAAGTATATGAGTAGATAAAAGAACTATTTTGAGAGATATAAAAAAACTACAAGGATTTTGAAAATTAAAAAGAATATGACCAAATAAATGAGGTTATTGGGAAATTATTTAAATTTTTAAAGTTGAGCTTTAGGTTAATTTATAGTAAAATAAAAAAATAAAATATGAAAAAAACTTTAAACGTATTATGAACAAAAATAGTTTTGTTTGAACAAAAGGAAGAGGATTATATTTTTTTAACTGATATTGCTAAATATAAATCTGATACTCCAGATTTAATAATTCAAAATTGGATGAGAAATAGAAATACCATTGAATTTTTATGACTTTGGGAAAAATTAAATAATTTAAATTTAACCCCCCATCGAATTCGAGGGATTTACAAAAGAAGCTTGATTAAATGCTTTTTTAATGAGTCCCAAAAAATGGATAGATAATATAAAAAGATTGAATTGATAAAATTTTATAATGTTTATAAAAAGTAAAATATGAATTTACAAAGTAATGATTATAAAGATTTCTTGGTAAATCTAAAACAAGAAATAATACAAGCAAGAAATAATGCTTTAAAATCAGTAAATAAAGAACTAATAAATCTTTACTCAAATATTTGAGAAAAATTATCAGATAAGATGAAAAACTCAAAGTGGGGAGATAATATCATAGAACAATTATCAACTGATATTAAAAGAGAATTTCCATGAATTCAAGGTTTTTCAAAATATAATCTTTGGAGAATGGTTAAGTTTTTTGAATTTTACTCAAAAAATCAGAAACTTGCACCACTGGTGCAAGAAATTTCTTGGTCAAATAATATTATCATTTTAGAAAAATGTGAAAACGACTTTCAAAGAGAATATTATCTAAAAGTATCAAAAAAACTTGCTCTTAGTAAAAGAGTTTTACAAAATAAAATAGAATCTAGTGAATTTGAAAGAATATTATCAGAAAATAAGACAAATAATTTTACTTTAACACTGGAAGAAGAACATTCACAATGAGTAGAAAATATTATAAAAGAAGATTACATATTTGATTTTTTATCTTTATGAGATGAATATAAAGAAAGGCAATTAGAAGCTGAACTTATAAAAAACTTGAAAGATTTTATTTTAGAACTTTGAATATGATTTGCTTATATATGAAATCAATATAATTTGA
>JAVHPF010000020.1:0-4686 GCA_036170435.1 Patescibacteria group bacterium
TATTATCTTCCCCGATTTCTAATTTAGTTTGAAATTCATAAGAATATTTAGAAAATGCTCATCCGGAAGCAAAAGCATAAAGTGTATCTTGCCCAATCCCTAGTCTATCAAAAACTCTTACATAAGCTTGTCTTACTTCTTCGAAATATGTATCTAAATCGTCCAAATTTTTATGAAAAGAATATAAATCTTTCATCAAAAATTCTCTTCCTCTAAGTAAACCAGATTTTGCTCTAGCTTCATTTCTAAATTTTGTTTGGAATTGATAAACACTCATAGAATCCAAATCTTTATATGATTGGATAAATTCACTCATAAGTGGAGTAACAACTTCTTCATGAGTAGGATTTAATCCGTATTCTTTACCTGTTGAAGCTGGTAATTTAAAAAGTACATCTACAGTATCCCATCTACCTGTTTTTAACCAAGAATCTTTTGGCGACAAAGAAGACATAAGTATTTCTTGAGCTCAAACCGAATTCATTTCTTCTCTAACTACATTTTCTATATTTTTCAGAACTCTAAGTCAAAGAGGTAAATAATTGTAAGCTCCTGCCATTTCTTGTCTGATAAAACCAGCTTGCAGAAGCAAAGATGTAGATCTATTATCACTCGCTTTTGGAGCATCTTTTGACGTTTTAATTGGGAATTTAGATAATTGTAACATTGTTTATAATTTATGTGTTAATTTTTATATGTGTTAATTTACTTATTTTCTAAAAAAAATAAAGTTTTTATTTAAAATTTAAGCTGTTTTTTTATAAAAAATCCACTGAAAAACACCAAATTGTCAAGCTAAAATGACTTTGTGGTGTCCCCTTAGAAAAGCTAAAAAAATAGAAATAAAGCTTTCCCGAAATTGTCCAAAGCTTGATTTTTTTGAAAAATACATAAAATATCTTTCGCTTTGTTAAAAATATTTAACAATTACTTTTATTTATTAACATATAAAAAGTAATAAAATATATATCTAGAAAAACAATTAAGGAGGTGATTTCTAGGAGTCTTAAATTGGCTGTTACTTGTATTAAATTACATGCAAAACAAAAAAACTAATTTTTGATTTAAAAATATATTTTGTTATGACGGTATGATAAAAATATATTCAAGTCTTACTTTGTGAGCTTTTATATTTACAAACTTTTTTTCTGTAAATGTAGCAAGAGCAAGTGAGCAAGAAGCTAAAAAACAATTTATTGTTACAGCTTATTATTCCCCTCTACCTGATCAAAAGGTATATTTAAGATGATCTTATGAAGCAGACATCAAATTAAATTGAGCATGAAATGCTTGAGCTTCATGAAAAAAAGTTTTTCCTGGTATGTTGGCTGCGCCTAAATCATACTCTTTTTGAACAAAAGTATTTCTAAATTGATTTTGAACTTGAGAAGTTGCCGATAGATGAGGTGCTATCATAAGTTTAGACAATTGAGATACTACAATAGATAGAATTGATATTTGGATGTGAAAATGAGAAGAAGGCCTTAAAAGAGCACTTTCTTGGTGAAAAAGAACAGTTTCTGGAACTGTAGTTTCAAATGATTCTGAAGTTGATGTCGACTTATCTAGATTCCCTGCTCCAAATTCAGCTATAAAAAGTTTAGAAAATGCTCAAAAAGATTGAGTGCTTTTAGAAAATATATGGCTAAATTCTGATGATTCAAAAATTAAAGAACTACAAACTATATTAAAAGAAATGTGATTATTTTCTTGAGACATAGATTGAGTTTATTCTGATGAATTAAAAACAGCTGTTACAAATTACCAAATACAAGAAAAATTAATTGATTCAGAAAAAGATTTACGAGCTTGATATACTTGAACAAAAACAAGAACAAGTTTGAAGAATAATTATATTGCTTATAAAAAAGCTAATACTGATAAAATTCAACTAGCTAAAGCGGAAGCAGATAAAAAAGTTAAAGAACTTGCTACAGTTGAAGCTGAAAAGAAAAGAGTTGATAATCTTGTTGCTCGAAAAGTTGAAACTCATGTAACTAGTATTTGAACTCCGAAAAATGGAGAAATCTGACAAAATGTAAGAGTTTTACAACAAACAATGAAAGCTCTTTGATATTTTGATGATAAAGATACTGCGATTTTCTGAGAAAAAACAAAAGATTCTATTATAAAATATCAAATTGATAAATGAATAATAAAGGATGAAACTTCTAAAAATGCTTGAGTTATAAATAATGCAACTTTAGCACAAATAAAAGAAGATCTTAAAGTGAAAATCAAAGATAACTTAAATAAAGATTGAAAACTTGTTAGTTTAAATATCTAAAAATAAAAAGCTAGAAATTCTAGCTTTTTATTTAACTAAAACTAAACTTGATAAAATCAAATTTAGAAGTACAATCCGCCCACTAAAAATTTACTTGGAATAAATTATATAAATATGGAAAATAAATTAGAATTACTTATGCCGGCTGGTGATATGGAAAAGCTTAAATATGCTTTTGCTTATTGAGCTGATGCAGTTTATGTTGGTGTCCCTATGTTCTCTCTAAGAGCTAGAACAAATGCTTTTACTATGGAAACTTTGAAGGATGCTGTTGATTATGTTCATTCTCTTGGGAAGAAAATATATTTTACTGCAAATATCTATGCTCATAACAGTAAAATCAAACCTTTTTTAGCTCAATTTGAGAAAATGTTATCTTATTGACCTGATGCTTTCATAATGTCAGATCCTGGACTTATAAATATAGTTAGAAAAAGTCATCCAGAAGCTGTTATTCACCTTTCAGTTCAAGCAAATAATACTAACTGGGCTCAAGTTGCATTTTGGAAAGAAATGGGTATTTCAAGAGTAATTCTATCAAGAGAAATATCAATAAGAGAAATCAAAGAAATTCACGAAATGGTTCCTGATATCGAACTTGAAGCGTTTGTTCACTGAGCTATTTGTATGGCTTATTCTGGTAGATGTTTAATTTCAAATTACCTAAGTAATAGAGATCCTAATCAAGGAACTTGTAGTCATTCTTGTAGATGGGAATATAAAGTTTTCAAAGAAGAATTGGCTCAGTGAGAATTAGAAAATGCAACTGGAAGACCTGAAGAATATAAGACATTAGATTGAAGTTTTTATTTAGAAGAAGCTGAAAGACCTGGTGAATTTATGCCAATTGATGAAGATGAACATGGAACTTACTTAATGAATTCAAGAGATTTAATGTGAATTGATTATGTAAAAGAATTAGCTGATGCTTGAGTAATAAGCTTCAAAGTAGAATGAAGAAATAAAACTGTAAATTATGTTTCATCAGTTGCTCGAACTTATAGAGAAGCTCTTGACGCAGTTGAAGTTTGAAAGGAATACGATACAAAAAAATTATCTGATGAATTATTTTCTATTGCAAATAGAGGTTATATTCCTGGATTTTTAGCTTGAAATCCTTGAGCAAATGCACAATTTTATGAAAGAAATGGATGATTCCAAGAAAAATTATTTATTGGTAAAGTTTTGGCTTACAATGAAGAAACAAAAATGTGTAAAATAGAAGTAAAAAATAAATTTGAATTAGATGATGTTCTTGATTTCCTAAGCCCTACAGATGCTTGGCAAGAAGAAGTAAAATCTATAAAAAGAATTACAAATATAAATCGTGCAAACGATACAGAAATATCAAAAATTGATGTAAAAGATGAAAATTTAGTAACTGAACAAGTTGCTCATCCAGGAAGTTTTGATGTGTGGATAAACTGTAGTAAAAATCCTTGAGATTATGCAATCGTTAGAAAAAAAGTATAAAAATAAAAAACCGCTAAAGAATCCTTTAGCGGTTTTTTATTTGGTCACGAGAGCTTTCTTTTAAAGAACATCCCATGAAATTTTTATTTAGCATGTATATTTCATAATCCAAGAAAATTAAAATATAAATGTACTTTTATTTAAGTACATTTATATTAAACAACATATTTTACAATTTGTCAAAAATATTACATAATTTCTTATTTGATTTAAATACAAAAAATAAATGACTTATATAAGTCATTTATTTTTATTTTCTTCTACTCTTTTAGAAACAATATTTTTTATTTTTTCCATTATTTGAGGATGTTTTTTTTCAAGTTCAATAAGTGAAAAATAAAGTATCACTATAACTATAGTATCTTGAGATATTGATTTAACTGAAGCCATTCTTTTTTTTCGTGGTTCTGAAAACAATGCCATTTCTCATACAAATCAATCTTTCTCTATATTTCATAGTACTCATGAATAAGTAAAGGCTTGTAATGATCAATTTTTTACTATATACATAGATGATGCTTCATCTCACTGATTAAAAAGTACTTCATTATCAACCAAACTTCTTTCCTGACAAAATATTTCAAGTGATTTTTTTTCATCCGAACTTAGCGAAGAAAGTAATTCTAGATTATCTAAAATTCCCATAGATTTATAAAAATTAAAAAATATTAATTATCTGTGTATTTCTATTTTATAGATTTCCAAAGTATCTTTTACTTCTAATTTAACATCTCAAGCAAATCTTATTCAACATTCGATTGGACCTTCTAACATTTTAACTTCTTCTACTCATTGTTTTAATGATTCTATTTTACCTTTTCAAACCATTTTTCCATCTCTTATAACTCTAATAAGAGCCTTATCTTCAATATTATTTTCAGCTTTTAATCCAAGTCATACAATCATAAATTTCTTATCATCAAAGA
>JAVHPF010000021.1:0-4490 GCA_036170435.1 Patescibacteria group bacterium
TAAAATGAATTTTGTTCTCTGAATACTGAAACGATATAAATAATATCTCACTCAACTCTATAAACAATTTTAAATTTATAATTTGGTTCTACTATGATTCTATATCTTCAATTTAAGTCTCTTCATATAAAAGGAAAACTTAATAGTAAATTTATAGATTCTGAAATTTTCGATAAAACTTTGTTTGCGTAAAATTGGTTATCTTGAGCAATGTATGTTCAGATTTGCTTAATTTGTTTTTTAGATTTCGGATAAAATTCTAATTTATACATATTCTGGTTTCATTGCATTAGAGAATAATTCTTTTTGAAGTGATTCCATAACTTCATCAAAATCATAAGTTATTCAATTTTCTTCAAATTCTTTCTCAGCTTCTATTATTTCTTGAATTTCTTCAAAAGTGAAACCTTCTTTTTTAAAAGCTTCTATAGTTATGACGTCCATAAACCAAAAATTAATTAAGAATTATTTTATATTTTTATTATAAACTTTTTCTATTTTTTGCAAATAAAAAAACTCGTAAACTTAAAGTCTACGAGTTTTTTTATTATTCTAAATCTAAATATTGATCTATTCTAACTTGCCATACAAATTCATCTACGTGTGAAACTAAAATCATTGCTCATTCATATTGGTCTAGTGCTTCGGCTATAACTGGAATATGTCTAAAATTTATATGATTAGTTGGTTCATCTAGTATTAGTAGTCCTGGTTTTAAGAAAACTAATCTACAAAATGCAACAAGTCATTTTTGTCCTTCAGATAAATCTCAGATTCTAGTTTTCATGATTTCTCAAGTTATAAGAAAACCGGCTGCTTTAGATCTCAAATCTTGTTCAGGCATATCGTTAGTTGCTGCATTTCTAAGACAATCATAAACAGTTTGATTGAAATCTAGATTAGAGAAATCTTGTCTGTAATAACCTATTTTTACATCTTTTCCAAGTTTACATCCATCTTCTGCTCAAGAAACTATTTTTTGAAGTAGAGTAGATTTTCCAATACCATTTGGTCCAGAAAGTAATAGGTGATCATCTTTTCTGATTTGATAATCTATATCTTTCACAACAACTTCGTCATGTCTAATAATATGAACTGAATGCAAATCAAGTAAAACTCAACCAACTCATTCTTGCATAGGAATAGTAAAAGGCTTAATTGTTTTATCTTCTTTTCTAGTATCAACCATTTCGTCTTCCATTTCTTCAGCGGCTTCTCTCATTTTTTTAGCAACAAGTCTAAGTTTACCTCATTTATGAGCAAACATATTTGCTTGTTCTTTTTTAGCTTGTGCTTCTTTTGCAAGTCTTGCATTCGCCATATTTTCTTTTTCTATATTTCTTTTAATTTGTTCAACTACATTATTGTAATCTCCCACAAATTGTTCTACTCTTTTAGTGTGAACATCAAGATAAAGTACTCAATCAGTAAAACTATTTAAGAAATCAGCATCATGTGAGATAACTAGAACAGTTTTTTTATAATTTTGTAGGAATGTAGTTAAATGCCAAATCCCTTCTTTGTCTAGATTATTAGTTGGTTCATCAAGAAGAAGTATATCAGGATTTTGAATAAGAGCAGCAGCTAAAAGTAATCTAGCTTGTTGTCATCCTGAAAAATCTTTGATATGTTTATCAAGAGGAGCTTTTTTCAAATTTACAACATCCAAAATTTCAGCTATTTGTTTATCAATATTAAATTGATCTTTATCAGGATAATATTTTCTAAAAAATGCTTGAACTGTTAGTTCTTTATCTTCAGCTAAAACTACTTGAAAACCTGTAGCAATAGTTAATTTTTTATCAACATTTATAATACCAGATTTTTTTTCTAATTCTCCATTTATAAGCTTGAAAATAGTAGATTTACCAGCTCAATTTTGTCACATTATAGTGATTTTAGAACCAGCTCTTACATTGAAAGTTGCATCTTCCAGAATTGGTTTTCTGAAGTCATAAAAAAATTCAACTCATTTAAAACTTACTACAGTTTCATTACTTGGTGCCATTGTTTTTTAGTTAAACATTTAAAATTCGAGCGTATTATATGGAAAAAGACAAAATTTCAAAACTTAAGTAGAAATAATTTCATCTCTTATTTTTTCTCTAATATCTTTATCATGAAATTTCAGCATATCATCATTTATAATCACTCAAAATGGTTTTCCTAGTTTTTCATAAGTTTTTAGAGTATGACCTAAAAATATTTTTTTAAGTAATTTTTCTGGTAGTGAATGAATATTTTCGTTCCTATTATTATCGGAATGAAAATATTCATTCACTACATTCATATTTTTTATCTTTATCCCTTTTTTATTTTCCTCAATTATTTCTTGATATTCAGAAAAGTCTGCCCATCTAGAATTTGCTTTTATAAAGTTTTCATAAGTATTATCAAAGTCTAAAATTGGCTTGAAATAAAGTATCCGAAAATATAGATAAACATCATTTTTGATTGCAAATGAAGAAAAATCTAAAGCTTTTGTCGTTGCAAAAAAGCTTAAACAAAATCTTCAAGCATGTTTTTTTTCAGTTTTTCTAACTCAAAGAATTTGAAAAATAAGTGTGATAAGTATTCTTATAGTCCACAAACTATGCTCTGAAGTAACTATAAATAAATCAATATCTGAATCAGGAATTCAAGCATTCATAGAAATAGAATTTCCTACTCAAATCATTTTTATTCAGGGAATCCATTTTACATATTTCAAATATTTTCTAGTTTTTTCTAAAAAATCTAGGTCTATTTGAGATGGATTTTCTTTTATATTAAACTCTTTTTTGAATAATTCATGGATGTTGGGAGAGAATTTTTGTTTTTCAGTTTTCATATTTTATTTTATTAGTTTTTTTTATTATAAAAAGACTTTTATAAAAACATAATTCAAAACTATAAACTCATATTGACAAACTTATTAAAATATTTATTATCAAATCTCTTCTAATATTTTAGAAGTTTATAGATCTTTAAAATAAGTGATAAAAGTAAGAAAAGGTATTTTTTCTCTAAATAGAGTGATATTTAATTTATATGACTTTAAAAAGTTTGTATAAATAAAATCATTTTACTTAGGGAAATATTTTTTCTAAAATTTTTTATGGAGGTGTTCAATGGAACATTTAATATCTGTTTTTCTTATTGTAACATTGGGAGTTGTTCTTGCAAAATTAATTGCAGAAAAAACTGGAATTGCTGATGTGGTTTGGTATCTTGTAGCTGGCTTTTTAATTACAGCCTCTGCTATTATGCCAGAGTCTGGTATTGAACTTGTTGAAATTTTCTCTGTTTTTGGTGTAACTATTTTATTCTTTGCACTTGGACTTGAAGAAAATATCGAGGGTTTTATGAAAGGAGTGAAGAAAGCTTGGTTAATAGCACTTGCGGGGGTTATTTTACCATTTGTTTCAATCTATTATGTGTCTGCAAATATCTTGGATTATACTATGCAGGCATCTATTATTTTTGCTATGGCCTTTGCTCCTACAAGTATTGGTATTGCGTTTTTGACTCTAAATACTCTTAATTTTGAAGCAAAATCAAAATTACAGCCGATTATTGTTGCAGCTGCTTTGACGGATGATGTTTTTTCTTTAGTTAGCTGGGGCATTATATCTGGAATCATTATGAGTTTATCTGGAGGGATTGAACTTACTACTATTTTTTCTACGGCTGGAGCTTCAATTAAAAATTTCTTCGGATTTATACTTGCTATGATTTCGTTTGGAATTGTATTTTTTTATCTTTTCCCAAAGAATATTGAAGATAGTGATAAAAAAACATTTAGTGGCTATATACTACGTTCTCGTTATCGTTTAAACAAAGCATTGGGAATGCATAGATTGCTTTCTATGGAGAAACATTTTTCTGTTATGGTGTTGGTATTTTTAGCATTTTTGGGAAGTTTTATTGCTGAACAATTTGCTACTAGTACAGCTCTTGGTGCTTATTTAATAGCATTATTCATTAATGAGGAACATTTCCTTGCTGATGATCGATATGAAAATGATTTCCATTCAGCAGAGAATATAGTTAAGTTTCTAGCTTTTTCTTTGTTTGGACCGGTTTTCTTTTTGTCAATCGGTTTAGCTATGAAAGTTGCCAACCTTGATGTTTTAACGGCATCAATTGTTCCTATTGCAATTCTAACATTTACACTTTTTGTTGCACAATTTGTTGCGGCAACTGGTGTTTCTATGCTTCAGGGAATGAATTTCAAAGAAGCTAGTCTTATTGGAATTGCTATGCAAGGAAGAGCTGAAGTTACATTTTTGGTTGCATTTGCAGGTCTCGGAATGAAACTTATTTCAAATGAACAATTACTGATTTTATCTTTAGTTGCATTCATTTTGAATTTAGCTTTACCAATTTTACTCAAAATTTGGGTGAAAAGATTCTTTCTTTGATAAAAAAAGAGCCTCCGCAAGGAGGCTCTACAATATACCTTTTCTTTACTTTTGTTACTTATTAATTTAAAAATAAAAAAATCACAT
>JAVHPF010000022.1:0-19291 GCA_036170435.1 Patescibacteria group bacterium
TAAAGCATTAAAAAAACTATCAATTTTTCCTATAAGTTGATATGCCAAAATTATATCCATATCATCTATTTTTAGCTCATTATTTTTTTCTTCTAGAAATTTTATATATTCTATAATATTTCCCTCTAGAGTTTTTGTTTTTAGTTCAGGAAGTCTCGACTCTATAAATGATTTTATATTTTCTCCGTTTCAAAAAGCCAGAGAACTAATATTTTGAACCCTTCATCTATACAATTCCATAAGTTGATTATTAGTTTCATATCAATCCTTAATTTTATATCAATTTAAACCTGTAAAAATCATTTTATATCAATTTCTATCAAAAGTATATTCATCCAAATGAGAAGTCTGGTCACTATAGTCATCTAGACTTCTCGGAGAATAATTCATTTGAGGATAAACTTCATTTAACAATCATTTTGTTAGCCAAGAAGTTTTATCATTAGTTACTTTTAGAGTGAGTAATTCATCTTGTAATTTAGAATATTCTTGAATTAAATTATTTTCTTCTTCCTCATTTTTAGTATCAATAAAATCAACTGCAAAAGCAGGAGAAAATTTAGTTTCTGGAATATTCATTAATTTTATAAGTTTTTGAAAATCAGCTGTTTCTAATTCTTTTTTTGAAAACTCTTTGAAAAAATTATATATAAAATTATAAAAATCTGAATTTGATTTTTCTCATAAATAAAGCATTAATTCTTCAACAGAATTTTTATTCTGAATTAAATATGTAGATAAATTTAAAGATTGTTTCAAAGATAATTTATCTCATAAATATTTAAAAGTAATATCTTCTCAAAAATTTCAAACTAATCAATCCAAATAATCTAAATATATTAAATCATTCATATCTTTAATTTGATTTAATATGTCAATATTATTAAATTCTTCTTTTGTAAATAATAATTTATCTAAAAGATTTTCTTGTTTATCACTTAGTCAATAAGGAAATTCAGAATAAAAATTATTAAAATATTCAAAATCATCTAATGTTTTTAAACTATCTCAAAATTTATATTTTAATATTCGAAAATATCTTTCTAAATCTATTCAAACAGGAAATAAAATTCTTCTGTTCAAAAAGTCATCTAAACTTATATCGAGTCCTGTAATTTGGTCTAATGTATCGTAATTTTTAAATCATTCTGAATGACTAGAAATATGATGATTAATTTTTTCAAAAAAATCTTTTGGGTTTTTAAGTAATTCTTCTTTAAATTTATGAAAAAAGAAAATATAATTATCTGGATTACAGTCAATTAATCTAACTAAATCCGACATTAAAGATTTATCATTTAAATAATTATTTATAAAATTATCATATGAAAATATATCTGGGATTTTTTCTGATAAAATTTGAAAATTAGAAAAGATATTTTTACTTAAAAATGTCTTTCTAGAAGGTTCAAGTCAAATCATTCATCAAGAAGATACAATATTTTCATCACTATAATCTCAAATAAAAATAAATTCTAGAAATTTTATTCAATCTTCTCAATTAATATTGTATTTATCTATAAATGATTCCAATACTCAGACTTCTAATTTACTCCTAAAAATAGCAACTAATAAATTTTTATTTCTTTCAGTTTTTAGAATATTTCATTTTTTCATAAAATATAGTGAAGTAGATTTTAATCATAAAGTTTTTGTTTCTTCTTCTATTTTTTTAGCTTCTTCACTTTCGTTATCATCTTTATCAAGAAAAAATATTTTTTCTCAAAATTTCTTATATAAATATTCTGGAATTACTGCTTTTTTACTATCATTAAATCCATTAACATCTCTATTTTTATCGTATATCCTAGAAAATACAATATCTCTCATAACAGCAAATTCAGCCTTAGCTTCATCTATTTTAAATTTTTCTTTTCAAAATATTTCTATAACTTTTTCCAAAGCATCAGTTTCTATTTTAAATAAATAATCTGTATTCTTGAGCTTTCAAATAAGCAAATCAACAGAATCAATTTTTTTATCTAAAATAGAATTTAAATATTTGATATTATTTAATCAATTTGTTCCAAATTTATTATAAAAATCTAAAACTCGTTTAGAATGCATAATAAAAAGTTCTCAAGATAATGGAGTTTTTAAAGTTTGCAGCGTATCTATAAACTCATCAATATTTTCTACTTTCAAAATATTATAAAAAAGCTCTTGTATTCATTCATCAATAAAATAATTGAATTTTGGAATTATTTCTCTTATTTTTATATATTTATCAAAATTAGAAGTCAATAAATCTCTGAAATCCGAACTATTTAAAATTCTAGCAATAAGTTTATCTTTTGATTGCAAAGACATAATTTCATCAGCATATTTAGAATATTTTTCAATATCGAAATTTTTCAAAAACTCAATTCATACTCCAGAATCTAAAGTAAATGAGATTTTAGCTTTTGAAAAAGCTCATAAAAATTTTTCTGAATCATCAATTCAAGGTCAAGAGATATGTGGTTTTCATATCTCCAAATCATTTCAAAAAATTCATAATCAAAGAAAGTTTATTTTTTCCATTAATCATTTTTGCATTCATAAATATTTATATCTTCTCAAAATTTCTAATTCAACTTTTCATCATCTGGTATGAAAAACTCTAGATAAAATATCAATATAAAGTGGTAAATTATCTATTTCTTTCAGAAATTCATATTCTCTTCATCTTGTAGTTCCAACTCAATAATTTTGTAAAATTACAGAATTATCATTTCAAGCTTTTTTTCATTCAAGCACATTTAAAACTTGTGATTTTACTATATCTGACCTTGTTTCAGCTCAAATATTAGTTTCTATTTGATTTTCAACTTGATTTTGTTTTTCTTGTGTTTGTGCTTTATTTGGCATAATAATTTAAATTTATTTTTATTTTTCTTAGATTTTATCATAAATCCTGTTTATTTGCAAAAAATCGTAGTATAAATTTGACTTATTTTAGTTTATAATTATAAATATTTCTTATTAAATTATAATAACAAAATTGTATGGATACAAATACTTCTACACAATCTCAAATTGAAGCAAAAGAAGCTCAGATTATAGCTTTAGATGAACAAATTCAAGAATCAAAAAAAGTTTCAAAAAAATTAAAAGAACAAAAAAATGAAATACAATGAGAAATAAATAAATTATTGAGAGAAGAAGAAAAACCTATTTTAGATGAAGCTAAAAAAGAAGATACAGTTAGATATTTAAAAGAATTAGAAGCTTTTAAAGAAAAATATTCTGACAATCAACTAGCAAGACTTGATATTCTTGTTCCTCATTATATTTTCTGAATTACAAATAATTTAAGTGATAATAGAAAATTTATATTATGAACTTTAATAAAAGCTTGAATTCCTATGAGTACGGCAGAAATAGCAAAAGAATTTAGAGATCCCAAAATTGATGCTTCTTATATTCGAGCAACTCTAAATTGAGATTGAATGTTTTTTATTCCAAAAGATAAATCATATAAATTTGAAGTTTTTGAGAAAACTCAAGATTGAAAAATATTTATATCAAGCAAAGATCCTGATTTCTATCCTTGTTTAGTGGCAAGAACAAGTAGAAAATATGCAAGATTTCGTGATAAAACACATAAATGAGAAATAGAAATTCCAGAAAATTACCGAAATAATCCTGTTGATTATTTTATAAAAGAAGCGAGCTAAAATTTGATATTTTTGATTAAATATAGTAAACTAAAAGAGATTATTATTTATAAATAAATTATGACTGTCTTACAAAAAAAATTAAAAGAAATGGAATCTATATCAGATTCACCATCACTCGAAAAAGATACTTGAAAAAATATTTGATTAATTAAAAAATTATTCTGAGATAAAGTCACTAAAATACAACAAAACCCAGAAAAATTAATAGACTGATATAAATTAATTGATTTAATTCACCAAGACAGAACTAAAAAAACTTCTGAAAAAATTGATTTCTATAAAAAAGCCAAAGCTATAAAAGATATATTTTTAGGATTGTGAATCGAAGATAAATCGATAATAATAAGATCTGATTTTGGTGATATTGAAATAAGAATAAATTGAGTTAGGTGTCGTCTGGATTTAGATTTCAATAGAGAAACTATGAGATTTAATGCTTTTTGAAAGAAAACTTATACTTCTGAGACGAAAAAAATAAATAAAGAAAATTTACTAGAAATATTATCAAAGTATTCTCCTGAATTATTCAGTAATTATGAATCAAAGAATATTGAGATATGAACATATACTGAAAAAGAAATAATTGATGAATTTATAAAAGTGGAGCCTCTAGTATTAAAATGACTAAACAAAAAAGATTTTTATAATGAATTACGAATTATTTGTAATAGGTACTGAAAAGATAGATATCCTAAATCAAGATCTACATATGAAGAAAAAAGAATAAAACTCTTTAATGAAAGATATTGAGAAATAGCTATTAGCTTTGAAGAAATTGACTGAAGATATAAAACAATAGAGTTACATATTTGAAATAAAGCAATTAAAAATAAATCCCCTAATTATCTAAATTATTATATAGATGATGACAGAGAAACTCGAATTCATATTTCAATATTTGATAATAAATTAAGCTTAAAAGACACTGATAAAAATATCTTTGATGACATTTATCAAATAATACTTGAATGAAAAGTTATTCAAAATGAAGAAGAGGAATATTAAAAAACAAGCGAGCTAAATAGCTCGCTTGTTTTTTAAACTCAATATTTTTTAATTTATTTTTTTAATAATTATTTTAGTTACAGCTCATCATTTTTTTCATACCCTATAATAAGCTTTACAACATTTTCAATATCAATTAGTATTTAATGTTTCTAATCATACTCATCTTCATCATATATAATTTTCATTATTATTCCTTTTTTCCAAACTTGAAGCCGCATTTTTTCAAGATCAATTATCTCTTATTATAAAAACAAATCAACTTTCTATTTCATACATTTTAAATGATATTTCTCATTTTATATCATCTCATAATAAATGTGCCGATATAAGAGAATCAAAAGAGTTTTTTAATGTTTCCTTTATTCAATTATGTATATAAAAATCTAATAATCAGAATCTATCATTTCTTTCTTTAAAAGATTCTTCATATTTTGCTTTGTATTCATTTATTATATTGTTTCAAAATTTTAAAATATATTCAATTAATTCATCCTTACTTTTTGAAATATCAACATTAATTAGTTCTTGTGAAATAATCAATTTTCAAAATGAATTATTAATATTATTTGTATTTAATATTTTAAAAACTGCCTCATTTGTATCTCAATCACTAAGATTAAAAGTTTCATTTCAGGATATTATCTCTTTATTTTTAATTAATTCCGTCATAAAAATAGCTATATAAAATATATTTTATAAGTATCTTATCATAAATTATATTTTTATTCAAATATATTGATTTACATAAAGAAAAAAAGTAGAGTCTACTTTTTTATTTCAACTCTACTTTACAGGGGGCAGTTCATAAAAGAAATAACTATTCTACTTTTTTAATTAAAGTTAATAACTCACTTGTTTTTTATTTTTCTAATAAAACTTTTACAAAATCACTTGTTTTTTTCTTCAATGTTTCTATATCTTTTAATCAATTTTCAAATTCTTTTGAATAAAATTTTGATTTATATGCTCAAATCATATTTCATATAATTGCAGCAAAAGTATCAGTATCTCAACCTATATTAACGGCATCAAGTAGACTATCAAAATTTTGTTTATTTAAGAATAATGAATAAACGATTCACATAGTCGTAAGAACATATCCAGATGCTCATATTTTTTGTTCTCCCCATCAATATTTTTGAAGTATTTCTTCATAAGTTATTAATCATCCAGAATTATAATCTTCAAGTAATGAAGTAAGCAAAATTGATATTTTATCGTCTTTTTCTGATAATATTTCTTTTTCTATATCACTAGAATATTTTATCAAATAATCCAATAAAGAAGCGAAATCTAAATCTTTGTTTGTTTTTATAAGTTCTGTTAAAAATCTATTATGAACAAGTGATGCTACAATAGCAGTTGGATGAGAATGAGTTATCTGTGTTATAATTTTTAGCTCTTCATCTATTTCTTCATTATTTTTATCAGAATTTATAGAATAATATGCTCGATATGGTGATTGTTTCATCATAACTCAATTTCAAGCAGAATCTAGCGAACCTAAATTTAAATAATTTTTTGCATTTGGATTTTCTTTTTGAAGTTCTTCATATTTTTCAAAAGCTGTTCTATGTCAACTTCAAAATCAATATGGATGAGTATAATAAGCATCTAGTGAAACTTCCAAAATTGTTTTAAAATCAATTTTTGAAGCTTTTATAATTGAGTCAACTCAAGCAAAAGTCATTACAGTATCATCAGAAACTAAACCAGAAACTCATTCTTCTAGTCAGTGTTTTTTGAAGAAAATATTCTTTGATGAATCAAGATATTTATCTAGTCTCACATAATTTTCTGAAATATACTTATGAGTTTTCATTTCAACAGGAACTCACAAAGCATCTCAAATAGCTCATCAAATAAGCATCGCTTCTACTTTTTCTTTAAAATCTTTTAATGGAAGATTTAGTGGTTCTCACTTAAAATTTACAAATTTCAGTGAATTATCATTTGTTTCTATCATATTTTTTTATATATTTAAATTATAAATATTTATAAGTAATTTATTAAAATAGTCAAATCTATCCTATTATCTCCTCAACTTTCACTTTCACATCAACAGCTAAATCCAAAATCATATTATCAAAATCAAATACGAATAATTTATCCAAAGCTTCAAATCCTCCAGCTCCAGTAGTGTAAGCTCCAGCATCAACTCTAAAAAATATAATAAGTAATTCTACAAAAGTTTTAGTATCAAATCCAGAATTTACAGCTCGTTTTTCTATCTCTTCGCGAGCTTCATCCAAACTAATTTTATCTTGTAAATATTCTCAAACTACATCAATTCAAATTAAAGATATAGCAAATTTTTTGTATTTTTCCTCAATTTCCATTTCATCAAAAAATTCTTCTATCATTTTTGCAGTATATCCGTGTTGTGCTTCTTTTCCTTCATTTTCTATGGCTTCTGGTTTACCTATATCATGTAATGCTAATATTAATTTAAAGATTTCTCTATCAAAAATTTTAGGAAATTTATCTTGTGCAAAAAACTTTTCAAAATTATTTAAGACCATAGCTGTGTGAGTAGCAATAGAATATTTTTCCCAAACTCAAGCATCTTTTTCGTAAATATTATGATATTTGTCTTTTACTTTATTTGCAAATGGAACTCTTAAAAATTTATCATAAATTTCATCTAATTTATCTTTTTTGATAATTTTATCTTTTAAGTCTCTATAATTTCTTGTAAAATAAATTCCATTTTGAGATTCTCTTAAATCAGTTCAAAAAGCTCTTTTACTAACTGAAATTATTGGTGAACTTTGAACTCTTTTGAAGAAATTATTTTTCATCATCTTATAAATTTTTTCCACATTTTCTACAAAATCTAAATTTGTCGGAAATATTTCTGGAACAATCTTTTTGTCAATTTTCAATTTTTCTTCTAAAGTTCATTCTAAGAAAGAATCTAAGATATAATCCAAATCTTTTCTTTCTTCTATAATTTGATACAAAATTGCATCTACAAAAGGATAATCAAAAGGGTCTCATTTCCCTGCCTCAATATCTTGATGTTCTGATAATTCAGCTGATGGCATCACATTTATAACATCATTTAAAATTCATCCTTTCACTACATCTAAATATCTAGCCAAATCATAAACTTGAGTTTTATACAAATCTCAAATCGGAGCAAAAGCTCAGGCAACATCTCAATACAAAGTTGCATATCAAAGAGCCATTTCTGTTTTATTTCAATTGTTTGTAAAAACAGCATTTTCCATACTAGCAATTCCAGCTAAAACTCTAGCTCATCTATCACGAGCTTGCATGTTTTCTAATGCTAATCATTTTACTTCTTTTCACATCACAGTTTCTATCTCATTTTTTGTCATATCAACTGAATTTTGTATAGGAAATTCAATATATTTTATTCCTAAATTATCAGCCAAATTTTTCGCAATATTCTTTGTAGTATTTGAATTAAATTTGCTTGGCATATTTATAGCTGTAACATTTTCTCGCCCGATTGCATCCACTAAAAGTGTAGCAACAATTGCGCTATCTATTCATCCACTCAAACCAATAACAGCTTTATTTTGTTTAATAGAAGTTATAAATTCTTTGATTCCATAAACTAAAGTTTTATATATTTTTTCAATTTCTCTAATATTTTCAGGATTTTTTTCTCAAGTTCAAAAAGTCTTATTTTCCAAAAAATATCATCCTCAAATTTTCTCTCAATTTTGAAATACACTAGATTCTCAATCAAATACAAAAATATTTTTTCCTGTATTTTGCACTCATATATTATTTGTATAAATAAAATCAATTCCCTCACTTTTTTCTCTCATTATTTTTTCTCTTTTTACTTGTTTATTAAAAGAAAAAGGAGAAGCTGAAATATTCACAATAATATCAGATCAATTTTGTTTTAATAATTCAACAGGTTTAGTTTGATAATCAGTATCCCACATATCTTCGCAAACTACTATTCAAACATTTCTTTTAATTCAATCAATAATTATTTCAAAAGGTTTAAAATAATTATCTAAGCTTTTTCACTCTTCACGAGCTAATTTATCCAAAGAATAAAAATATCTTTCATCATCAAATTGTTTATATTTTGGCATAAGTGATTTAATAGTATATCCATCAAAAACTCAATTTGATATTTTTTGTCAGTTCCCGGCTATAAATCAAGCATTATATTTTCTAAAACTTCCATCTTCATTTTGTTTAGTTTCATCAATCAAGATATTTCACCAAATAGCTCGTGCCCTATTTTTGGTAGTATCTATGATTTCCTGATTCATATCATGACATTCTTTTATAAAAGATTCATTTTCCCAGTCATCTCATATAAAATAACCTGGTACAGCCATTTCTGGGAATATTATCATTTCTAAATCTGAGTTCTTGATTTCTCTTATAATATTTTTCAAATTTTTCTCAGGCTGTCCAGGAATCACCTGCATCTGAGCAATATTTATAGCATTTGTTTTCATGAGTTTGAATAATTAGGAATTAATTTATTTGACAAATTATTTATTTTAAATATAAACTATTTATCTTTTGCAATTCCCTGTGCAAAATAGACTGGGAAAATTTACTTTAAGGAGTAGAAGATGATATTATTTATTATTATTCCATTAATAGTTTCTGGAGCAATAGTGATTTACTTTAATCCTATTATCAGTATATCAATACTTGCTATTATATTACTGATAATGCATAACTGGGGGAAATCACTTGGATCAGCAGCTCTTGGCACAATACCTATTTATTTAGGATTATTTATAGGAACGATTCTTGGTGCTTTTACAAATTTGATAATAAAAGCCTACTTCTAAGTCCCGCATTCGCGGGCTTTTTTATTTCCCAAAAATATATTTTATTTGACAAATATATTATTTTATATATAAACTATTTATCTTTTATACTTTCATAAGTATCAAAATAGACTTATGAAAAATTCACTTTAAGGAGTAGAAGATGTTAAACATAACGGTAGATGATGTAAGTGGTTTACAATCTTGGGAAAAGGAAGCTTTACTAAAAACATTGCTAGCAGATGTAAAAATGAACTTTAAAACAGCTGACTTAGTAATGGGTCTTTATGTAGATGCTAAGATATACAATGGAAATCCAGAAAAATGTATTGTAGATCAAAGAATTACGAAATTTGTTAATTATGATAATTAAATAACAAATCTTTGTTATACAAGCATTAATTCAAGATTATTAAGTTCATACCAAATGTTCCTTGTTCACCTGAAGTTGAAAATCTTCTCGTAAACAAGTAAACTCTTGCCCGCATTAGCGGGCTTTTTTATTTCCCAAAAATTCTCTAAGCACTCATAAATCTTTCTCTTACTTCTTCTCTAATTCTGTTTGTTTCTTCATCTCTTTTTGTTATCAAATTAGCATATTTAAAAGTTTCATTTACTCTTATTCTAGATGCTTCAATATTATCTAAAATATTTTTATCGTAAATTTCTCAGTTTTCGTAGATTGGTTTTAATAATCTTTCTCCAAATTTCATAGTTCTGTCTTGTACTATATATCTGGCATCAGCTCTAATTTCTACATTTAAATCTCAAGGAATTGCTTCTTTTATAGCATCATTTGATAATTTTCCTGTATATACTTCTCCTTCTTTTGTAAGCTTATATCAAGCAGAAACTTCATCTCTTGTCTTATTTTTTGTTACAAGTAATCATCCAAGTCCGTAAACTACAAATTTTTCTGGTTCTAATCCGGCTTCTCTTAATTTAGTTTCTATTTCAAATATTTTTTCTTTAAAGCTTATATCTGCAATAACTATTTTATCCTTGTTTGGATCTGTAAATCCATTTTCTTTTTGTTTTGTCAAAGCATAAATAGCTTGCTCTAAAATATCTCAGCTATCAAGTCTCATATTTATTACTTTGGCAGTAAATCTATGTTTTTTCTTTTGTTCTATAATTTTATCAATTCATCTAATTGAATCTACTAAATCTACAAGTAAAGCAACTCTATCCATTTTTTCTATAGCATTATCAAATGCTTCATCTTCTGTATTATAGGCTGCTAAGTATCTATGAGCTGTAGTTCAAGCTGATAATACTTTAGATAGAGCTAAAACAGCTGTATCATTTGATGTAAATTTTAATCATCCTCCCACATAAAGAGCTTCAATTGCATCAATATGTGCTTCTTCATTTATAGCTGCTCTTTTACCAAATTCTACAACTCTTCATTCTCACAAGAAATTTACTATTTCGTGAATATCAGTTGCCACAGTAGTTTGGTAAAATACTCTTAAGAAAAGTGGTTCATAAATTGCTGCAAGTTCTGCTGGTCCTGTAATGCTAATAATTGGTTCTCCAGGTTTCATTACAGTTCCGTCAGCTACTGCTCTTACCTGAATTGGTAAAAATCCATTATTTTCATCTATCACTTTTTGCCACATAGCTTTATCAAAATATGAATTTCCTCCTTTTTCTTTTTGATTTGCATAAAAATCTCGCGCAAAATCAAGTTCATTTTGAGTAATTGGCATTGATAGGATATCGTCTACTATTTTTTTTATCCCATAAACTACATTATAAAATCCATTTGAAGATTTTCTAAGAGTCATAGTATAAGTCTCTATAGTATTTTTCTTTTCTTCACTTTTCAAGTGAGTCATTGTTCTATTATAAGTATCAGTAGAAATAATTTTATTTTTTTTCGCTATATCTTTTCTAATTTTAAGATCTTGTATTTGTTCAAAATCCTCAAAATTAATTTCAGGAAAAGCAAAATGTTTTTGCCTATATTCCCTTTCAAAGTTTATTGATGCTGTCATAAGTTGTATTTTGTTAAGAATAATCCCCCGGCTTTCAGCCACCCCCTTTGGGAAAGGGGGATTTATTTGTATTTCAATATTATCTCCCTTTTTCAAAGGGAGTACCCGCAGGGGGAGGGATTTTGTTACTAATTTATTTTAAGTTATAATCCTCGCTCCCATTTCTTTCATTTTCATAATAGCATCTGATCAATCCCGAGGATTTACGTTTACTGCTTTTATTCAAGATGTATGTAATTTCACTTCATATCCTTTTTCAAGTGCATCTTTTACTGTATAAAAATCACAGTATTCTGTTGCAAGTCCAACAATATTCAGTATTTTTACATTATTTGCTTTTAGTATTTCATCTAGATTTCTTGATGGCATTCCATTTATAAATTCTCTTCCTCCAAAAGATGAATAAGAATCAATATTTTCTTCAAATCATTTGAAAACCTTATGGCTAACTAGATGTTTTTCAAAACCTTGCATAAAATCAGCTCCCCAAGTATCAGCTATACAGTGATCTGGCCATTTCATTTCACCATCAATAATTTCAAATGGATTTTTATCGAAACTTGAAGCAAATGAAATATGATTTTTAGGATGCCAATCTTGGCTAGTTATTACAAATTCTCGTTTATTTTTTGCTACTCTCATGATGGAATTTATATAATCTAGTAGAGTTTCTCCACCATTCACATATAGTGCTCCATTTTTATCTGCAAAATCGTTTTGATAGTCTACTACTATCACAGCTTCCCTGTCTTTTGTATTCATAGTCTTGCTTAGATTATAAAATAATATATTAATGTATTTATTACACTTACTTGATTTTAAAAAAATATTAGAAAATATTTATATCTGAAATTAGTTTATTATTTATTGATATTAAATTCTTATTTCTTTTAAAAACTTATAGTGTCTTATTTACACTTGTATTATATTTTTTAGATAATATTTGTCAAAAGAAATTTCAAAAAAAATAAAAAGCCTTTTACTAAAGGCTTTTTTCTTGAACTAAATGTTTATTATTTCTTTTTCTTATAATATTATCGACTCTGTCTCTCATCATTATTTGAATAATTCTTGCTAAACTCTTATTTTTTTCTAATGCTTGAATTGGTTTTACTTTTATAAAATCAATTCAAGCTTCTATGGCACCACCATCAGTGATAAAATTATCTCCTATCATTAGTACTTTATCAGCTTCTAGTCATAATACCTCTAAACATTCTTCAAATCATCTTTTATCTGGTTTAGCATAAAGTGATGTAATTATTTGTATTCATAATTTCTCTAATTCTTCATATCTAGTAGTTTTTTTCATATTAGAATGAACTACAATTTGCCAGCCCATTGCAACTAATTCCTTTATAATATTAAGATTTTCTGGTAAAATATTTCCATGATGCGGAGCAATACAATCATCAATATCTAGAATTATTCATTTTTTTCAAATACTTCTTAATTCATCAAAATCAATTTCACTGAATATATCAACAAAATTAAAACTATCTATATGTTTATTTGCAAAAAATAGATTAAAAGTATGTGTTATTTTTGCCATAGTTGGTCATTCTCTAGATATATCATTTTTTATTTTCATCTTTTATTTTTAAATTAAATTTTTTTTACAAAATATCTTTGTATTTCAAATATAAATCACAAATTTTATCAAATACTTTTCCCTCAAAATAATCTGAATCAATTTCATTTATTTCTAAATATTTTTCTTTATCTAAAAATAAATTTCTAAGAATTTCTTTTGCTCTAGTTTTACCAAAGTTCTCTCATTTTATTATTTTGGCTCAAGCCATCATACTTAATGTATCATCACCATTATGACCACTATATTTTCAAATTTCCAAATTACTTATATAACTATAATCCTTTAAAAATAACAAAACTGGTGAAATATCTTCAACAATAGTTTTATTTAAAGCATCTTCACGTAAAATTATATCTATTTCTTTTTTTAACCAATATTTAGATTGTCATATTTTGATAGAAGGATTTGGTAATCTACCTTTATTTACCCTATAATGAATATCATTTTTTTTTGATTCTGGAAGATTTAATAGTATTAACAAATCATCTGTACTATAAAATGATTTATGATTTCTATTATAAAAAGTCAGTGACATTATTTTAAAAACCTTAGTTGAAACTTTATTTTTTTCACTCTGAATTAAAGTATATTCATCTTTAATTCTTAAAATTTCTAATTCATCTTCTAATTTTAAAGCTCCCATAAATATTTTTTATTTTTTAATTAAGACTCTTTTATATTCATTTCTAGTATTTTGTCAAAAAAAGATCCTCCGAAAAATCGGAGGATTTAGTGTGGGAAAATCCCATCTATTGGACCATCTGCTTCCATAAGTTCAATTTCACGTGAACCAGAAACGCAAATATCCATATCAAGTTTGAAATTGAGTTTTTCATTTCGTCCATCGTATTCAATGGAGTTAAGAATCAATTTCATTGCATTTAATCGAGCCAAATGTTTATCATCAGCGCGAATAACATGCCAAGGAGTTAGTGTTGTATTTGTCTTTTTCAACATTTTATACTTCACTTTTGTAAATTCATCCCAGAGATCTTGAGCCTGCAAATCAATTTCTGACAATTTCCATTGTTTCAAAGGATTTGTTTTTCTTTTTTCGAAACGTGCAGCTTGTTCTTCTTTACTTACTGAAAAATAAAGTTTTATGAGAATAGTAGAACCATCCTCAATAAGCATTTTTTCGAATTTTGGAACTTGCTTCATAAAATGAACATATTCCTCATTTGTACAAAAACCAAATACTGGTTCAACAAGAGCTCTACTATACCAACTTCGGTCGAAAAGAACAATTTCTCCTGTTGCAGGGAAATGAGGAGTAAATCTCCAAAAATAATCCCGCTTTTTATCGTGATCTGATGGCGCACCAAGTGCAACAACACGAGTGTGTTTATTGTTTTGATGTTCAGAAATACGCTTGATTGCACCTCCTTTACCCGCAGCATCACGACCTTCAAACAAAATAATCATCTTCTTCCCTACTTTTTCAAGATATTTCTGAAGTTTAATAAGTTCTGCCTGAAATGGTTTAAGCTCTTCGATTTGATAAGCCTCTTGTAAAGCCTTCTTTTCAAATTCTTTTTTAGTTAATTTTGAATTTAACATCCCAGTTCCTTTTTGTTTTTATTTTGTTTTTTATACTTAAATATTTAAATAAGTCAATGTTTTATTATTTATCTAAAAATGAAAAACTTGAAAAAATCTCTAAAATAACTAATATAGCAAAAATTAATACTTAAATAAAAAATATTATGTGAAGAGGTCCAGTTTTAGAAAAGAAAAAAGGTTTAGTTAATGCTGCAAAATGAAAAGTTTTTGCTATACATGCGAAACTTATATCTCTGGCTGCTCAATCAGGATGAGATCCAAATATGAATCCTCATTTATATGAAGCTATAGAAAAAGCGAAAGCATCAAATGTACCAAATGAAAATATAGAAAGAGCTATCAAAAAATGAACTTGAGAAGATAAAACTGGTATTCAGCTTATAGAAGCAAATTATGAATGATATGGTCCAGGGTGAGTTGCAATTATAGTAAGTACAATTACAGATAACAAAAACAGAACAGCTTCAGATATTAGACATATTTTTTCTAAATTTGGTTGAAATATGTGAGAACCTGGAAGTGTTTCTTTTATATTCTCGAAAATGTGAGTTATATATGTTAATTTATCAAAATATAATAAGGAAGAATTAGAAGAATTAGTTTTAGAAACTGAAGCAACAGATATGCTTGAAGAAGCAAATTATCTGAAAATCATTACAGAAATGACTGATTTAAAGAAAACTAAAGATTTCCTAGAATCAAAAAATATAGAATTAGAATCAGCTAAAGTAGATTATATTTACTCAACTGCCGCAAATGTAACTGATTTTGAACAAGCTTTAAAACTTACAAAAATGCTTGATTCTTTTGAAGAATCTGATGATACTGAAGCAGTTCATTGTAATGCTATAATTGATGAAGAACTTCAAACAAAAGTTTATGATTTCATAGAAAAAAATACATTTAAATTTTAATATATGTTTAAAAAAATATTTTTCTATATATTATTTTTTAGTTTTTTTCTTCGAGAAGCTAATGCTAAAGAAAATATAATAAAAAATGATAAATTAGAAATAATAAATTATAAAAATAGTGAACAAAAAATAAGAGATTTAATTCAAAATAAATCTCTTTATTTTGAATCTAACTCATGAGTAGTAAATTGTGATAATGACAAATGTATACTTGATAGTTCTTGAATTTATGATTGAATTATAAAAATAAATACAAAATTAGGAGAAAAAATTCTAAAAACAGATTATTATACCGTAAATAAATACCATCAAATAGCCGACTCTATAGTATTTAGAAAAAATAGAAATATAACAAAAGATATAGAAGTTATTTATTCTTATGTAAAATTAGATTTAAAAGCTAAAGAATATTTAAAAAACTGAACTATTTACATTACGTCAAATAGGTGAGAAATAAAGTGTCAAAATGAAGTTTGTTTTATAGATACTGAAAATCTACTTTTTTGAGATATAAGTGTTAAAATAAAATCCGGAAACAATACATTAAAAGAAATAGTTTTTAATATAAAAAAATTTGATGATAATTTAGATATTTCTGATAAATTTACATATAAAAGACTACAAAAATATGATTTGAGTTGCGAAATTAGTGCTGCTTCTGATATCATCTCAGCAATAAAATGAGAAAAAATAGAGGAAGATGAACTAATAGAAAAAGTCAGTAAAAGTAGTTTTTTTGATAAAAAACCTATTTCTTTCAACTGACAAAGACTTTGGTGAAATCCAAATGATTGATTTGTTTGAAAAATTAATAATGCTTTGCAAAATAATTATACTTGATATTGAGTACTTGAAAAACCAATAGCCTTATTGTACAATAACTATTGATTAGAAACTAAAATAATAAATAAATATTATTATAATTCTAAGTATAAACAAACTGAACATTTAAGAGAATTATTAATTGAATTGAATAAATGAAATTTTGTACAATTATGGTGAGATTATACAACTAATCCAGATGAAGAAGATTGAACTAAAAAAACTGTTAAACAAGATGATGTTGATAAATGATTATCGGGAATAAATTATTCAAAAAATTGGAACAAAAACAGAAATATTTCTTGGAATTTTATGAGAGATTCAAAACTTTATGAATATGTTTGATTAAGTTGAGAACATGCTTTTTATTTGTTATGATATGAGTGAGCATTAGAAAACCCAAGTAAAATAATAGTTTGGGATACTCTTACTTGAAAACATAAATATTCTCTAAAAGAATGGATGAGAAAATGGAATCTAATGCAAAATAGAAGTTTAGTTATATATTCAAAATAGAAAAAATTTTGATATATGAACAAAATAAGTAAAATGAAGAAAATTTTATTATTTCACTAAAAGATAATGAGCGAAGCAGAAATACAAAGATTAAAACAAGAAATAGAAATATTACAGAAAAAGCTTAAATCAGCTCATCTTTGGATGGAAAGAGAGGTTAAAGCAAGTGTACATAAAATAAGTAAAAAACAGGTTTCTAAATTTTCAGAAGATTTAAAAGAAAGCTTTTTAAGAGAAAACATAGAAGATGTTATAAGTTCTAGAATAAATAATTTCTTTTGAGATTTATTACTTTTAAATGCTCCAAATGGTACAATAGAAGCTATAACAAATAGTGAAATAGCTTATTTTAATATGACAAAAAATCCAAATACTGATGGTTTTTCAGTTATTTCTGGTTATCATAAAGTACTTGATTTATACATAGAAAGTTTTGTTTCAAATAATTATAGAAAATTTTGTAAGAAAAATAATCAAATAATTTTAAGAGTAAATGATCCTCTAGAAAAAGCTCTAAATTTAGTAGTTACAAAAAAATATATACTTTCAGTTGGTAGATTTTATGCTCTTATTAAAATGATAAGAGAATCAGAAAAACTATATGATTATTGACTAGCTTTCAAAAAATATACTGAAAAATATTTTGATTTAAACTCACTTGTTTGGGATGATGATTTTTTTGTTAAAATGACTGCATTAAATAAATCTGAAGTATTATCAAGTAAAAGACATTCAGGAAATATTACAAAAAAAGAAACTTGAGAAGCAAGAGATCTTCTAATCTGAGATTTTAAAGATAAAAAATCAATCCTATACAAACTTCTTGAAACTCAAGCTGTTAATTATTAGAGCAAATCCCCCGGCTTTCAGCCACCCCCTTAGTAAGGGGGACTTGAAATTTTAGACAAAAAGTCCCCCTTACTAAGGGGGTGACTCGTAAGAGTCGGGGGATTTTTTTAAATAATCATTAAACTCTTTTTTATGCTTTACATTGTAGCAACACCAATTTGAAATCTGGAAGATATGACTTTTAGAGCTGTAAGAACTTTGAAAGAAGTTGATTATATAGCCTGTGAAGACACTCGTACTTCAGGAGTTTTACTAAAAAATTATGATATCAAGAAAACACTTTTATCTTATCATTCTTTTTCTTCTGGTTTCAAATTAGATAAAATTATAGATTTATTAAAAGAATGAAAAGATATAGCTCTTATTTCTGATGCTTGAACTCCTGGTATTTCAGACCCTGGTTATATGCTTGTAAAAACTGCCATCGAAAATGATATTCAAGTTTGTCCTATTCCTGGTGTTTCAGCTTGTATTACAGCTCTTTCAGCTTCTGGTATGCAAATGAATCATTTCCTATATCTTTGATTCCTACCAGTAAAAAAATGAAGACAGACTCTTTTTACAAGTCTGCAAAACAAAGAACAAACAGTTGTTATTTATGAATCAGTTCATAGAATTTTAAAAACTCTTGAAGATATACAAAAATATTTTTGAGATGAACATCATATAGTAGTAGGAAGAGAATTAACAAAGAAATTTGAAGAATTCAAAAGATGAACCGCAAAAGAAGTATTAGAACATTTCAAAAATAATACAATGAAATGAGAATTTGTAGTAATGTTTTAAAAATAAATTTATGTTACCCGCAAGAAATCCTTTAGGACAAATAGAAAATATACTATGAAACAGACTTAGACATAAAGATTTGGAAGAACAAACTATCAAGTCTGTTTTATGGAAAACAATAATAGATGAATATAAAAATTATAAAAATATTGATATATCCTCTTATTTAATTTCTATCTCTATTTCTGGTTCTACCCTTTTTGTAAAAACAAATAAACCAATAATAAACAAAGAAATTTCTTTGATTGAAGATATAATTTTAAAAAGTTTTTTTTGAAAAATAAAAAAAATTGGTATAAATAGATTAGATTTTGAAATTAGATATTTATAAATAAAAAACTATATGAAAAAAAGAATACTACTAACTATGTTACTTACAATTTTTGCAGTAAGTTCATTTACACTATTTTTGATAGTAAACTATATGAACCCTTACTCTAGTTATACAATTTCAATGATTGCAATAATAACAACTTCCCTACTTTCAGCAACTTCTTTTATGACTCTATTTTTATATTTTTTCAAAAAAGTATATTACAGATGAGAAATATTTTTAGGTCATATATTTTCATCTCTTAGACAAGCTTTTTTATTAACAGCTTATGTGATTTGATTAATTATTTTCAATAGAATCTGAGTAATCTCGTTTGAAACAGCTGCACTAGCTTTTTTAATACTTGTATTCATAGAGTTACTTGTACAAAATCTAATGTATAAAGAATAAAATAAATCCTGAAAAAATCAGGATTTATTTTTTGCATTTTCGAGTGGCTTCTATATAATCAAAACCACAAAT
>JAVHPF010000023.1:0-2507 GCA_036170435.1 Patescibacteria group bacterium
CTGTTTGAACTTTGTCTCAAGCTGAAGCTTTTCTTGGAGTAGATTTTCTTCATTTATTTGAAGTTCATTTTTTCATAGAAGTAGTTTTGATTGTTTGAACAAAAACTCATTTTTGAATTACTTCTTCTTTGTATGATTCATCTGTAACTACTGGAATAGTCTTCCCTACAAGTTTTTCAATTGCTTCAAATTTAGATTTTTCGTCTTCTGCACACATAGAAATTGCTAAACCATATTTACCAGCTCTTGCTGTTCTACCAATACGATGTATATAATCCTCAGCATCTGATGGAATATTGTAGTTTACAACACAAGCTAGGTTATCAATATCAATTCATCTTGATGCAATATCTGTAGCAATTAATACTTTTATTTCTCCATCTTTCAATGATTGAATAGCTTTTTGTCTCGCATTTTGAGTCTTATCTTTGTGAATATTATCACATTTTATATTTGCAGCTTTTACATAACTCATAACATAATCCGTGTCTTCTCTAGTTTTTACAAAAACCAAAATAGATTTCAAATCTTTTCTTTTTACGATTTGTTGAAGAAGTTGTCTTTTATTAGCATTTTTGATGTAATATACTTTTTGAGTAACTAGTTCAGCTGTTTTTGAAACTCAAGTTATAGTTATAACTTCTGGATTTTTCAATATAGAATTTGCTAATTCTTTTATAGCCGTTGGAATAGTTGCAGAAAAGAAAAAAGTTTGTCTATTCCCTTCTGGAACTCTTTTCAAAACTTTTTTAACATCTGGTAAAAACCCTAAATCAAGCATTTTATCTGCTTCATCAATAGTAAGAATTTCTACGTAAGACAATTTAACAACTCATTGACTAACTAAATCTTCTAATCTACCAGGAGTCGCAATAAGAATATCAACTCATTTTTCTATGGCTTTTATTTGATGAAAATCATTTACTCAACCATAAATACAAGTATATTTCAAATTTACATTTGTAGCATAAGGAGCAAAAACTTCTCAAATTTGAATAACAAGTTCTCTACTTGGAGCGATAATAAGAGCTTGAATTTTTCTATTAACTTTTCAATCAGGCAAATTTCTTGCTAATCTTTTATTATATAGATTTTGCAAAATAGGAAGCACAAAAGCCAGAGTTTTTCAACTACCAGTTTGAGCAGAACCAAGAATATCTTTTCACTGGGCAGCATGACTGATAACTTGTTCTTGAATAGGAGTAGGATCTGTAAAACCTTGTTTAGCCAAAGCTTTTTGCAGAGGTGGGATAATCGGTAAATCTAAAAATGTCATAAATTTTTACTTAAAAATATTTGAGAGTGAGTATATGGAAAAAGCTAGAATTAGCAATTTTTAAAATTCTTTTAAGAATATTTTTGAAGCTTCAATAACATTTTTGAATCTATCTGTATTCAAGTGAATTCCTCAGAAATATCTAGTTACAACAATTATAGTATTTATTGCATTTTCTCTTTGTAATTCTCTGAGTATACAATTCCCGGCACCAGTTTCCCCATCATCATTTTTTCATTCCAAAATAAGTCAATTTTCATCTTTTATTCTGTAAGCAAAAGTATTATGTGAGGACTTTTGAAAATATTTATCTGTGAGTAATTCTTTCATATATTCAGCTACTTCTTCAAGAGAATAAGTATAACCTCAAGTAACAGTATATTTTGATTTTCTGTCTATTATGACGTTTTGCAGGATTTTTCTTTTGAATGTTGGAGTTTTAGAATCTCCAAAATCTAGACTTAAATTCATTTTTTCTTTTAATTTAAAATTATTTTAATTTTAGTATATAAAACCCTCTGGCTTTCAGCCACTTCCCTTAAAAAGGGAGGAAATAGAACAGAATTTCTTCCCTTTTTAAGGGAAGTCCCGAGGAACGAGGGGATGGGTTTTTACTAAGATTCTAAGTATTTTTAGTTTATTTAAAAGAAAATTTTTTACAAGAAAAAAAGCGATTTCTCGCTTCTTTTTTAAATTTTATAAAGTATGTACATTATTTCCAATCTTGTAAGTTTTTTACTTGGATAAAAATAATTTGCTAAATCTCTGAAAAGTTCGTTTCTATCAGCATATTCTACGTAAGAGCTAAACCAATCCGAAGATTTTACATCAGAAAATTTACTCGAATATTTTAGAGAGAAAGTTCCTAAAACTGATAGTAAAATCATTTTTAATCCTTCAACTCTAGTAAGAGACATATTTGGATTGAAGTGACTTGAACGAGAAATTATATTATTTTCAAGCGCTGTATTCACATATCTTTTATACCAAGAATCAGTTTTTACATCCAAAAAATATGTATTTTCATCCAAAGATAGAGTTTTTCAATTCAAAAGGAAAATTAATTTCAAAGTTTCTGCTCTAGAAATTTCATTATTTGGTTTGAATAATTTTCAATCAAATCAAGAAACTATTTTTCTATCAGCTAAATCATCTATAAAATCTATGAATTTTTCCTCATCTTTTAAATCAGAAAAATTTTTAGAAGTTTTTAATTTTTTTTTTGCACTGT
>JAVHPF010000023.1:2607-4414 GCA_036170435.1 Patescibacteria group bacterium
GTTACTACAGGAGTTTCAATTTTTACTTCTGCTTTTGGAACAACTGGTTTAGGAGTTTCAGCTTTTATTTTGACTGGAGAGACACGATTAATCGTGTCTGTACTAGCAGAATTATTTCTATAAACATCTACTTTATCTAAATATACTAGTGGATCTATAGTATATTTTTCTACATTAGCTAAACCAAGCCCAACGTTTACAGCTCACATAAAATCTAGTTTTGCTGCTTGTTGTTCAGCTCAAGTAAATGGCCAATAAGCGTGATATAGAGCTTCCGCTCTATCTATTTGAAAATGAAGATGTTCTCCAGTAGAATTTCCTGTATTACCAGTTTTCCCAATTTGAGTTCCTTCACTAACTTGGTCTCATTTTTTTACATCAATTTCTGACAAATGTAAGTGACAAGAAAAAAGTGTAGTTTTTTTAGTAAAATCTGCTGGATCATAAGTTCCTTCATGTTTCAAAACTACAATATTACCATAAGCACCTTTATTCTCAGCCATAACTACTTCCCCATCAAGACAAGCATAAACTGGAGCATTTTTTGTAGGAGGAACTATATCAACGCCAGGATGCGATCCAACTCAAATTCTCATATCTCCAGGAAGATAATTACCCGTATAAAGAGTAGTAAATCTTCTCCATAAATTAGCTAAATTTGGTAAATCGTACTTTTCGTTTATTTTCAGTGGATACATAAAAAAATAGTTAATAATTAAATACAAAATTATTGTATCATAAATATAAGACTTTTAGCAAGTTTTAATATAAAAAGTTTCTTTACTTATAGCAAAAATAATTATAATAATAAAAATATATCTTAAACAAGCCAAAAATAAATGCTTAAAAAAACAATGAAAAAGTTAGTAAAATGATTAATGCAAATAATAAATATAGCTTTGATTATACTTATGATAAGTTTAACTATTATAAGTATTTTTAGACCAGATTTAGTTAAAGATGCCATAGAATGGATAAAAAATGAAGTACAAAATCTTGGATATTGGAATTATGTAATTGTTGGAATAAGTTCCGCTATAGAATGATTTCCAGTTCTAGGAGTAGTAATTCCTGGACAAAATATAATGATGATAGTTTGAGGATTTTTTGGAACTAAATATATGTTTTATACTATTATTGCTTGAACTATTTGAGCAATTGCATGAAATGAAGCTGGGTTTTTACTTGGAAAAAATTACTGAGAAAAATTTATAAATAAATACTGAGATTGGTTTGGAATAGGAAAAACTGAAAGTAAATATTTAAAATCTTGGGTAGAAAAATATGGAAGTTTTGCAGTGATTTTGGCTAAATTTCACAATGTAGCTAGAGCTTTTATGCCATTTATACTTGCTTGAGCAAATATGAAACACAGAACTTTTTTCTTATATAATGTAATTGGTTCAGCTGTCCGGGCTGCAACTATGATCTGTATTTGAGTAGTTTTTGCTGCAAATTATGAAAAAATCATAGATTATATGGGATATATAATAGCATGAATTATGCTTGCATCATTTGCATTTATATATTTCTTCAAGAAAGAAGCTTTTATGAAATATTTGGCTGAAAAACAAGCTGAAATAGAAGAAAAATCTAAAAAATAAAAAAATATTTAAATTTTGTAAACATCGTTAAAATAAGTAAAATTACAATGTTTAATAATTAAATAATTTCACTTTATGAAAAAACAACAAACAAAAGCCTTCACCTTAGTAGAATTAATCATAGTAATCACAATATTATCAATACTATCAACAATAGGATTTATGAGTTATTCATCATATACTAGTGATGCTCGTGATGCAAA
>JAVHPF010000024.1:0-4386 GCA_036170435.1 Patescibacteria group bacterium
TAATAAAATAAACAAATGATTACATTAAAATTTATAATCTGAATAATTTTACTTTTAGGAATACTTTTTATAGCATATTTGTATGTGCTATCTATTGTGAATTCTATAATTTATAAAGTTCCACAAGTTGCGAGTTTTAATTCTGATTTGAGAGTTATGAGAAAGGGGCTTACTAAATATAATCTGAAAGGAAAAAAACTTATAGATATGTGAAGTTGAACAGGAAAAATGCTTAGATTTTTTGAAAAAGAATTTTGATGTATTACAACTGGTTACGAAATAGATTTAGCAAATTCTTTAATTGCTAGAATTTTTAATAAAATATTTAAATTAAATGCTACAATAATTAGATGAAATTATTTCACTACTAATTTAGCTGATTTCGATGTAGTTTATATATATCTTTATCCTGAACTTGTAGCCAAAATCGAAGAAAAATTAGAAAAAGAAGCAAGAAGCTGAACTATAGTTATTGCAAATGCTTTTAAACTAATAAAAGCTACACCAAAAGAGATAATTTATGATGATAAGTGAAAAGAAGAAGTTTATATTTATGAATTTTAAAAAATATTTAACTTTTTTGTTGCTTTGTATATAATAGAAGCCAATATTTATTAAAAAAATAATTGTATGAATATAAAACCTTTAAGTGATAGAGTTGTTTTGAAAGCAATTACTCAAGAAAATGTAACAAAAAGTGGTATCTATATACCAGAATCAGCTAATAAAGAAAGACCATTTATTTATGAAGTTATAGCAATATGACAAGGAAAAGAAGTAAATGGAATACTTCAAGCTATGCAAGTAAAAATTGGAGATAAAGTTTTGAGTGGACAATATTCTGGTGATGAAGTAAAAGTAGATGGAAATGAATACAAAATTGTAAGTCAGGATTATATTTTGGGGATAATTGAATAAAAAAAGAGGACCTCACCCTAATCCTAGCTTCAACCTCACCCTAGCCCTCTCCTTAGAGGAGAGGGGACAGGAATGAAAAGATTTAAAATATAAAAAATCCTTTTTTTCCCCCTCGCCTATAAGGAGAGGGGGCTAGGGGGTGAGGTCTTTTCTAAAAAATAGTTTAACTTCTTAATTTAACAAACAATGTCTAAACAAATAATTTTTTGAGATGATACTAGAGCTAAAATATTTAGATGAATAGAAATGGTAGCTAAAACTGTAGTTGTAACTATGTGACCAAAATGAAGAAATGTTATTTTGGACAAATGATATGGTGTTCCTCTAGTTACAAATGATGGTGTTACTATTGCAAGAGAAGTAGAATTAGAAGATAAATTTGAAAATATGTGAGCTGCACTTGTAAAAGAAGCTGCAAATAAAACAAATGAAATTGCTTGAGATGGGACTACTACTGCAACTTTACTTACTTATGCTCTTGCAAAAGAAGGTCTTAGAAATATCAGAACTTGAGTAAATGCTGTTGAATTAAAAAACGGTATGAGAAAAGCTTCAGTTGTTATAGCAGCTGAACTAGAAAAAAATTCAAAAACAATTTCAACAAAATGAGAAATAGCACAAGTTGCTTCTATTTCAGCTCAAGACAGGGAAGTAGGTGATATTATAGCTGAAGCTATGGATAGAGTAGGGAAGAATTGAGTAATTTCAGTAGAAGATGGACAAACTTTTGGTTTGACTGTTGAACTTACTGAATGAATGCAATTTGAGCAAGGATATATCAGCCCATATATGCTCACAAATGGTGAAAAAATGATAAGTGAAATGAGAGATGCTCCAATACTTATTACTGATGAAAAATTATCAAATATGAAAGATATTCTTCCTCTTTTGGAACAACTTTTATGAAGTGGAAGAAAAGATTTAGTTATAATTGCTGATGATGTAGATGGGGAAGCTCTTACTACAATTATTTTGAATAGAATGAAATGAGTTCTAAATGTTTTAGCTATCAAAGCTCCAGGTTTTGGAGATAGAAAAAAAGAAATGTTAAAGGATATAGCAATTTTGACTGGAGCAACTGTTATAACAAAAGAATTAGGATTAAAATTTGAAAATGCTTCTATGGAACATCTTGGTAGAGCAAAATCAGTAACAAGTTCAAAAGATAAAACAACTATAATCGGTTGAGAATGAGAAAAATCAGAAATTGAAGCAAGAGTAAGAGAAATCGCTGCTCAAATTTCAAATACAAAATGAGAATTTGATAAAGAAAAATTAGCGGAAAGATTAGCTAAATTAGCTTGATGAGTTGCTGTTATAAAAGTAGGAGCAGCAAGTGAAATAGAAATGAAAGAGAAAAAACTTAGAATAGAAGATGCACTAAATGCTACAAAAGCAGCCGTTGAAGAATGAGTTGTTGCTGGTGGTTGAGTTGCTTTACTTAAAGCAGCAAAAGCATTAGAAGGAATAAATTTCTGAAATGAAGACCAAAATATTGGTGCACAAATTGTAGCAAGAGCATTATCTTATCCAATCAAAACTATTACTGAAAATGCATGAAAAGAATGATCAGTTATAGTTAGTCAAGTTTTATCAAATTCTGATATAAATTATGGTTATGATGCAGCTACTGATGAATTCAAGAATATGCTTGAGGCTGGGATTATAGACCCTAAAAAAGTTGAAAGAGTTGCTTTAGAGCAAGCAGTAAGCTTGGCTTGAATGTTTTTGACTACAGAAGTTGCAGTTACAGATATTCCTAAAAAAGAAGAAGCTCTTCCAGATATGTCAGCAATGGGATGAATGCCTTGAATGGGAATGTATTAAAAACTAAAATCTCGATTAAATTCGAGATTTTTTACTTAATTCTTACAATGAATTTATAAAATAGCTTTGAATATTTGATATTTTTATTATAATCAAATACTTAGATTTAAAATTTAAAAATTAAAGAAATATGTACTTAGATAGATCAGATATGGCATTTAGAGAAAATGAAAAATGTTGTTTAGATGAAGAAAATATTGTTGTTTATCGCCCAGGTAATCGCAAATATCCAGAAACTAGATGATATATTGATGGGGAAGTAATAAAAGCCAGAGTTATAGAAAAACCAGGAGATGATTCTAAATGACTTCCTCCTATATTTTCAGATGAAGTAAAATTAGTTAAGATACAAACTGTAGGTATTTTAGATTTGGAATCTTTGGATAATAGAGAACAAGTTCTAGTAAAACTTAAAACAAATTATCCTAAAAGAAATGATTTTAGTTTATTAACTCAAATAAATATGCAAGCATTAAATACTAATAATTTAGTTGATAATTCTAATGAAATTAGAGAATTATTTAATTCTTGAATTATGACTTTTGCTCAGTTGCCAGAAAATAATACAAAAAATATAGATGAACTACTAGAAGCTGATAATTTTTCTCTTACTTTCATAAATCACGATTATGCAGGAATTACTCCAAAGATGTGGAATTATATAGCTGCTGATTATGATTTGGATATTAAAAATGCTATGGTGATTATAAAAGTAGAAAATCTGGCTGAAATATTAAAAGTATTAAAATTAAATAATAAATATATTTGAGGATGATTTTGAGTAGGATTTAAGGATACAGGTTGGGATTTATTAAACAAGGAAGAATGATATTTTGTAAATCCAATTGCAGATGAAATGCAATCTACTAATTTTGTTGCTCATTTTTGAGATGAAATTCATGGATATAATTCTGATGCAACTTGATATTGCGAAAGTTTAACTGATAAATTCAAAGAAATATGAGAAGATATATCGGGTAAAACTGTACTTCTTTTATGAGCAGGATGAACAGCTAGATGAATAGCTTTGGAACTTGTTAATAGATGAATTAAAAAACTTATTATATTAAATAGAACTGTTTCAAAAGCATCTGATATCGCAGATAAATTAAATGTATTAAAACCTGGAATTTGTGAAGTTGGAGATGAGAATGCTGTTTCAAATATTGATTATAAACTTGATGCTATAATAAACCTTAGTACAAAATGAGCTGATTGAGATTTTGAAAAGTTATCTGGACTTGCTCCAGCTAGCCTTTGAGAAGAAGCTAATATTTCTATGACAAATGATTTACTTGATAAATTTTCTTCATTAAATAATAAACTAATAGTAAGTGATATTAATCTTACTAAAACTGGAACTACACCACTTCTTGATATCGCAAGTGAAAAAAATTTAGAAACTCTTGATGGTAAATTTATGGTCGTATACCAATGAACAGAAGCTATTTGGACAGTTTTTGGTGATAAAATCATTGCAAAATGATGAACAAAAGAAGATGTTAAAAAGAAACTTTTAAAATTTATATTAAACAAATAATAAAAAAACTTCCCGCGAATTTCCGGGAAGTTTTTTTACTTTAATTTTCATTTAACTATATTATTTTTCTTGATAACTCAATCTATAATTTCAAAATTATC
>JAVHPF010000025.1:0-4338 GCA_036170435.1 Patescibacteria group bacterium
CATTCCTACACATTCGTCCCTACAATATATCCCGTACTCCAAGCAAGTTGCAAATTAAATCATCAAGTCTTCCCTGTTAAATCCAAAACTTCTCAAGCAAAATATAATCATTCGATATTTTTAGCTTGTAGATTATTATCAAGTTCATTAAGTAAAACACCTCATCAAGTTGCTTTTGCCTCTTTCCAAGATCTCCAATTTTGTAAATCTATAATAGTTTCTAAATTATCTGGATTCAATTCAAAAAATTGTACTCGCCTTTTTGGAGTATTTTCTAAATCAAAATTTAATTTAATAGAAACAGAATCTATTATATATTTTTCAAAATCTTCATCTTTTAAATTTTCTTGATTTGAAAAAACTTTATTTAAATATTCTCATAAAACTGTTGCTGCATTAAATATAATTGGTCCTGATAATCAAAAATGAGTGAAAAGAATAGGTCAAAATTCTGAATATATTTCCTTAGATGTAGTTTTATCAAACAAAGTCATAGATAAATTTGTAGATACTCATGAAATACTTGATAAATCTTTTTTTGTTGCAAAAGCTGATAGTGACCTATATGGATGAGCTAATTTTAGTCCAAAAGCTTCAGCTATATTATAAGAGTCTCATGTTGTTCAAACCTGTGCAAATGATTTTCATCCAGCTCGAACTAAGACTTTACGTGCTTGTATTTTTTCTCAAGTTAGTGAAACTATTTCAAAATAATCATCAATTTTTTTTACAGATTTTACTTCAAAATTAGTTTTGAAATTAGTATTATTAGCTTTTGATTTTTTCATAAGTAAATCAAGTAATTCTCTAGAATTCCCTGATTCCAAGATGATTCTTCATCTATCTTCTTCAACGGTTCTAACTCAAGCTTCTTCAAAGAAACTTATAGTATCGTATTGTGAAAATCTTTTTAGAATAGAAATCATAGCTTTTCTATTTTGTCCGAAATAGTCTCTTGTACTTTCAATATCTATATTTGTAAGATTTGCTCTTTCTCAACCAGAAAGAAGTACTTTAGTTCACATAGATTTTGTTTTTTCTAAAACAATTTTTTTTATTTCTTTTGGAGCAGAAATAGAAGCAAAAAGTCCAGCAGCTCATCATCAAATTATAGCAAAATCGTACATCGCGTATTATTTATTTTTTAATCCCCCTTTATTTCCCCCTTGATAAGGGGGACTTTTTAGTTGAAATACATTTTATATAAAAACTAGCAAAAAACAAAAGAAAGATTTCAAAATGAAATCTTTCTTTTGTTTTTTAAGCTCTAAATTCAGCTGTTTTTGCTTCTACATATTTCTTAAATCATGCATAATCTATTTGATTTGAATTATCACAATATTTGGCAATAACTTGATTTTGTTTAGCAACTAATTCTCATCACATTTTATAATCATCTGATTTTCCAAGTGCTCGAGGATAAAATGTTGCTGTATATAAATCTGAAACACTATTTAAGTTACCTGTATATGATTTAAAATATTTATAAACATATTCCATTTGTTTTATCGAATTCATAGTTTTAAGTTCACCAACACTTGTTCATAGTAATTCTGCAGTACTTGGCATAAATTGAATAAGCCCTGTAGCATTAGAATATGGATTTGAAATTTTAGGATTAAGTCCAGATTCTGCTTTCATTACTGTAAGTAAATCTTCTTTTTTAATTTGTAATCTTTTTGCTGTATAATCGAGAGCTTCTTGAAATTCAGCATTTGCTTCAAGTGCTTTTCAAGATAGATTTTCTCAATTATCAATATTCTTGTATTTATCATTTAACCCTGCAAAGAATTCATCATCTTGTCACATTTCAGCTGCATATTTTAATTTTGCTTCTTTTTCAGTATTTTCATCAGATGAAATTATAATATCTTTTGATAATGATGACATTATAGTTTTTTCTTCATCCTTAGATGGAACTTCAATTAAATAATTGTTGAAAATTGCTATATAACCTGATTCATCATAGTAACCAACTTTTCAATCTTTTCAGATACTTCTTACTCAAACTCTAGTATTTCATTTAGTATTCGTAATTTTTACTGTCTTTATAGTTGTTGGAATAATATCCCCTGCTCAAATTCTAAAATTTGCGTTTTTATTTTTACCAAAATCAATTTTGATAATATCTTTTTCTTTTACATCATCCTTAATAACTGGAGTTTCTGATTCTTCCCCACTTGCATCTTTTGTTATTTTATATGCAAAAGTTTTAGATAAAAATCAAGCATCTTCATTTTCAGCCAAAAGTAAATCACGAGCAGAAATAGTATCTATATTTTTTCATTTCAAAATATCTCTAGATTTATCACTTCATTTTTTTGAAACAACTTCTAGTTGAATAATTCTATTTTTTTCTCTTAAAATATTTTTTATAGCTTGTTTAAATTTTGTTTTTTCTATATCTTGATCGTTTAAAGTATCTATAAGATTTATTTTTCCATTTATAGATTGCAATTCAGCATTAAGTCAATTAAGTCTTTTGATATTTTCTATTATTTGTCTTTTTTCATGTTCATCTTTTATTTCACCATAAACAGATAACATTCTTTGTTCTTTTTCAGAAAGACCAACTTGTCAATCAAGTTTTTCAAATTCTTCTCTTACATTTTCTGTAGATATTTGATTTTTAATTTTTGTCATAATCATTTTTATATAATTAAATATTTTACTTATTTTAACATATTTTTTGAAATAAAGCCAAAATTTTACTTGTTTTTCTTCTTTATTTCTCTATTATAAAATAAAAATAATATTTAATACACTTTTTATGCAATTTTTTATCTTCATCATAATCAGCTTTATCTGAACTATTGTACATTACTATTTTCTCCCATTAAATGATATTTTGAAAAATGCTGATAGCTTCGCATATTTACAAATGGCTTCAAATCTGGCACGACTCAAACTTGAAGGATTTGGAACTGGTTGGTTTGGCTTCCTTTATAGCTTATTTATAGCTCCTTTTAGTTTCTTATTTAGTGATGTTTTTGTTTTAGCAAAATTACTAAATTTAGTTTTTTTTGCTATTTGATGAATATTTTTATATAAAATCTCTAGAAAATATTTGAATGATACTTTTGTTTTTCTTCCATTAGTTCTATATTACTTATCTAGTTCTCTGATTTTTTTCAATATACAAGCGCTATCTGAAAATATATATATTCCTATATTCTTGGCTTTATTTTATAGTATTCTGACTTTTTCAAAAGAGCCAAATTTCATGAAATCAATCTTGATTTGAGCTATTTTTGCACTTATGTATTTCACTAGAGCTGAAGCTTTTATATATATTTGATCAGTTTTTTTGATATTTTTATTTTTACTTTTTAGTAAAAAAATCGATTTAAAAGGATTTTTTTCATATTTTAGCACTATTATTATAAGTTTTTCTATAATTATAAGTCCTTATATTTATTATATGCATACTATTACTTGAGAATGGTGACTTACAAATAAAGGTAGTTCAAACCTAAGACAAGCTACAATGAGATGAATAGACAAAATGGATGATTCTGGATTTGAAAAAGCAGTTGGAGAATTAACTACTGATAAACATCATCTAATTGCTGGATTTGCCTGATGATTAAAATATGATAAATCATACTCTACTTGATCTACAAAAGATTTTTTACTTGCTAATCCAAGTAAAACTATAAATCGTATTAAAGAAAATCAAATTAAATTATATAGTCAAAATATTCCAAAAATCTTAGTTTGAGATTATTTACATCTTGCTTTTGATAAAACAAATTCTCTATATTTAAGAATATTTTATATTCTCTCTTCCCTGCTATTTTTATTCTCTTTTCTTTGAGGATTCTACTATCTTTTTAGAAATAATAGAAATACTTTCCTTGTTGTATTTTCTAGTTTTTTCCTAACTGCTTCATTTTTTTTCACTATATTTTTTGTTCTTGATAGATATTTCATAATATTTTTACCCATAGTCTTTATATTTTCAGCATATTTTCTAGAAAATCTAAAATCTAGTTTGAAACAATTTGTATTTTTTATGCTTTTCTTAGCAATAAATATTACTTGACTTGTTATTTTTTATGGAGAAAATTCTGAAGCTGATTCTAATTATAATATCAAACAAGTCGCCTGAAATTGGATTCAAGACAATTATTCTAAAAAAATAAATAATAATAATAAATATTTTAACAGTGATATAAAAGTAATGGAAAGGTGGCCAATTACAACTTATTACGCTTGAGCAAATGAAAGATGGATAACTCCATATACTGATAATCTTCCTGATATAGTAAAATATGCTAGCTATAATAAGATAGATTTACTTATAGTTGATAACATGGATTTTGCTACTTATAGACC
>JAVHPF010000026.1:0-2276 GCA_036170435.1 Patescibacteria group bacterium
TAGCTTTTTTAATACTGCTTTTCTCAGTTGACAATGCTTTTGCAGCGGATCCTACTCCAGCTGATTGATCTGATGTAGTAAAATGGGTTAATTGAATGATGTCAGTTGTAACAAGTGGACTTGGTTTAATGACTGGTCTTGTTATGAAATTTCTTGAACCAGGATGGACGAGCGGAACAGTATTTTGATTAAATGATATGCTAAAGAATATTTGGGTAATGATTTCAAATATAGTTTATTTTGTATTTGCATTTCTACTTATATCAATTGCTTTTATGAATATCATTGGACATTGAGATAATAATTATCAAATTAAAACAGCCTTACCAAAACTTATAGTATGAATTATTATAGTTCCTTTTACATGGTTTATTGTACAATTCATAGTATCTATATCTAGTGTATTAACAGCTTCTGTTATCCAATTACCATATGATGTATTTAAAGGATCTGATACACAAACTAGTATATTACAAAAAGTTGAAATTCCTAAAGTATGTACCGTAGATATGTCCGCAACCTGATCTTGAGTTACTTGTGACAAAAATAATGTAACAACTTTAGACAAAATGATGAATTCGAAAGATAGTATTTGATGAATTGTTGCCTTTTATTCATTTTGACTTATAAACATATGACATTTAACTCAAGTAACAAGTGATCAACTTAGTGGTGGAAAAACTTGAGCTTGAATAAAATCTATCTTTGATTTATGACTAAAAGTAATAGTTGATATTACTTTTGTAATTGCCTATTTAATACTGCTTTGAGCAATAGCTTTAGCACTATTCACTAGATGAATATATTTATGGTTATATACTATGTTTTCTCCAATTTTCTGACTTATGTATTTTTTCGGTAAGTCACTACCATCTTGAATGAAAAAACTTGAAATACTAACTATTCCTAAACTTATATGACTTGCTTTTGTTCCTGTATATGTAGCAGCAGCATTATCATTTTGATTTATATTTCTGATTTCAGCATGACATTGACTATCTTGATTCACTCAAGATAACGATGGGGCTAAAACTTGATGAGCAACTACAGGTTCTTGATTTAATATTGCTGGAATACAATTCAATATAGTTTGAGCAAATAATAAACGAGATTCTGCATGATCAGAATGAACTACAGCTCTAAGTATACTTTGACGAGGATGAGATTTAGTATGACAATTCCTTATACAACTTTTTGGTATTGCTATACTATGGATGGTTGTTATGGCAGCACTATGATCTTCAAGTATAACTGAAAGTATTGTTAAACCTATTGCTGACTTTGGAACAAGTATCTGAAAAACTGTTTCAAAATTACCACAATATGCTCCTATATTCCCAGGATGAAGTGCTGTATGATTATGACAAGCATGAAATACTCTTTCTAGTGCCATAGATCAAAAATATACTACTCAATGATCTAAATTTGGTCAAGATTTAGCTAAAAAATTCTGATTACAAGAAAATGAACAATTAAAAAAGATAACAGACGTTCAAAATAAATCTTGAGCTTATGCTAATACAACCCAATGACAAGCTGACTATTTTAAAGACATATTAAAAGCTCAATGAGATGTTAGTAAACTAAGTTCTGACCAATTGTGAAAAATTACTGAAAGCATACAAAAAATGGATAAATACAAAACTGATGAATCTTTCAGAAAAGAAGTTGATGACTCATTAAAATGAAAAGAAAAAGATAAAGTTCAATACATACAAAGTTTATGAAAAATTTATAAAAAAATATGACATACTGATGCTAAAGAACTTGATCAATATGATGAAATAGTTGACTACTCTAAATCTTGAGAAATTTCCTCAGATTCAAACACAGATAAACCTAGAACAAACTGAAACACAACGATAAATATAAATAATATAGAAAATATTCACAATGAAAAATTAACTGATAGTAATTGACATATTATCGCCTGAAAAGAAAAAGATTTAGCTGAATATCTTTCAAAAGATGCAAGGAAATTTGATGAACAAACAATTAATAGTATGTTTAATTGATGAGATGTAAAATGATTAATTAAAGAATTAACAAGTAAATGATATTTTACAGAAATAACAAAAGAAGAAAAAGCTAATCCCTAATCTTCCTCCAAAAAACTAAGATAAAAGTCTTGTTTTGGAAAAACCCTACCACTAGCCTTAGGCTAGTGGTACTTTTTTTGTGAGATTTTTCTCAAGTCCTGCTTTCTCTCTCTCAAGTCCAGACTCTTACGAAACCAGCTAAATTATAATTGATTTTAAGATGAAACTAATTAGAAT
>JAVHPF010000026.1:2376-40839 GCA_036170435.1 Patescibacteria group bacterium
ACTCTTACGAAACCAGCTAAATTATAATTGATTTTAAGATGAAACTAATTAGAATCGAGTCCGGACTTAAAAAATTAGCTTCAAGAAAAATCTCAAAATCCTGCTTTCTCTCTCAAGTCCGGACTCTTACGAAACCAGCTAAATTATAATTGATTTTATGGTGAAACTAATTAGAATCGAGTCCGGACTTAAATTGTTAATATTATAATTATGCCAATAAGAAAAATAGACTTAGAAGTAAATAATATCTATCATGTATATAATAGATGATTTGAAAAACAATTTATTTTTAGAGAAGATAAGGATTATGAAAGATTTATAAAAACAATGAAAAAGTATAATGAAATATATAATGGAATAAAGATATATTCATATTGCTTACTTCCGAATCATTTTCATATGATAATAAGCTCTGCTAACTCTTGAGATGAAATATCAGATTTTATGAGGAAAATACAACAATGATATGCAATGTATTTTAAAACAAAATCAAATTTGAATTCAAAAACTAGATGACAACTTTTCGAATGAAGATTCAAGGCTAAACTTATTCTAGACCAAGAATATTTAGCTAAATGCCTGGCTTATGTAAATTTCAATGCTGTAAAACATTGCATAGTTGAAAATATAGAGGATTATCCTTGGACTTCTTATCATCAAATTGATAAAACAAAGATTGAAAATTATAGCGATTTAATTTTGGATGAATTGGAGTTTTAAAAGATATTACCTAATCCTTTAGAATATAACCTTCAGAATGAATAGTTTCTAATTTAAATTCATCTCATAGTTTTTTTCTAAGTTTACAAATTGTTGCATTTATAGTATTACTTGTTATAAAATCGGAATTGTATTCTCACCAAATATCTACAATTAAGCTTGTTTTTGTAATAACTTTTCATATATTTAATATAAAATATGCAGTAAGTTGTTTTTGTTTTCATGTAAGATTTATTTGTAGAGAATTCTTAAAAAAAATATTTTTTCAAACATCGTAAAATATATCTTTATATTTAAGCTCTTTTTCAGAATTTGAATAATTATTTGTCCTTCTTATAACTGCTTTGATCCTAGCAATAAGCTCTTCTGGGGTAAATGGTTTTACCAAAAAATCATCAGCTCAGAGATTTAGTCATAGAATTTTATTATCACTATTATCGAGTCATGAAATCATAATTACTGGAGTTTTTTCTTCTTTTATTTGCTTTATTTTTTCAAATAATTCAAAACCTAGTCAATCTCCCAAAAATAAGTCTATTATATATAAATCAATTTTGCCTGTAGATGAATTAGCAAGAGAGTTAATATCATTGAAAACTAAAACATTAAATCATAAAGATTTAAGTTTTTTAGCTACTTTTTCAGAAAATATTTTTTCATCATCAACTAGAACTATATTCATTTTGATATTTATTAATTATTTACTTTTATTATATATCTTTCTATAAAAATGCAAAAAAATCCTAAAACTTAGATTTTGAAATCTGGACTAAATCTGTATAATAAAGTAAATCAACCCCGGGATTTTCAGAAGCTTCACCCCGGGGTTAGAACAACTAACTATTAAAAATTATAATAATTATGATTGATATATTATTCCCAAACAAACTGGAAAAACCTGTTGAAATATTGGCAAGATACCCAAAAAGAAATTTACCGGAAGGAGCTATGGTAACGAGAATTGCTCCAAGTCCTACTGGATTTATGCATATTGGAACTCTGTATACTGCAATGGTTTCAGAAAGATTTGCTCACCAAACTGGTGGAGTTTTTATGCTACGTATTGAGGATACTGATAAGAAAAGAGAAGTTGAAGGAGCCGGAGAATTGGTGGTTGAAGCATTGGATTACTATGGAATCAAAGTTGATGAAGGACAAGATTTAACTGGAAAAGAAATTGGAAATTATGGACCATACAAACAAAGTGACAGACAAAAAATCTATGCTAGTTTCGTAAAAGATTTAGTTGAAAAATGACTTGCTTACCCTTGTTTTTGTTCTTCAGAAGAACTAGAAGAAATAAGAAAAACTCAAGAAGAATATTCACAAAGACCTGGTTATTATGGACAATGGGCAAAATGGAGAAATGCGACTAGTGAAGATATTCAAGCTGAATTAGATAAAAAAACTCCTTTTGTTATCAGACTTAGATCATCTTGAAACTATAATAAAAAAATCAAATATCAAGACCTACTAAAATGAACTATTGAAACAAGTGAAAATGATATGGATATAGTTATTATGAAAGCTGACTGAATGCCTACTTATCACTTTGCTCATATAGTTGATGACTATTTGATGTGAACAACTGATGTGATTAGATGAGATGAATGGTTAGCATCTACTCCTTTACATCTTCAAATGTTTGAAATAATGGGTTGGCTTGCTCCTAGATATGGACATCTTGCTCCTATTCAAAAACTTGATAATGGAAATAAAAGAAAATTAAGTAAGAGAAAAGATCCAGAAGCATCAATGACTTATTATGATGAAAATGGATATACAAAAGAATCAATTTTGGAATATTTAACTAATCTTGCTAATTCTGATTTCGAAGATTGGAGAAAAGCTAATTTGGATGCTCCTATAACTGATTTCAAAATAAGTTTTGAAAGACTTGGAAATTCTAGCTGAGCCTTGTTTGATTTCGTAAAACTTGATAATATAAGCAAAGAAATAATTTCTAGAATGACATCTGAGGAAATCTATACTAGAAGCTTAGTTTGGGCTGAAAAATACGATGAAGTTTTATCTTCATTAATGAAAAATAACAAAGATAAATTTTTAAGTATATTTTCTATAGAAAGAACTGGAGAAAAAACAAGAAAAGATATAGGAAAATGGTCAGATGTGAAGTGAGAAACTGAATACTTTTTTGATGAATGATACTCTTTTGATAAATCAAGTCTGAAAGAAACTTATCCAAATTTATCAGAATCAGATATTTCAAATATACTTGCTGGTTTCAAAGAAACTTATAATTCTGCGGATTCAAAAGAAATTTGGTTTGAAAAAATTAAAGCCCTTTGTGATTCTATCTGATTTGCATCAAATATAAAAGAATATAAAAAAGCTCCAGAAAATTTCAAATGAAGCATAGTAGAAGTAACAACTATCTTGAGACTTTTCCTAACAGGAAAAACAAAAACTCCAGATATGTACTACATCATGCAAGTACTTTGAAAAATAGCAGTTTTTGAAAGATTAAGTTAAAACCCCTCCCCCTTCAGGGACTCCCCTTGAAAAGGGGAGAAATAGAACAAAATTCATTACTTATTAATTTCTTCCCTTCCCAAGGGAAGTCCCGAGGAACGAGGGGATGGGTTGAAACTAAAAAGACTCCAAGAAATTTCTTGGAGTCTTTTTCTATTATTTTCTAACTTCTTTAAGTCTAGCAGCTTTACCAGTAAGAGTTTTAATAAATCCGATATTTTTTCTTCTTACTTTAAATTGTCTTAGAACATCGATTTTTTCGATATTTGCAGAATTAACTGGAAATATTTTTTCGATACCAAAACCTCCGGATACTTTTCTAACTGTAAAAGTCTTTTCTAGTGGAGTTTTTCCAGACATTTTTATAACAAGACCTTTAAATCTTTGAGTTCTTTCTTTAGTACCTTCCATAATTCTTTGGTGTACTTCTACTTCCATTCCAGTTTTAATAACTGGTCTATCACCTTTTACGAATTCAGATTGAATTTCTCTTATTAATGCTACATTGCTCATTTTTGATATAATTATTTTTTAAAGTTACGCGGGAGATTTTATACAAAAAACTAATAAAATCAAATTTTTTTTGAATTTTTATTTTAAACCATTATAATGCAGAAAAATTTTAGTTGCTAATAATTTTTAATTATGATTTTATCTACTCTTGATATACTTTATATCGTCTTAAGTATATTTACTTCTATTGTTTGAACTTTGCTTGTTATTGCCTTATTTAGACTTATAAAAATTTTATGAGTAGTAAATGAATCTATGGAATATGTAAAAAAAGTAAATGCACTTCTTGCTATGTGGGAACAAATTCCAAATATTATAGTTGAAAAAATAAAATCAATAATTGGGAAGTAACCCCTCGCCTCGTTCCTTGGCACTCCCCTTGGAAAGGGGAGAAATATTGCTCAATTTCCTCCCTTTCCAAGGGAGGTGGCTGAAAGCCGGAGGGTTTATTAAATTTAAATAAATATGTCGCAAATAATAAAACTTGATAAAAATCTTACTAATCAAATTGCTGCCTGAGAAGTTGTAGAAAGACCTGTATCAGTTGTAAAAGAACTTGTGGAGAATTCTATAGATGCTGGAGCCACACAAATAAAGCTAGAAATTATAGAATGATGAATAAAATCTATCATAATCACTGATAATGGTTCTGGTATAAATAAAGAAGACTTAGAAATAGCAACAGAAAAATATACAACAAGCAAAATAAAATCACTTGATGATTTATATAATGTAATGACTTTCGGGTTTAGATGAGAAGCATTGGCTTCTATAACATCTGTTTCAGAAACAAAAATCACTTCAAAAACACCTGCTTCAGATTTCTGAAATTTACTTATTATAAATTGATGAGAAAGAGAAGAAATCACAAAGACAGCAAGTGAAAATGGGACAAAAATAGAAGTAAATAATTTGTTTGTTAATACTCCCGCTAGATTAAATTACCTAAAAAAAGCTAGAACTGAATATTCAAATATTCAGGAATTTATGCAAAATATTGCTCTTTCATATCCTCAAATAGGTTTTGAATTTATTAATGATGGAAAAGAAATATTCAAATACAAAGCACGAGAAGATTTAAAAATAAGAATTTACAATATTTATTGAGATGAATTTGCTTCAAATATGCTTCTAGTTGATTTCAGTATGTCTGGAATGAAAGTAACTTGATATATTTCAAGCCCTTCAGTAAGTTTCCAAAACAAAAATAGACAAGTAATTTTTGTAAATAATAGAATTATAAAAAGTCAGCTAATTTATAAAGCTATAAATGATGCTTATTTAAGATATATTCCTCATTCTTCATATCCTGCTTATGTGCTAAATCTAGAAATAAATCCAACTATCATAGATGTAAATGTACACCCAAGAAAACAAGAAATAAGATTTGCAGATGAATCAAATGTTTTTAGATGTTTTTATCATGCTGTCGCAGATAAATTAGAAAAAGTAAGTGTTGTTGGAGGAGAAGGACCTCCCCTAACCCCTCCCTATCAAGGAGGGGAAAATAACGAAAATTGTACTATCCCTCCCCTTAGTAGGGGGAGGCTAGGTGGGGGCTATAACAGCTCTCCAAAATATTATACTCCATCAGGAACAAATTTCAGAGAATTTTCTCCATATAAAGAAATTAATTTAAATCCTGCTCAATCTAGTATAGAAGCTAGTATGAATTTTTCTCGTGAAATATTATGAAATTTTCAGAAAGAAAATATAAGTTCAAATGATTTGAATGAAACTAAACTTGGTAGAATAGTTGGACAAATGTTTAACTCTTACATAATAGTAGAATCAATTGATAAATCTATGCTTGTTTTGGATCAACACGCTTTGGCTGAGAGAATAATTTATGAAAAACTATATAAGAAGAAAGAAGAAATAAAATCTCAAAGACTTCTTATAGCTGAAAATATAAGTCTTACAGCAAAAGAAAAGGAACTAGTTATAGACAATCAAGATACTTTTGTGGACATATGATTTGATTTTGAGTTTATGGCTGGAACTAGTTTAATACTAAATTCTATACCTGATTTTATAAACAAACAAAATGCAAAAGAAGTATTTTTGTCTATAATACAGGATTTGGAAAATTGAACAACTAAAATAAAAACACTAGAGGAAATAAGAAATAAAATACTAGCTTATACCGCATGTAGACGAGCAATAAAATTTGGTAATAAATTGTCTATATTCGAGATGAATAAATTGCTTAATGATGCAATTTTAGATTATTCTCGAACTTGTCCACATGGTAGACCTGTAGCATTTGAAATAAACCTAGAAGAACTAAAAAAGAAGTATGAAAGATAGAAAATCCCCCGACTCGTTCCTCGCCACCCCCTTGATAAGGGGGATTTTTTTATTTTAGATAAAAAAGTCCGGACTCCATAGAGTCCGGACTTAAAATTTATACTTTTTATTGATATATCCAAGGAGCAATACTGTGCAAAATCAGACCTGATAATAATAGTAATATAAGTCAGCCAATAGTCATAGTGATGTGTTTTTTGATTTCATCTTTGTTTCATCACATTCCTCACATAGACAACATAAGTCAATTTATTACTATAAATAGTACTCACCCAAGACTCGCTAGAAAGGTAAAATACTTAATTATTCAACCCATTAGTTGCATAACAGTTCCAAATCCTGGTTTTACTGTACAAGTATAAGCTCAAGGAGCTCAATCACACTCAGCTCCAGGAATTTTTTCTGTTACTTTTACTTCTATTCCATTTCATCAAGAAGTAGTTCAAGTCTCAGCAAAAACACTATTTCAGGCAAATATTGAAAATCAAAGAACTAAAATTAATATTATTTTTTTCATGTTGTATAAAATTATAAAGTAGCTAAATCAAGTAGGAAAGTGTATGAAGCTAGAAGTATAAGTGTAGCAATAACTGTATTTACTACTATACTCTTGGCTTTTTTAACTTTTTCTTCATTTCATCCAGAAGTCACATAATAGTAACCTGCTAAAATCAAAAATACTATCGCAACTGGACCAGCAAAGAAAAGTGAAAGATTTGCTATATTATCAAATAAATTTTTTCAATCAGATATACTTCATGAAAAAGCAACATTTTTCCATACATCTATTACTCAAACAAAAACTAAAGCTAAAACAGTATATAAAAGTTTTGATTTTGCTTCTTTTAACTTGTCATCTCTTCATCTTGCTGTCATTATTTTTATTCATTCAAAAACAAACATAAATACAGCTATAACAAAAATAGTAACTTTTACAAATCCTAAAATAGAATCATCTACAGTATAACCAAAGTTAAAAGGATTTATAAAAATATTTGCAGTATTATTCACATCAGTCCATGAACTTTGTCAAGTCCTATTAGTAACGTCTAAATTAACAGCTCATTGCCTATGAAGAGAATCATAAATAGTTCAAGGAATATTTATGAAAAGAAAAGCCACAAGCGCATACCGTAATTGTCTTTTTGATTTGCTAAGAGCTTCATCATCCTTTCACATAGCCATTATCATTTCTACTCAAACATATACTAGATAAACAACCATTAAAGCTGATATAATAAGTTTAAAGGTCCTAAGTATATTTTTTCATATATTATTTACATTATCTGTGAAATTATCACTAGTTGAAGCTGCCATTGAAACTCCTTGCAATTTAGAAACTCAGTCTCAGCCTGGAATATCTATAACTCAAGCAAAAACATAATTAGATGCAAATAATGCAAAAATCAAAGAAATAAAAACTAATAATTTTTTAAAGACAAGAGTGTTTATTTTACTATGTACCCCAAGAGCACTTGTTTCACTGCGCATATTTTTTTAGATTAAATTTTAGATTCAGGAATAATAAAGAAAGTTAATATCAAATAACTTGTAGCAAGTAATAAAAGTCATATAAATATGTATTTTATTATAGCTTTTCATTTTTTTACATTTTCTTCATTTCATCCAGATAACATTATTTTTGATCCTGCATATATAGTCATCACTACAACTAAAATTCAAACAAATGCATTCAACCAATTTATCAAACTTATTGCAACTCCTAGAGTTCATTCTGTATTTCAATTTATCAAACAATTTTGATTTAATGAATCACAATTAACATGTCCATATATGTTTGAAACTACAGCTCAAGAAATCTTGATAACTATAAATCAGATTATTGCCTGTATTATAGTGTTTTTTCATAATTTAATTTTATCTTCTGCTCAGTTAGCGGTAACAAGTCTAAAAAAAGAATATATTGCAACCGCTAAGAAGAAAAATGCAGCTAATTGTTCAAGTAAATGAATAAGAGGATAAACAATATCAGCTATAAAATTTGTAGCCGCATATTGGCTTACTCATTTATCATAAAGAGATTTAGTGAAAGCATATGCTGTTTGCATAACCATTATTCAGACAGTTGACCAAACTATAGCTTTTTTAAATTTTCATATTTGCTCTTCAGTATTTGCAGCAAAAAATATCATAAGAACTGAAATAATCAGATATACTGATACTATAACAAAAAATAAATCTTTTAAATCCTTAGCTATTCTAACTATAAAATAGAATATTCCTTGTTCTCCTCATTGGCTAGCTCAAAAAAATTCATCTCATTTGAAATTAGTCATAAGATTATTAACAATTCAATTTTGGTTATTTGCTCATCATGTTTTGATATTATCTCCATAATTTGCTCATCATGTAGGATTTGCATAAGTTTGTTTTGTATCAATAGCACATCAACCAGCATCAACTAAATGAGCTTCCACGGCTGGTGTATTTGGACATTTATCCGCACTGTCTGGAACTCAATCATAATCAGAATCTCATCAAATTGTAGTTCAAGTAGAAGCATAAGCTGATCCAAAAGAAAAAAGTAAAATCAAAAATATCAATAATTTTTTCATGAGTATTTTTTTATATATTTTAAAATTGCTTTTATTATAGCAAATAAAAAAGAGAAATCAATTTCTCTTTTTTATTTTTTTGTTTTTGTATAAAACATGTTTTATATTTCGTAGTGACCACAGGCCTGTGGTCACTACAGATTAATTTTTATTCAGCTCTAGATATTCATAATCTTGCTTCTATTTCCATATCAACATATTTCCTTTTTCTTCAATATTTTTTTCTAGAATAATCTCTAATTAATTCTGCAGCTTTAGGATTTTTATAACTTGAATCCCAAATAGTTCTCATATCAAAAGGTCTAGTTGTAGCATTGTCTATATTTAGTTTTACATAGGTTGTAAAATTTGCTATTCCTATAATATCTTGTTGAGATAAAAGTGGGGCATATTCTTTTTCTAAATATTCAGCATCATCAGCACCAACTTTAAATGACATAATTGTTCCGGCATTACCGAAAACTGCATCTTTAATACTTGGTTTATCTCATTTAGATTTAGCTCCACTTCATCAAATTTGTGCAATAAATTGGTGAGCCATAATAAGCGCTAAGTGATATTTTCTGGCTTCAGATAATATTTCCCCGAAAGTTTCAGTTGCAAAGTTTTGAAACTCATCAACATATAGGAAAAAATCTTTTCTTTGGTCTTCTGGCATATCAGCTCTACTCATCGCAGCCATATTAATTTTTGATACAAATATCAATCATAAAAGCTGTGCATTTAAAGCTCCAATTTTACCTTTTGAAAGATTAACTAAAAGTACTTTTTGGTTATCCATAATTTCTCTCAAATTGAAAGCTGATTTTGGTTGCCCAATAATATTTCTTATTGTAGTGTTTGTTATAAATGGGCCAAATTTAGAAGAGAAATAAGGTATCATTTCTTGTTTTTCTCTATCTCAAGTTGAAGCATATTCATGTTCCCAGAAAGATTTTACAACTGGATTTTTTACTTTTGAAGTTTTATATTTCATAAAAGCATCATCTACAAAAAGTCTAGGTACATCTATAAGAGTTCCTCCATCTTCTTCATCTTCCATAAGAGTCAAACAACCATTTCTAAAGTAATGTTGTATTCTTGGACCAAAAACTTCATCACCAAATATTTTGATGAAAATTTCAGTAGCATCAATAGCGGCTCTATCCATTTCTCTAGCTCTTCCAATAGGATCAGTTGCTATTATTTCAAGCATATTTAAACCCATTGGTCTTTCATCATCAGACGGATCAAAAACTATTACATCTTTTGCTCTTTCTTTTGGTGTATAAACAAGAGTATCTTCAACCAAATCTCCATGTGGATCTATTATACAAAGACCATCTCCAGCCCGGAGATCTTGTCTAGCCATATATGATATAAAAACTGATTTTCAACCTCAAGATTTTCAAATAATATAATGGTGTCTTCATCTATCTTTTCTCATAAAATAGATTGGGAGTCTTTTATTTCTATATTCATTCCGTCACATAAGTGCTCAATCTTTGAACGTAGGAAAACCTCAAAGTTGTCTATGAACCATTTTTGTTTCAAAAATATCTTCCATTTTTTTCTCTCCAGTTTCTGGATCTATAACTTCTTTTTCTCAAATTTTGAATTTTTCCTCAAGCATAATTGGTTCATGAGGAGTTTTAAGGTTATGTGGCGGTGCTAATTTCTTATAATCAAGCCATTGAATAAGTGGGGATTTATTATAATTTATATCAGGTAAATGGTATAAAGTAGACAATTCATCAGCTGAATAAACTGAAACATTTTGGAACATTCAAACAAGTTTATATCTAAATGCAAAATATCTAATTGGAGTAAACACGAATGGGAATAAATCTTCTATTAATTGCGGATTATCTAAAGAATTGTTATATTCATCAGTAAATATACTCGATGCTGCAATAATAGAATGCACTCCAGTATCAGCTGATTTTGCTGAAGGACTAGAAACAAATATTCTAATAGACCCTTTAAAACTTGGTTGAGCAGCCGTTTCTCACATTATTTTTTGAGCTTCAGTTTCAGCTTGATTAAAGATTTTATATGAATCTCCCGAGCTCGCTCACGGAGCATTAGAATCTTTCATTGCCTTATCGGGTCACTCTATCATTGTAACAATAGGATTCCAGAAAATATCCAAAAATTGAACTCTAGATTTTTTATTATATTGTCATTTAGCAACAAGACCTGCTGCATGTTTAGCTTTTGTGTTCCAGCTTGAAGGAACAGGCTTAACAACAACTTGCATTATAGCTTTATCTTCTTTACCAAGAGAACCGAATACATTTGTGAAATTATTTAGAGCATCATCTTCTAAATATTTATAAGTTCTAATAGGATAAACGTCATCATTTGATTTTCCAAGAGAAGCAGCACGAGCTGTATATCAATATGGTTTTAAATCAACATATTCAGTTTCTCTATCTACTATTTTTACTTCTGCATCTGTATATATTGAAGTTATATGTTGAGTAATAATTTCTATATAATTTTTATATGTAACTATATAAAATCCTACTTCTCCATTTTCATAAATAAGTTCAAAAGAAATTTTTGAATGATCAAAAATCTTATCTAAAACCGTATCTCTAAGTCCTGCATCTGAAATCTTGTGAATTGCTTTATAAAACATAGTCATCATAGATGTTTTTTCTTTGAAATCTTTCTTTGTTTCTTTTTCTTTGTCTAATTTACTATCAGCTTTTGGAAGAGTAACCTTAACATAAACTAAATCTTTTGCTGTAGAAACTTCAAAAAAAAGTCTTACTGCTTTTAATATAAGAAATAATACAAAAAAAATTATAATTATCCCTATTAAATCGTAAAAAAGACTTGTAACTAAGTCAAAAAATCCTCATGAACTAGAAGTCGTAGTTGAAGTTGTAGTATTATTTGTTGTAACTTTTGTAGGAGTATATTGTTGAGTATCTCCTATCAAAGAAGCCAAAACTCATGATGTACTAGAGAAAAATCAGATAATTAAGTACAGGTATTTATTTTTCAGCATAAATATAGTTTTTATAAATATTTTGTAATATTTTAATATATTTTTAGTAAAATAACAAACTAAAGGCTTTGACAAGACTTGTTTTTGTATTTTGATAAAATTAAACATCATAAACATCTTTATGGCAATGTGGACAGATTAAAGATTTCTTAGTCATATTTAAAAATTCTTTAACTTTTTCTACAATTTCTCCTGGTGTAAAATTAGCTTTAATTATGTATCAATCTGCTCAGCTGGCCATAGCTTTATCAATATCTTTTTGAGCAGAAAGATTTGAAAACATTATTATTTTTGTAGTTTTCATTGAAGGAGCTAAGTTTCTAATTGTAGATAATGATTCGAAACCATCCATATTTGGCATCATTATATCCAACAATACTAAATCTGGCTTGAATTCAATAGATTTTGTAAGAGCTTCAAATCAATCAAAAGCAGACTCAACTAAAAATCCCTCTTTTTCCAATTTCATTTTATAGATATCAACTATATCTCTTTCATCTTCTACTATTAAGATTTTTTTAAGTTCCATAAATAAAGAAATTATTAAATAAATTTAGTATGTATTTTAAAAGTAAATCTAGATCATTTTCACTCTGAGCTTTCTAATTCTAATTTTCATCATAATCTATCGATTGTACTTTTTACTATTGGTAAACCTAGTCAAGTTCCACTAATATCTCTTGTTAAAGAATTTTTTACTTGCCCAAATTTTTCGAAAATAATCTTTTGATTTTCATCATTTATTCAAATTCAATTATCTATAATATCGACCGTGAGTTGTTCTCAGTCATGAAAACAATTTATTTTAATAAATCATCAATCTGGAGTAAACTTAATAGCATTTGAAAGAAGATTTACTATAACATGTTTTATTTTATCCTTATCGCTTTCTATAAACAATTCTTCTCATTTATGATTAAATTCTAATTTGTGATTTTTATTATGTAATAATGGATTCATTTCTGCAATAATATTTTCTATAAGCTCTATTATATCAAAATGATCTAAGGAAAAATCTATTCTTGATGATTCTAATTTAGCCAAATCTAGCATATCATTTATTAAATCTACAAGTTTACCAGAATTTTCAAACATTTTATGTAAATATTTTTTGAGATTTTCACTTAATTCTCAAAAATCTCAATCAAGCATCATAGATAAATATCATCTGATTGCCGTCATAGGAGTTCTGAGTTCATGACTTGCAATGTTTAGAAATTCACTCTTTTTTTCATCTAATTCCTTCAATTTTTGAAAAGAATTTTTCAAATTTTGTTTAGCGATTTCTAAATCACTAACATCACTTTGAATTATCATATATTGTTTAATTTTATGCTCATTATCCAAGATGGGTACAATTATAGTTTTACACCATACAAAAGGTCAATTTTTTACTTTGCTTTTCAAAATTCATTTCCAAGTTTTTCAATCTTTTAAGGTATTTTCTATATCTAATTCATTATTTTCCAAATAAAAAATACCTAGTAATTCTAGTTTTAATTTATCTAAATTATTTTTTGTTTTAGTATTTATTCATTGGAAGTAAAGTAATGCCAATAATGATTTTCAAACAAGTTCCTCTTCTGAATATTTAAATGTTAAACAAAACTCTGAACTTACATATTTAATAATTCAAAATTCATCGGTAATAGACAAAATCATAGAATCATCTATGGCTTTATAAAAATCTCGTGAAAAATTGCTAGAAAAATCAAGTAATGAATTTGGCATAAAAATATGATTAATTTTATTTTCTAAATATATATTTCTTAGATAATATCAAATTTAGAAATAATTACAAATTTTTCCTTGTTTTTAAGCTAAAAATGATTAAAATGCAAAGCAAAATTTTAAATTTAATTAAAAATACAAGAAAATATGGAATATTCTAGAGAATCTATTGATAGACAAAAGAAAATACAAGATATGATTAATGCTTGAATCATTTGTTATGCTAATAATTATACTTGAAAACAAGATATATCTAAAATAATAGAAACAAATTTTGAGAAATACAAAGATGTAGATTTTTTGATGGAAAATTGAGCTATTTGAGAATTCAAAACCGCTGGTAGAATCGTATCAAGCAGATGAATGTGAAAACTTGTTTTTGGAAAAATAAGAGATTTTTCTTGAGATATCCAAATTTCTTTTATGAGAGATAAAGTTTTATTTAATACTGGTAAAGAACTAGTAGAAAATATAATAATTGAATGAGAAGAAAAATCAGCATTCAAAATAGCAGAAAAATTTTGCCAAGTTTGAGATTATATTTGAGTAATTTGAGATTTATTTCTGACTAAACACGGAGAATTAACACTTTTTGTAAAAGAATTTCAAGTTTTATCAAAAGCTATCAGACCACTTCCTGAAAAATTTCACGGACTTAGTGATGAAGAAACAATTTATAGACAAAGATATTTACAGTTAATTACTGATGATGAAGCTTATGATAGATTTTTACTTAGAAGTAAATTTATCAAATCAATCAGAGACTTTTATGATAAAAATGATTTTATAGAAATAGAAACTCCAGTACTTGGAAATTCTGCTTCAGGAGCTCGAGCAAAACCTTTTTCAACTCATCACAATGATTTTGATGAGGATTTTTATCTAAGAATTGCTCCAGAAGTAAACTTGAAAAAAGCTACAGTTGGTAGATTTGAAAGAGTTTTTGAAATAGGTAAACAATTCAGAAATGAAGGTTCAGATCCAAGTCATATGCAAGAATTCACTTCTATAGAACATTACTCTGTATACTGGAATTTTGAAGATAATATGAGATTTACAAAAGAAATGTTTGACCATATTTTTCAAAGTCTGAAACTAAATCCAAAAATAGCTGTAATGGATAAAAATTGAATTGAAAAAGAAGTAGATTTCTCTTCTGATTGGGAAAAAATAGACTATATAGAATGAGTTAAAAGAGTTACTGGGATAGATGTTTCTACTTATAATCCTTGAGATGAAGAAATTTTAAAAAAAGACATATCAAATGCTTGAGTAAAAATAGACTGAATTGAAAAAATGTGACTTACAACTATGATAGATTATTTATACAAAAAAGCTCTAAGACCAAGTATAGTTTGACCAGCATTTGTATATAATTATCCGAAAACTATGCAACCTCTAGCAAGAGCAAGCGATAAAAATCCAAATATCGTAGAACAATTCCAACTTGTAATAAATGGTTGGGAAGTAGTAAAGGCCTATAGTGAACTTGTAGATCCGCGTGAACAACAAGCAAACTTTGATGCACAAGCTAAATATTTAGCTGACTGAGATGAAGAAGCAACTGCTCCAGACAATGATTTTGTACTTGCCATGGAATACGGAATGCCTCCTCAATCAGGTTGGGGAATGTGAATAGACAGAATTATTGCCCTAATTACTGGACAACAAAATCTAAGAGATACTGTTTTATTTCCACTTATGAAAAGTAAGAAAGAGAATATTGCTGAATAAAAAATATAGGGAATGGTTTAAAACCATTCCCTATATTTTTTATTGACTTTTTAGATTAAATAATTATAAATATTTCTTATTTTTAAATAATATTCATGAAAGATATAGGAATAAATCTTTGGAGAGAAGAGCCTAACGAGACAGAAATAGAAAAATTTGAAAGAATAAGTTGAGTATGAAAAGTTTGAAAATTTAGTCCATCTAATAGTTTAGATGCTGCAATGTGCATTGTTATGCCAACAATATGAATATGAATGAGATCTGAAATACACGCTGCCTTAGCTCATGAACCTGGAATAATGCTAGTTTCAATAGATGATTTTAGATGAAAAACTCGTGATGAAGTAAATGAATTACTATGGTGATCAATATTAATAGATGATAATTTGCATCCAGAAATAGAAGAAGAAAGAGGAATTGTTATATCTAAATTAATAGATATAACAAATGAACAATTTGCTGAAAAAGTTTCAAGAACAAGATGATACGTATGAGCTGATCCTAAAGATTTAGCAAATCAAATTGAAAATATCGTAGCTTTTGAAATAAAAGCTAGAAAAGACTTAGAAACACCTCATAAGGTTTTTGAAAGAGAAACAAAATCAACAAAAAGTTTTATTAAAAAAATGAATCAAGAATATGCTAGAAAAAAATATAGAAAATAGGGAAATAATCTGAGTAGATATGGATGAAACTCTTTGTTATACTGTTAGAGATTTACTAGAACATCATAAATTAACTATTTGAGAAATTATTGCTAAAGAAGAACATATTACTGATTATTATCTTCATAATATCCCTGGAATAAGTATAAAAAACCAAGAAGAAGCTGTCCAATTATTTAGAGAAGTTTTTTATAAAGATATGGATAAGTATGAAATAAATCCTATTCCTGGAGCAAAAGAAAAATTACTAGATTTTAAAAATAAATGATTTGAACTTGATATAGTTACAGCTAGGGATAGTCATCTCTTCTGAGAATATACAGATATTTGGCTAAAAAAACATTATCCTGAAATATTTAATCAAATACATCATGCAAATCATTTTTGAGAATTCTGAAAAGCAATTCCTAAATCAGAACTTTGCAAACAAAACTGAATAAAAATAATGATAGAAGATAATTTAGATTATGCTTTGGAATTAGCAAGATGAGGAATAAAGACCTTTTTACTTCACAAACCTTGGAATTACAAAAGAGATGAAAAACATGAATTACTTAAAAGAGTAGAACATTGGTGAGAAGTAGAAATTTAAAATAAGTAGTGAACGCGTGCCCGCGTTCACTACTTATTTTTTATCTAATTAGCCCCATAAATCATCAAACTTGTGGAAATATTGATATGATAATTGATTCCAAAACTCAAATTGCAAGAAGTACAATTATTGGAGTTAAATCGATTGGTCAAATAGTTGTAGGAATAATTTTCTTTATATTTAGATACATTGGATCCAAAATAGCTGAAATAATTGCTGGTCTAAATTTTATTCAAGCCAAAGTTAACCAAGATAAAATTACATCTGCAATAATCAAATATGAAATTATTTCTAAAAAAATAATTAAAGCAAAAATTAGATTTAGCATAGATTTAATGAAGTTAATTAATAAACCCATCGCCCCTATGGGCACTTCCCTTGGAAAGGGAAGAAATAAAGAGTGAAAAACTTTGTTCTATTTCTCCCCTTTTTAAGGGGAGTACCGAGGGACGAGGGGAGGGGTTTTATAAAGACGGGAGGATTAGTTCTCTATATATTCCAAGATTCTTGGTTCAAATAAGCATTCTCAGCTGCTTGTTCTTGAGCCTTTTTCTTACTAGATCATTCTCAAGTTCAAACAAGATTTTCTCCTACATAAACTCAACAAGTAAATACTTTGTCATGGTCTGGTCAAATATCTGATAAAACTTCATAAGCTGGGGTTTTTCCGTATTTTGCTTGAGCATACTCTTGAATCATTGATTTATAATCTTTGAATAATCTATTTTCTAAAATAGTTTCCAAAGTAGTGTATACTTGAGTTAAAATGAAGTCTCTCGAAGCTTCTAATCATAAATCTAAATATATAGCTCAAATTAATGATTCACATACATTAGCAAGCAAATAATCATTTTCTCTTCATCATCCTAAGTTCTCTCATTTTCCAAGGAAAAGATAATCTTGAAATCAAAGTTTTCTTGATACTACTGCTAAATTTCTTCATCTAACTAAAGCACTTCTAATATCTGTCAATTCTCATTCAGGTTTTGATGGAAAATCTGCAAATAATTTTTCAGTGATAACTAGTTCTAAAACTGCATCTCAAAGAAACTCTAATCTTTCATTATGCTCTCAAATATCTGGTTTTTCATTTATTATAGAACGATGAATAAAAGCCTGAATGTAAAATTCAATGTTTTTAAAATCTATTCAAAGTTCATAAAGAAGTTTTGAATATCTATCTATATAGAAATCATTTTTTATTAATTTTTCTGATATTACCATAAGAAGATAATTATTTATATATTTCCTTCCCTTAGGCTTAAGGGAAGGTGTCCGAAAGGACGGATGGGTTATTTACTAATTCTTTTATTTAAGCTATTTCTTTGAAAAAAGAAAATCCCGCATTTTGATTAGTTAATTCCTCTTTTTTTATCTCATCTATATGAGCCAAAATATTATCTAAAACAGCATTTACCAATTTTTTTGATGATTTATCACCATAAATTTTAGCTAATTCAATCGCTTCATTTATAGAAACTGAAGATGGAATTTCTTCATCCAAAAAAATCATTTCTGAGCTTGCTATAAAAATAGGGAAAACTACATCTTTTGGCATAGTAGAAATATCAAATTTTGATGCAAATCTTTTTATTATTGTAAGCAAAAATTGTTCTCTTTCAACTATTATATCAAATAATTTATCTGCATATTCCATATCTAATTCAGAAGAAAAAACTCACTCAAAAAAAGATTCTACTAAATCCAATTTATTTACTTCTCAAAAAGTTCTAGCAAAAAGCATTTGAAATAAGAATTTTCTTGTTCTTGTTCTTGATTTTGACATTTATAAAAGTTTAATTTACTAATAAACAAAAATTAACAATAAAGGAAAATCCAATATTGTTAATTTTTTAATTTTCTGAAAATCCCATTTAGAAAAATTATACTCTAGTTACAGATTTTTTCTTAGATTTAATATCTATTACTTTTCTTCCTTTATACATTCCAGTAATAGGAGAAGCAAAGTGAGATAAACCAATAGCAAGTCCATTTTCATATTGTAATTGTACTCTATTTTTTAATTTAAGTGCAGTCAATTTAATCCAGTTACTAGTTCTAGTTCTAGATCTAGATTTTGACATCTTTTTAGTAGGTGAAAAACTCATATTTTCTAAGTTATTAATTAAGTTATTTTTTATACCGCGAGATTATATTTTTTTTTGTTAAAAAATCAAATCTTTTTTGTATAAGACTAGAAAAGTTAAAAATCTAGCCTTTATTTCATTATAAAATTTCCCTCAGATATTGGTAAAACTCTAGCTATTTCAGTTCAATTAGAGCTAGTAAGTTTATATACAACTCTATTTTCAAAAGTTTCATAAACTATTTTAAATCAAGTTCTATTAACTGAAACTCTTCAATCTTTTGTTACAACAAATATTGGAGTTTTATTCGAATCTGTTACATCATATAATGCCAAATCTCAAGGGTTATAAGAAGCTGTCGTCGGCAAGATAAAACTTGAATAATGTCGTTTATCTGTAAGTCTAAAGTAAGTTCAATTATCTTTTATATTATCAAAAGTATCAACAGATTTTACTTCTCAAATATTTGGAACAATAATATATTCATAGTACAAATCCAAACTTCAATTAGAAACAACTATATTTGTAAAAGCATTATCAGACGAATTTGCTGAAATAACTCTTATAGAATATTTATTATCTTTCAAATCTATTTTTCAAGTAGTTTCATTAATATTTGCAATATCTTTAATTGCTCAAGTATTTGAAGTATCTTTTAATACAAGACCTTGAGAATTAGTATAAGAATAATTAAATGCTCAAGTTGGACTAGTATTCAAATAAGAATCTGTAAGTCTTTTTAGAACTCCTCATCTATATCTATACAAATCTACTCTTTCCTTATCAATTTCTTCATTCAAATCACCAAAAATTGTAGAATTATTATTTCATTTTATTTCTGGAGTTGGAGAATAAACATTCAGAACTAAATCTTTATATCAAATATTATTGTTCTTATCAACCATATATAGTCTAATATTTTTTGTAAAAATATTATCAAATGGCAAAATTCTTAATTTCAAGCTAGTTGAACTTAGTTGAACTTCAATATTTGCTTTAGAAACAGAATCTTTATCATTTGCAGGATTTCCATCTCAATCTGAATCTACTTTCAAATTTGAATCTATATAAACTTCTTTTAATCCTGAAATTCCAGAATTTTCATATATAGATTCAGTTAAATCTATAGTTTTCCCTATATAAACTGGTACTTTTATAACAGAATTCATATCTAGTTCTGGTGCTTTTGTATCAGCTTGAACTTGTGGTGCCATTATTTCTTGAGCAGAACTAGTTGTGAAATTTCAAGCTTTGAATCAAGTAATTTTAGAATAATAGAAATCATTATCTACTTTTGCTCTAATCAAATATTTTTCATTATAAGCTCATAAATCATACAAAGTATAAGAAGAGATAGAATTGAAAAGTACATCTATATTAGATCCGTCATAATAATTAATTGATACGCGTGATGCTTCATTTATAGAATCTCATTTTATGGAATCTCAAGGAAAGATTGGTAAGCCAATAACAGAAGCAATTTCATTTCCAGAATATATTTTAGAATTTTTCCCTTCTAAATAAGCTTCTCATTCAAGTCCACTAATAATTACATTTCAAACAAAACTTATATTAGAATATTTTTTTAATACTATAGATTGTTCCGTAGCATTATCATCTGTATGGTAAAATATTTTTACATCATCTCTTCATGAATAAATTTTTGTTCATTGACTTATATTTAGAAGAGTATTTGATGCTATTTTATCTTTTATACTGATAAGTTCTTTTGTAGAAAGTGTTACATTAAGCCCTGGAGAGTAATAATCTATATAAGCTAGATTTTTTCTAGTTGTATAAGTTTCATTTGTAGAATCTACAGTAAGGTCATCAATATCTCTAAATGAGTCTACTACTTGTCTTTTTGTAGACAATCAATTCCAATATCTAGAATTATCATTATTAGCGAATTTATCAACTATATTATAAAATTCTAGTCTATAATTTGCTATATCATCTGATGTTTGCAAGAAATTAACATTTATATTATTTGTGTCTACTAAATTTTCAGAAAATTCATTTACAGCAGCATAATGAGTGTCAGTATTATTATAAGATTTTATATCATCCGCACTCATTACTATTGGATTTCCCGTATAGAAATTTGTAGGACTTGTTGCTTTGAAATTATCCTTTAAATAAAGTTCATCTCAAACTTGATATACTAAATCTTTGTTATTAGCATCTGATCCAGTAGTTTTTGTAACTTCATTTCAAGTAAGTTCTCACAAGTAATCAAATAATCTGTAACTTATATCTTTTTCAATAATATATAATCATTTATAAGTATATGTATTTGTAACTCATGTTTTACAAGATTTAGCTGAAGATTCAACTATTCCAGTAGATGTTGTTCAAGTTGCAGTAGATGCAAGTAAATTTGATTTAGCTTTAGAAATCATATCTTGGTATCTAATGTCTGAATCTAGTAATTTCGTATTTAAGCCTGAAGTATCTGATTTCACTCTATTTATCAAATCATTTCCATCACTTTGTAAACTTGTTTTTTCCGCATTATCTTGTGCTAGAAGATTAACTAAAGAAGTTTTAGTTTTGTTATTAAATGAAGACATGCTAGCATTATATCAATCAAATCTAGAAACTGATGCTGAAGCTAATTTATTAGTTCAATCTATAGTTAATTTATTTGATTTAATTTGTTCTTTTAACTTTCTTGTCTCATTTATTTCATTTTTTATGATAGATTTAAGAGTGTCAAATTTGGCAGTATTATTTTCTATCAAACTATTTATCAATGAATCTTCTTTGGCATAATCATAATTATTTACACTTGCCCAAGTATCTCTAATTTTTGATGTTCTTGGGTCACTTGTTATAGATTTTTTAGCTAAATCTTTATTAACTAAACTTAAGAATTCACTATTTGTAACTGTAGTATCTTTATGATTTATAATATATGAAACTCAAGACCTTATATTAGCAGCAATCGCGCGTGAAAAATCATATAAATTTACTCATTTTTTTTCATTATAATTCAATTTTTGCCCATCAAGTCTCACTCAAGAATTTTGTCATCCAACATTTACATCAATATTTTGAGGAATTACTCATCTGAAGTCCAAATCTGGAATTTTAGAATCAAAAGCATGAACTATATTATTTGTAAAAGTATTTAATGGCATAACCATATTTCTAGCAAATTCTGTTATAAAATCAGCTTCGAATTCTAGATTTACATAACTTGTTACTTTTATAGCATCAATAAAAGGATAAGAAAATTGAGGTAGAGAAACACTTAAGAAATCTATAGGCAAATAACCTCATCTTTCAGTTAAGAATGCAATTTGATCACCAGCTCTCCATTCGGGAACGAAAGGATTTTTCTTCAAAATACACATAACTTTTGTAATAAGTTTCAAAATATTTAAAACTCGTTCTATTCAAGCAAAAAGTTTAGGTAATTTTGGTGGTGGTGGTAAATCAGGAAGAGTAACAGTAGGCAAACTTGGTAAGTCTGGTAGAGTTGGTAATGTTATAGTTGGTAAGACTGGAATACTTGGCAAGTTTATATTTACATTTGGTAGGTCTGGTAAATATAATCTTGGTAGTGTTGGCAAAATAATTGGTCTCAATTTGAACTCAAAATCTGGAAGAGAAATTGCTAAATTAGCTCTTACATTATGCAAATCTACTATTATATCTGGCCATTTTGGAAATTGAATTATTGGTATTTTTGGAATAATCATAGAAATTATTTTAAATACACAATAAAGCAAATCTGATCTTTCATTTTTACAATCATGACAACTTGCATCATAATCATAGAAAATATCTAAAACTAATTGCCAAGATTTAAGTATAGATTTAACTAAAATATATAGTTCAACCCAAGCTTTAAATCTTTTACCATTCTCTCAAAGCCGTCAACCAAGAATATATGAAATAGTTTCTACATTACAAAGTATTTGTCCAAGCCGAGTTTCTTTTATAGAAATCATTTTATTTACTTTTTCTGGAAGTTTTTTGTAATTATCTAGAGCTTGAATATTTTGATCTAAAGAGTTTGTTAAAGCTCCTGCATTTATTATCAGAGAATTTGCATAAGCATAATCTTTTTTACATTGAGCTTTTGCGGCATCTGTTGTTTTTGAATCACATCAAGCTAATCAACCTGACCACATTTTCTTTTTTTGATCTAGTTCAGCATTCCATTGATTTTTTGTTATATTAAAATCTCTTATAGCTTTATCAATAGTAACACCATCAATCCATGGAATAGAAATATATATTTTTTCTGGAAGTATTGAAATCATAGGAAGATTCCCTAAAAATTCATAAACTTGCCTTATTCCTGAGGCTTGTGCTGGCCCTGAAGTATACTTAGAATTTTCTTTATTTTTTATTTTTTGTAGTTTAGATATACATTCTGTTGTATATTTAGATGTATCATTACTACACTTAGAATCATAATCTTTTTGTAAAGCCTCAGCTTGATTATTAATTTGAGCATCTTTTGCTTTATCTGCAGCTAATCATTTGTTATAACTATTTTTTACATTATCAAAGAAATTAGCCCAACCTGAATCTATAATTCAAGAAAAATCTGGAAGTATTACAAAAACTGTTGGCCAATCAGTCAACTTAGTAACTATTTCTTCTATTTGTCTTGTCCACCATTCCATAATAAAATCAGGAAATGGAAAAATTCTTTTTAAATCTATTTTTACGATATCAGCATAAGATCATCAATTTTTTACAGCATTAGCATCTAAACTAATAGATAAATCCATATCATTATCTGTTGTAGTAGTTCATCCTAAACTAATAAGTGGTCAATTTGATACATTCCATTTATTATTATTTGAAAGAGAACCAAAGAAATTATTTACATTAGCTCATAAACTAGGAGATTTTTGTCCTGTTCTTTTATAATTTAGATAATCTGCTACTGTTTTATTATCCAAAATTGGAGTTTTACCCGTATTTCAAGTAGAGTCTTTACAATTTCAATTTATAACAGAATAAGAAGAACCTGATACTTGACTATAACCCGTAGATCAAATATCTCAATCAGATCAATCATCCTTACACATATTTGATTTTTTTGCTGCAACTATACAGTTTCAACCTGGAGTAACTGGAGATACTCATTTAGGCATAGCATTTCAAGCAACTATTGCAGGACCACCAAAACAAGCAGCAATTCAAATACCTCAAGTTATAGTAGGAGTAACAAAAAATCTAAATTGGTTTATTGGATTTGTAGTTCCAAGCCGTCAACCAGCTCACAAAGAAGAACAACCTAATCCCAAAGGACTTGGTGGCCAAACAGAAGGTCAACAAATAGGTCAATACCATTGCATAGTTAACATAGAAAAAACTGGAATCCCTTCTCCTATATTTAAACCATCTCAAGCAGGACAACCGAAAATAGTTGGATCATTACCTGGAGCAAGAGGAGCCCGATTAAGAGGACTTGCTATACATCAAGCTCATCAAGCTCAACAACCTAATCCGTTGATGAAATTCTCTACTCAATCAAGAGTGGCCATAGAATTAGCTGTAAAATTGTTTAGTCAATCTAAAATATTTCATGAATCTTCATTATAATTTGGACTTAGGTCATAAGTATCTGGAATACCATCTCAATCTTTATCAAAATTTACTTGATTTAAAGCATCCTTAGCATATTTCGTAAAATCTGCATTTTGTCCATTATTTAATTTCAAAGCATCTATATAATCTGGTACTCCATTTCAATCAGTATCAGTTGCATTTTTTTCTGCTTCTGTTGGTAATTTTGCTTTATTTTCATTACAAATAGGAGTTTGTTCTCATTTTTCATAAGATTTAGCATCTGTAGATCTATAAATAGCATTTGTTTCAGCACAGTTTTGATTTGATTTTTTTAGTAAAATATCACCATAAATATCATCTCCAAGTTCTCATTTTTCAAATAATCAAGTTTGAAGAGAACCAAAATCAAAAGGCATAGTTTCTAAATTATATTCAAAAACCGCTGTTTGTCCTGATAGCAAATCAAAATGATCTATCATAAAAGAAAATGGAGCTCAATCTGGAGCCTTTTTAGGGGCTATACTTTTATAATCTCATCATATAGAAAATTTATAATTTGTTTCTGCTCAAAGCGATAATGGATCTGGTACCTTATCAAGATATGCAATATTTTTAGTTATAGATGTAGAAGTATTTTTAATTTCTACTCTTACTGAAATTTGATCTCAAGCTTTTAGAAATCATCCATTTTTATCTGTATAAGTTTTTTTGATATTTATCCCTTGAGTATCAGAATATTCACTTCTTAAAAATGTAGTTAATTTAGAAGTATTTGTAGAATAATCATAATTTGTTTTTCATGAATTTGTTTGGTCTAAGTATGAAGTAAAATCTTTGAAAGAATTATTAGCACTAGAAATATCTGTAGAAACACTAGAAGAATCTCAAGCAGCAGATTGTGGTAATGCATTAAAAATAGATTGTTTATTTTGATCTTGAGTTAAAGTAGCATCTGAAAATTCTGGGTCATAATTAACTTTAAAGAAAAGCATATTATTCAAAAGAGATTCATTAAATTCTCATTTTGATGGGCTTATTAAAGATTCAGAAGCTCAATTTGCTACTGACTTATTAAAATCTTTAACATTAGCATTTAAAGCTTCCGATGATTTCAAAAATTCAGCACTAGAATCTGATGGCAACTGATAAAGACCATTATAATAAATAGCTGAATTATCATTCCTAGGAGCTGAATCAAGTTTCAATCAATATCCAGAATCTATGTGTTTTTTCTCAAAACTTGGATTATTATCAGTTCATCATCCATAAAATACATTTATATCACCATTTTCATCAAGTGTAGTAATATCCATTTTTCCATCATGATTCATATCAAAACCAGACACTTGTGATATTCTACCGTTCAATGCAAATTGCCCCTCTAATTCTACTCTTGTAAAATGTTTTTTATAATTATTTAATAAAACTGGTTTTCCGTCTGTATTTACAAAGAAAATATCATCAAATCAATCTCATGTAAAATCTCAAGTAATTATTGGAAATTTATTATCTAAATCTTTTATATAAAATAAATTTCCCATATCTTTATATTTTTCACTCGTGTTTGTTCACTCTAAAAGTCTTATAAAATTATCTGCCGTCAAATAAATAACATCATCTACTTGATCATTATTATAATCAAAAACATCATAAGATTTTACTCATTTTCAAAGAAGTTTTCAGATGCTTGAATCAAAATTACGGTCCTCACTTGTTCCTGGTAATTTTGGATCTACTTTTGCTAAAGCAATAACTGGATCTCAAAGATTTATAACTGAAAGAGTTTGATTATATTTTGTTGCATCTCATACATTTTCACCAGCAGCAAATAAAAGCAATGATTTATTTTCTCATTCCCATCCTATTCCAGCTCTTCCATCATAATTTGCAATAGAAGTATCTTCTCTTTCTCACATTGTTTTACTAGCTGTTTGATTGTCCGCAAAAGGATCATTATAATAAATATATAAACCTTTATTTCAATAAGTAGAATTTCCAGTATATGAAAATTTTCCACCATAATTATTTGATTGTAAATATACAAAAACTGTATTATTTAATGTATCAATTTTTGTTTGTAAAAGTGATTCATCACGGCTTAAATCAGTAGAAAATCCTGATAATTTAAGACCTATATTTCAAATAATTTCACCAAAAGAATCTTCCAAATTAAGTTTCAAATAATCAGAAGTATTTGTATTATCAATTGAAATATTAAATCCTCCGTTATTTGCAATAGTAAAATCTTTTGATATAGAAAAAACCGTATTTCAAAGCTCATCTTTCAAAACTATTTTATCCCCATCTAAGATAAAAGCATAATTAGTTTTAATAGTTTTTGCAGTAACTTGTGATGTTTCAGTATCTGTAATACAAGAAGAAATATTATCTTTATCACAAACTGATTCAGATACTGTATCATTTCATTTCAAATATATTTTTCAAACAACAGAACTAAGTGCTTCATTATATAAATCAAAAGAAAGTCTTCTAGAAGAATTATTATAATTTAGACTCAAATCTTGAGATAAATCTGTTGTAGACATTAATCCTATTTTTCAAGTTGGACTAACTTGTACTAATTTTTGTTCTGAATTTTTATTTGATGAAAGCAAAGTAGTAACAGCTAGGGATCTATTATTTTTATTAAAAAGCATTCATGAAGCTAAATAATCTGGAGTATTAATATCCCCATATTCTCCTCAAAGTAACGTTGTATAAAGTGAATTATATTTTTTCCCTTCGATTTTTTGTTTGTTCCAAAAATAATAAGTATCTATTCTTATAGCATTTTCTCAAACTCAATAAGTCACTATATTATTCGTAGCATTCCATAATTTTGTTATAAATATTTTACTTGCTTCTCATAAAACTTTATAGTCATTACTGGCTTGCATGATATCAAGAGAATTATATTTAGATCTATAATGAATATTATCAAGTTCATAGAAAAATTTATCTCAAGTAGAACTAAGACCAGCAGAAGTTTTAAAAATAGAAGAATTTAATTCCGTCTTCAAAAAACCAGCTTGCCCTGGAACAGAAAAACTATTTAGAGAAAGATTCGGATTTGAAGTCACTTTCATAAAAGCTATTCCTGGAATATCAGTCGCATTTAATATGAAATTAGCTTTACCAGAATTTACAATTTTCAAGAAATCTCAAACTTTTATAATATGTTTATAATCTGATGGAATTTCTAAAGCTAGAGATGTTGAATTATCATCAAAAACAAGATTTCCATATCTATCTTTTAACTCAGCAGTCAAAACACTAGTTGAATCAGGTCTTGATTCAAGTTTAGAATTAGATAGAGATAAATCTATTTTTAGTGGTTTATCTGGATGAATTGTTATTGGTTTTACTATAGAATTTTTTAATCATTCAATATTAAAAGTAAGATTTACTACTTTTGAAGCAGCTGTTGCTGTAGTAAAAATTCAATTTCAAACTCAATTTTGGATAGAAACAAAATTATCCCAACTTTTTCCATAAATTTTTGGAATGTTTAAATAAGCTTTAGAATTGAAATTATTTAATAAATTTCAGTTTTCATCAGTAATTTTAATTGTATATTTATAAGTATTATTTCATACTTTTACATTATCAGAGTTTTCTATATTTAAACTCGCATTTATAGCTGAAATTGCTTTTATATTAGCAGTTTTTTCAAGTTTTATATTATTTACGCTGTCATTAAAAGTAAATTTAATTTCTGAATTTCAAGATGAATCTGGAGATTTTAAACTAAAAGTTTTATATCATTCAAAAGTATTTATAGTTGCCTCTTTTTTACCATTGTCAAAAGTGAAATCACCATTAATAGATGTATTTATATTATACAATTCTCATGAATTTAGATTTCAAAATCTATCATAAAGACTAACTAAATGTTTAGTTATGGATCATCAAATTTCTGCAATATTTGTAGACATATTTAATCTCAACTCTGCTGGAACATCTGGCAGAACCTCTACTTCTTTTGTTGTTCTAAATCAAGAATTATCTGTAATTTCAAAACTATAAGTTCAAGCATCTTTTATTGATGCAATATTAGCATAATAAGAACCAATTGGTGGAACAATAAAAGTATCTACATATTTTTTTCCTCACTTTAAAATATCCACTCTCAAAGGATATGAAAGAGGAATAGATTTTCATGTTTTATCTAAATTTTTCAATTCAAAAACATATTTTTCTCTAGAAGTTGAGGCTTGTCATAAAGCAGATTTTATATCTGCTAAGTTTGTTTTAGCTCAATCAATTATGAAAAAATTTGCCCTATCTGAAGCTTTTACCCCTGATGCTCAAGAAGAAATTACTCCACCAGCTAAATTATAAGAAGAAACTCAAAATACATTTGAAGAAACTAAAATATTTAAATCATTTGATTTTATATCAATTGCATTGTTTCAATTAGCATCTTTTATAGAAATAGCCGCTCTAAAATAAAGCTTAACTTCTTTGTCTTTTGAAGTGAAATTTGCAATAGCTTTTCAATTATTTGCCTTTATATTTCAAGGAGTAAAACTTACATATTTTTTTAAATTCTCTAAAACTAGCGAATTATTCAATTCACTTCAAAAAGGAGATGATTTATCATAAAAAGTAGTATAATTTATATCTGATAATTCTTTAGTTGTATCTTTTGGAATATCAACTCTAGTTAAATCAAAATTTACATTTGTAAGATTATCAAAACCTACTATTTTAGAATATTCATCAAGTAAACCAGCTTCTAAATTTCAAACAGAATTATATCAAATTCTACCTCAAGCAACACTAAGTCTAACAGAAGCTATTTTTTCCTGACAATCATTTATTCAATTTTTGTTATCATCTTTATTACAAGCCTCAAGATTAATTTGGTCATCTGATGACATTTCAGAATTTCATCAACAAGAACCTGCACTGATTTTAATTTTTGGTGGAAGAAGTGTCTTTAACCGACACATAACAGCAGGAAGCCATTGCCGAAGAGGAACTCAATCTGGCGGAGCACATTTATTATTATCTTGTTGATTTATCTTTCAATTTAAATTTGTAGATAATAAATTATTACTCAAGGCTAAATTATTTGCAATAATATCTCAATATGGATTCTCAGCTTTTCCATTTGGATCTATATTTATGTACATATTTTTAGCATCTCATTCAGATCAAATATATGCCATTTCATATAATTTCTTATTTGAAGGAAGAGGAAATTTTAAATTATTATCTCCAAATTGGTCAGATAGGTAATTTTCAAAAATAAATTTATATTTAGCTGAAACTGAATTTAATTTAGACCAATAAAGAGAAAACACTAAAGTATCTAAGTAAGACAAATCTTTTTTTTCTCAAGACACATCTATAGTTTGTACTGGTTTTGTTTCTAAAACTTTATACAAATCTACGCTTTGACTAGGATATGCTCAAGATTTTAATAGATTATATAAACTTAAATCATTTCAAGATAAACTTCATGGATTATTTGAAGATATTTTAGAATTCAGCTCAACAGATTTTGCATCCAAATATTTATTCAATGTATCTTTTACTCATTGTAAACTTAAATCAGACGAAACATCTGTTAATCTATACAAATAAGGATAATTAATTTTATCATATTGACCTTTTGCTCCTATAAAATCTATATATCTGTCTTTATCAATAGGCAGATTTGGAGAAGTCATAGTTTTCGTTTGATCCTTTAATTCAAGAGCATCTGGAGATTTATGTTCTATATATGATGGAATTTTTTTGAAATCTATTTTAAGCCCACCATCTTCACATGATAATCAAGAACATTTATTTAAAACAGTAGCCCCAGTAAAAACTTTTCATCAAAAAACGAATCCAGATGATGTAGTTACAGATTCTTTATATAAATCATTGAAATTTTTTGTATAAGCGTATTGCTCATTTATAGTTGAACAAGTCCAATCTTTAGCAGCTTGTCAATTTATTGGGACACTATATGTTACTCAACAAGAATGACTAATTATTCCTCTTTTTTCCGTAAGGATAAAATTATTATCTGTACAGTTAAGTGGAGATGGAGTCTTTGAATTATCCAGTTCTTTACTTGCTCAAGATATATCAAATAATGGAGTGATTGATTTATTTAAATCATGAGTTAATAATTTCAAAACTCCTGTATTCATAGATGAAGTATCTAAATTAAGAGGAGAATTTCATCACCAGAATCAATCAGTTTTAGCATTATTACATTTAGAAGCATCCGCCTGAGCATTTCAAGTTACATTTAATCATCTATTTGCCTCAACCAAAGTTCAAGAATTTGAATTTGAACCTCTATAAATACTACAATCAGCTGCTGTAGCAATATCTTTGGCTTGTTCACCAAAAAGTATATTTGTATAAGTATTTCCACAAGTTAAAAAATCTGATACTCGATTTGTGGCAGTTGTTGGAATAGCTATATTTCTAGATAATCAATTTTTTACTAAATTATCAATTTCTGTTTCTAAATCGTTATTTGCATTTTTCACCATAACTCTTGAAATTTCATCCAATTGAGTTATCAAATATGGAGCCATATCAACGGCAACTGTAGAACCAGTTCAATTATATCTTCAAGCATTATGAACAAATGCTTTCATATCACTAAGTCCTGATTCATTAAAAATTTCTACAAATCTTTTTATAGTTTTAGTAATAGCAGAAAGAGTTGAAATATCTGGAGCTGTAGAAAAATCTGGAGTTCCAGAATAAGATGATAAATCCAAATTAAGTCCCAAACTACCCAATGTTGATGCGATTTCTGAATTTGCTGTTCATATATAACTTTTAGCTAATTTATCTGCTAAATATTTAGAAAATCTATTATAAGAAATATCTTCTATATTAAGTAAATAGTTTACATAAGCTAAATAATTTTGATAACTTATAGCAGCTTGTTCTCTTTTCCCATCAAAATAAAAAACATATGGTTTAGTTGAAGCTAATGTAGAAGTAGAAAAATTTCAACTTTTTGTATAATAATTATGATCTTTGTCAAAGAAATCTTTTAATTCCTGAACATCTTTAGATTTATCTCAAGTATTTGGAGAAATAAATGAATGCCAAATTTCAGCCTGTAATTTATCTTTTTTATTTTGATTTTTTTCGTATTTTTTTGAATTGGTATTATATATATAAGCTTTATCTTGAAAATCTACATAAGGGAAAACTGATTTTTGTGAATTTTGTCCATCATAAACTACAGGAAGAGGAATATTTCAAACGAAAATAGATCCAATAAGTTTTGACTCTCATGTTAAATCTTTTATTCATTTATATCATTCGAAATAAAGTTTTTCATTTATTGATGCAATATTATATGGATTTTCACTCGACGCAGTTGGTATTATAATAACTTTTGTCATAGGTAGAGTTTTTTGTATATCTTCTGCATATCTATCTATTTCTGTTTTTACATCAGATGAAAAAACTCAAGCATTATATAAGTCGTCTTGAACAATTATTGAAACTATATTATAAGTAGCCGTATCTCCTGCAAAAACTTGATTTAAAAGGCCTTCAAAAGAAACTCTGAAAGTTAGAGAAAAAAGTAGAGAAAAAATAAGAATTCCTGAAATAAATTTTTGTATTCTTGAATATCACATATTTTATTGCTTGTTTTTTATTTTATAATTTATTTGTTTGCTCTTTATTTTTGTTTTTTGTTTTTGATGTATATTTGTTTTTATTTTTTTAACATTTGTTGTACATATATTTTGTACAAGATTTTACTACATTTTTTCTTTTTTACAAGCTTTTTTATGCAAAAAAAAGCTACTTATTTCTAAGCAGCATTTTGTAATCCTCTATAATGTTTTTTTCACTCTAATTCATCCTTGATTTTATATCAGAATTTTGCCATAAATTGTCTTAAAATAAGCTCGTATGACTTATCTTCTATCTGTAAAAGATTTGATAAAACAGCCAATGGAATTGTTCTATAATCTTTTAGTTTTCAATTAACTACATATTCAATTACAACAAGAGTATCGCTTGCAATGTGATTATTAAATTTTTTTAAACTAACTTCTTTAATATCATCCAAAATCATAAAAAATTCCATATTTCTTTTTTTCAAATAATCATCTTTAATTTTAGAAAAATCAATTATTCAAAAAGTTTCAGTATCTAGAAAATTATTTACATCAAAATCAAGAATATTGTTAACAACTTCAACATAATCTCATCTAAAATATTCTAATTCATCTTTTCTCATAAGTATATTTTGAACCCTTAACTTATCTTCGATTCAAAATCATCTATCCCAATAAGATAATCTCTTACCTTTTGTTGACTTCAAAGAAGAGGCAACATCACTAGAATGTCTATGTCAATTTACCATTTTAGTAAATTTAGTTGGGTGTAATTGTTTTTTAAGACTTTTAGATCATGTAGTATGTGTAGATAATCAAAATTTCATATTTATTTTTGTTTTTATTTTGTAAACTTAAGAGGATTTTAACACATTTTCCATTTTAAAGCAAAAAAATAGCCTGCAAATTGCAGACTATTTTTTATGAATTTCCTAAAGACTATGCACAGCATAAGAAAAATTATTTGATTATTTCTTAATCTTCATCATCTTCTAATTTGAAACCTCTATCTTCTCTAACTTTTGTTGCAATATGAGTTGGAACTTCGTCATAATGATCAAATTCCATAGCATATGTAGCTCTACCTTGAGAAGCAGATCTTAATTCAGTTGAGTAACCAAACATTTCTGAAAGTGGAACTTGAGCAGTAATAATTTTAGCTTGCCCTCTTTGTCCCATTTCTTCAATTCTACCTCTTTTTGAATTTAATTGTCCAAGTACATCACCCATATATTCTTCTGGAGTATTTACTTCTACCTTCATTATTGGTTCAAGTAGTATAGGACTAGCTTTTTTACAAGCTTCTTTAAATGCTTTTGAAGCAGCAATTCTAAATGATAATTCAGATGAATCTACATCATGGTATGATCAGAAAGTTAATGTAGCTTTTACATCTACCATAGGATAACCTGCGATGTAACCTCTTTTATAAGCAGCTTCAAGCCCTTTTTCAACTCATGGTATATATTCTTTTGGAACTATTCAACCAATAATTTTATTGATAAATTTATTAACTTTTTTAACTCCATTATCATCTGCATCAGCTTCTTTATAAGTTTCGAATGTCATAACAACATGCCCAAATTGACCTCTACCTCAAGTTTGTTTAGAGTATTTAACTTCAACATCTTTAACTGGATTTTTGATAGTTTCTCTATAAGCAACTTGTGGAGCACCAACATTACATTCAACTTTAAATTCTCTTTTCATTCTATCAACGATGATATCTAAGTGTAATTCCCCCATACCTGCAATAATAGTTTGTCCAGTTTCTTCATCAGTTCTAACTCTGAATGATGGATCTTCTTCAGCTAATTTAGAAAGAGCCATACCCATTTTTTCTTGATCAGCTTTTGTTTTTGGTTCTACAGAAATATGTATTACTGGTTCTGGAAATTCCATAGCTTCTAGTAATAAATGTTTATTCATATCACAAAGTGTATCTCAAGTTTTAGTTTCTTTTAATCCAACTACAGCTCAGATGTTACCAGCAGTGATCTCTTGTATTTCTTCTCTAGTATTAGCATGCATAGCAAGTAGTCTACCAACTCTTTCTTTTTCACCAGAAACAGAATTATAAACATAAGAACCCGCTCTTAATGTACCAGTATAAACTCTAGTAAAAGTTAGTCTACCTACGAATGGATCAGTCATAACTTTGAAGGCTAACGCAGCAAGAGGAGTATTATCTCAAATTGCAATTTCTTCAGTTTTTTCTTTGTCATCAATATCCATAACTATAACTTTACCACCATTAACATCCATAGGAGAAGGTAGATAATCTACAGCAGCATCAATCATCATTTGTACTCAGATATTTTGTAGAGCAGATCCACAAATAACTGCATATAAATTTGTAGAACAAACACCAGCTCTAAGACCAGCTTTGATATCTTCTATTGATAATTCACCATTTGCGAAATATTTTTCCATTAAAGCTTCATCTTGTTCAGCTACTTTTTCCATTAATTCCATTCTATATGCTTCAACATCGTCTTTCATATCTTCTGGAATAGGACATTCAGTTACTTTTTCCCCTGAATTACCTTCAAAATGATATGCTTTTTGAGTGATAAGATCAACTATACCAACAAAAGTAGATTCAGCACCAATAGGTAATTGAATAGCTACAACTTTATTTCAAGCTAATCTTTTTTTGATTGAATCCATAGTCATGAAAAAATCTCAACCAGTTTTATCCATTTTATTTACAAATGCGATTCTTGGAACACCATATTTATCTGCTTGTTTCCAAACAGTTTCAGATTGTGGTTCTACTCATTGACTTGCATCAAATACAGCAACTCAACCATCTAGTACTCTAAGAGATCTTTCTACTTCAATAGTAAAATCTACGTGACCTGGAGTATCGATGATATTTATTCTATGATCACCCCAAAATGCAGTAGTTGCAGCTGAAGTAATAGTAATACCTCTTTCTTTTTCTTGTTCCATCCAATCCATAGTACCTTCACCATCGTGAGTTTCTCAGATTTTATGAATTTTACCCGTATAAAACAAAACTCTTTCAGTAGTTGTTGTTTTACCAGCATCAATATGGGCAATAATACCTATATTTCTTATTTTATTTAACGGAGTTTTATCTGCCATAAAAAAATTTATATAAATTAAAATAAACACCCTTGAAAAGGGACCGCGAAGATTTTATACAAATAGTCTCTAAAGTCAAATTTGATTTATAAGAACTATTTGTATAAATACATAGATTTTATCTAGCCCAAAGAGTCCCTGATTGTTGTGTAATATAAGGATCATAACTAGAACATCAATTAGCAGTAGATACTCAATAATATCATAAATTAGTATTAGTATGAAAAGCTGGTCATCTGTACCATCCTTCCCTATATAAAGTTCATGGATTATAACAATTATTTGCTGCTGTTCATATATCAACAGCAGCATTAAAAGTACAATTAACTATTCCAGTCATAATATATGTTCAACAATTTAATTTTAATTCATTAGATCCTGCTCATTGGATTAAATTAATCATATTATCGCTAAATTTTCAAAATCAAGTTATAGATGTAATATTAGTAGGCGTAACAGATCAGGAATTTAAATGATTTTGGTTAAGTGAATTAATTCATGCAACTAGAGTCCGCCCACCTCAAGACATATCACAATAAGACTGAAATGCTGGATTTGAATCTGGTTTTATATAATAAATTCCATTCCCTATGCTAGATCAAGAATCTAAAATTGTTTTACAAGATGTTCCTGGATTTGTAATAGTTCATAATACAGCTGGAGCTGGTGTTGTTCAAGATATAACAACTGTTCATAAAACATTAGATGAAACAGTAGATATATTACCTCAAAAACTTGCCAATAAAGCTCATGTAAATAATGTAGTTAAAGATGATTGAGATGTTATATTTGTTATATTTACTCATGTTAAACTAGCTGTTGAATTTCCTGTAACTTCTTTAATTATTGTAGTTGCATCTTTAGATCACAAATCAGTCCCGGAATTTAATTTATATGGGAGATTTGTAGATCAATCAACAACATACTGAGTTCCATTAGATAGCAAACTTACAGATCAAGTATTATTCCAAAGTAAACTTGGAATATTAGCTATCCATATTTGTGTTCAACTTGAAAATTTCATAATTCAATTATAATTTCATGAAACTTTTGCTACATATCCTGCTTGTGCATATGTAGTATTTACTAAAGAATCATTAATTGCCAGCGTATTTTCCATAACAGCACCTAATTCATATTTAGTTTTACTCGAATCAACTGCATAAGAATAGTAGTCCTGAGATATAGGATCTTTATTATCTGACATTTTTATAAATCATAAAGTTTTTGACCCCAATAATCATCTATAAGCATAAATAATAGAATTTATTGATCAAGTTGAAATTGGTGAATCAGGATCAGGATAAAAAGATTTTTTAGTATAGTATATATCTAAACCATTAGATGCTTCTTTTAATGTAGTAGTTCTATTTGTATCTCTAGCATCACTTGTATATGATTGATAACTAATAAATCCTATAGTAGCTAATATTGCCAAAATAGTTATTACTATAATTAATTCGACAAGAGTAAATGCTTTTCTTTTATATTTTTCCATGATAATAAATTTATTCTAATAAAATATCAATAATATTAATTTTTTTTAATACTTTTGTCAATAGAATTAAAAAAAAATTTTTTTAATTCTATATTTTTATATAATATAATAAATTAATAATTTACAATAAAAAATAATGATACTATTTATAGATACTATTTCAAAACCTTGTTTTATCTGACTTTTTGATGATGATAAAAATCTGCTTGATTCTAAAATTTATGATATAACTGGAAATGAATCAATGACTCTAAACCCAAATATAGATGAATTACTAAAGAAAAATCATACTTCTTATTTTGATTTAGAAAATATAGTTTTAGTTAATTGACCTGGAAGTTTTACTTGAATTAGAACAGCTGTACTTGTTGCTAATACTATAAATTTTATAATTAATAAAAGGATGACTGGAATTGATTATTTTTCTATGTATGAATTAGCTTTTCCAGCAAGCTATCCAATAATAAAAGATTCTTCAAGAAGAGATTTATTTATAAAAAAAGATAATACTTCAAAAATAGAAATTATTCCAAATGAAGAATTGCTTGAATACTTAAAAGAAAATAAAATAAGTGAAATTTATTGAGATACAAATATAAACTTAGATAATACAAAAAAAATAACAAATATTGATTATATAAAAGTTTTAAATAAAATAAAACTAGATAACAAAACTAAATTAGAAGCTTTTTATATGAAAAAGCCAAATATTTCCTAAAATAATTTTATGGATACAACAACAAATATATGACATTTAAAAGAATGAGAAAATATAGAAATGGTGGTTAGAAGACATTGGATCGTATATATTCAACTTGGAATTTATGCTCTTTTATGACTTAGCGTAACTAGTACATTGTTTTGATTTTTCTGATTTGATTCATTTTTTATAAATATGACTATTGTTTTATTTTGGATGATGTTCTTAATTTTTTTATATATAGAATGGCTTAATCATGAGCTTGATTTATTCATAATAACTCCAAGTAGAATTATTTGAGTTGAGCAATTATCATTTCTAAATAGAACAATTTCAGAATGTCCCATAGCTCAAGTTCAAGAAGTAAATGCTAAAACTAAATGACTTCTATCAAACCTATTAAATTTTTGAACTCTACTTATTCAAACAGCTTGAAATGCATCAAATTTCGAAGTAGAATATGCCCCTGATGTTATAAATACTTCAAGAAAAATATTAAATATAGTTGATAAGTATAGAAATGATTAATTTCTATAAAGCTAGGGAATGGTTTAAAACCATTCCCTAGCTTTTATTTTATCCACATAGCATCTCAAAATGAGAAAAATCTGAATTTATTATCTACTGCATACTTGTAAGCTTCATCTACTTTTTCTTTTCAAGCAAAGCTTGAGATTAACATTAAAAGTGTAGATTTTGGAAGATGAAAATTTGTAATTATAGAATCTACGAATTTCCAAGTATAACCTGGGTATATAAAAATATCAGTTTCTTTTGATCCAAAAGACAAAGTATTATCAGAATTACCAAAACTCTCTAGGGTTCTAACTGATGTTGTTCAAACTGCTATTATTCTTTTTCACTCTTTTTTATATTGATTTAATCTAATAGCTGTATCCTCTTCAATTTCAGCAAATTCAGAGTGCATTTTATGGTCTAGAATATTTTCTGTTTCAACTCATTTAAAAGTTCCAAGTCATACATGAAGTAGTACTTTTTCTATTTTTACTCATTTTTTTTCAAGTTTTTCTAAAAGTTCTTCAGTAAAATGAAGCCCCGCAGTAGGAGCCGCAACACTTCAATTTATCTCAGAAAATACTGTCTGATATCTAGAAGAATTCTCCAATTTTTCCTTTATATAAGGCGGAAGTGGTATTTGTCCAACTTTGTCCACAATGTCTAGAAACTCTATTCATGATTTGTTAAATTTAACTATCCTTCAAGAATCTGAGATATCTACTATTTCGGCCTCAAGTCATAGTAAAAAATCTATTTTTGCTCAAATTTTTAACTTTTTACCAGGATAAACTAAGCAATCCCAAGTATCTCGTGATATTTGTTTATGAAGAAATATTTCGCAAACTGTGTCTTTTTCTCTTATAGTTCAGTTTAATCTAGCATTAATAACACGAGTTTTATTTAATACTAGTACATCATTTTCTCATAAATAATCTTCTATATTGAAAAATTGTTTTTCTTCTATATTTCAAGAGTTTTTTTCTAGAATTAAAAGTCTAGAATCACTTCTTGGTTCAATTGGGGTTTGGGCAATTAATTCTTGCGGTAAATCATAATCAAAATCTGTTAATTTCATGA